>JAFQFI010000009.1 GCA_017398655.1 Clostridia bacterium
TACACTCCATTTTTGAGCAGCAATTTCTGATTCTTTATCAGCAATAACTGTTCCACCATTACCATTAACGGTAACTTTATAAATATCAAACATTGCATAAACTTTAAAAATATTTTCTTGTGTTGGGTCTAATTGTTCTTTAGTTAAACCTTCAAATTTAATATTTTCTCCATCAGCAAAGTGTAATGTGTTTACATTACTTTCTTTTGACCAACCAGCAAAAGCATAGTCATAAACTATTTTGCTTGAATTAAATTCAATGCCTTCTGCTGTTAAATCGATACCAGAACCATTAGACAAATCACTGTATTTTACAGAAATTATAATATTAAATGTTCTTGTATCAGAGTTAAATGTATAATCAAATTTATTTCTTGTATTGCTATATGTAGCACCTTTTAAATCAAGAACAAGATCATAACTAACTTCTTGCCATTCTGCTCTTAAAGCAACAACATTATCTTCTAAATCTTCAACATTACCAACAAAACCACTATTTGCAGCCAAAGCAAATAAAATTTCTTGGTCGTTGGTATAAATTCTGTCAGAAAGATTTCCGTTATAGATATATCTCCAACCAACAAACTCTTTATAAACACCTTCATCTAAATCAAATGTTAAAGCAACAATAGGTTTAGCTGTAAAAATTAAATCATCTAATACAAAAATACTATCAAATAAAATATCTTGACTTTCAATTGCATTAGCACCTGTATTTTCACCAGATAAATCTTCAAAAGTTAAGGTATATTCATTTTGTTGCCACATTGCATAAAGAGTAACAGAAGTTCCAGCAACAGTTGTTAAGTTATTAACTAATGTTTGTCCTGTTTTAGAAATTAATACTGTAGAACCTTGTCCGTCTGCTTGAGTATTCCAACCAATTAATGTCCAACCAATTAATGAATATTTGCAACTTGAAATATCTTGTGCTTGGTCATAAGTGAATACAATATCAGCTATAGAACCTTCAACAGAGCCAGAAGCATTTACTTCATAACCATTTTGTGTGCTTGGTGTATTTTTATCAAATACAACAACATATTGAATAGGAGTCCAAACAGCAGTTAAGTTTATAACAAAAGATTCAAGCTCTTCGTCCCAAATATAGGCAAGATCACCAGCAAGACCCGGTTCACCTGTACCATCATCTTCTGCAGTACTGTTATATAAAGTAAAGTTAAAGTCATCTCCCGGAGCAATTAATTTAGTTTTTGTAAAACTACCAGCAGATTCTTCATAGAAGTAATCATATTTATATTGAAGAGTATAACCATCTCTAATAGGAGCATCTTCAATAGATAATTCTACTTCTTGGCTAAAATCAAATCCTGTTAAAGATTTTGTGTTAGTTCCATCTTCAAAACGACCTTCACCAGCATTAATAACAAGCATAAAGTTTCTACTCTTCCATAAACCTGTTAATAATACATCAGATGCAGGCATTGTGAAGTTTGAATTAATTTTATTAGAGTTATTAATAGTAACACTTGATTCATAACCATCAAATACAAGAATTGGGAATTCTTCATTATTTGTTGTATTAATAATTAATGTAGAATCAATTAATGTTACGGTAGAACCATATTCAACCATCTTAGAGAATTTAGAACGGTCTACAATAGGTTCTGTTTCTGGTAAATCATCTAAAGCTTCAACTTCAGATTCATCTTCAGTTTTTCCTCCACCTACTACACCAGAATCTGGATCTGGAGTTTCAATGAAATCTGACATATCGCCATTGTATAAAGCTGATGGCAATTCATAAGTCAAAACAAATTGTTTTGCTTTCCAGTTTACAGAAAGAACATAGCTTTCTTGGAAATCTAATTCTCCTGTTTTAAATATTAAATTTTCACCATAATAAAGATTAGAAAATTCGTCTGCAAATGAAGCAAATTCATAACCCATATTTCCGTCAACACGAGATGTTGGTATGTATTGTGTTAAATCAACTTCATTACCATATTTTAATGTATCATTTTGAATAATTAAATGTGTTTCATTTTCTTCTTCAGTAGTATCATTATAATCAATAGTAATAGAAATTGGATCACCTTGCCATTGACAGAATAAATCCATTTTATAAGTAGTTTTAATAGTAAAGTTTGTTGCATTTAATACTACAAAACCAGCTTCAATAGAATAACCTTTACCTGTGCCTAAAGCATTTGAATTATAAGAAATTAAATTATAATTATCATCTGTAAATGTAATTGCTGTTTCATTAATATGAGGAGCATTATTCTTTATAGATAAATCCAAATTGCTGTTAAGTTGAGCACGGAAAACAATTTCATCTTTACTATCGCCAAGGTTTTTGTAAACATGAATTTCTACAATTCTTACCCAATCTGCATTTAAAGTAACATCTTCTGTTACAGAATAAAGTGTGTCAAAATAATAAGAATTTCCGTTTCTATCAGAATAAGAAACTACTTCAAATAATTCTGTATGACTAACATATTCTGTACCCGGAACTTTAAATCCATAACCTTCAGATATGTTACCTTCATATACTTCAAGAATAATTTTATCTACATCATACTCATAACCGATAATGCGATCATCAACACCATAGAAACTTGGTAATGGATTTTCTTCATCTAAACCAGTGTTAAAGAATAATCCTGAACCTAAATTAATTTGAACTGTGTGAGAAATTCTTTCCCATTTAGCAGAAAGAGTTAAAATATATTCTCCACTTACAGCTTGAACAACACCATATTCTTTTAATAAAGAAACAGATTCGCCAACTTCACTTTCTAAAGTATTTCCTTGTTCGTCAACATAAGTCCAAGCAACAATTTTATGATAATCAAGAGTATAATCAGCACCTGTTATTTTATAAGCAGTGTTATATTCAAGACCTTCAACAATTTTGTTTGATTCGCCTTCATTATTTGTTGCACCTTCATTGTTAATATCATATACAACTCTAACTTGTGCAATTTTGTATACAGCATAAAGTGTTATGCTTGAATTTGGCAATGCAAATTTATTTGTTGAATTATAAATAGTAAGTTCGCCAACTTTGCTTGCAGAAACTACAGTATTTGTAAGGCCAACCTTCCAACCAATAAATTCATAACCAAATCTTGCTGGTAAAGAAGAACTACCAGCTTCTTCTTTATAGTAATTATTTAAGTCAATAGAAACAGATGGATCATAAAGAATTTCAAATTCAACAGGAGTTACTTCTCCAGAAGCATTTGCAAAATCATTACCATCATAATTTTTTAAATAAATACTAATATAAGAGTTTCCCCAACTTGCAGTTAATGTTACAGGTTGAGTAATTGTAATTTCATTAATTAAAACGCCATCTTTTTGCCAACCACTAAATTGATAACCATCGCTACTAATAGTAAAGTAATAAGAAAGCAATACATCTGCAGTTACATTGTCACCACAGTAGAAAATATCTGTAAAATATGTAAGACCAGTTTCAACATCTCCAGCAGGAGTGTGGTATCCAGTAACAGTAACCCCTTGAAGTTCTGTTTGGAAAGTAACTGTTGTTTGCCATACAGCATACAATGTAACAATATTTTCTACACCATATTTGCTCATTACTTGACTATTAACAACAACAGAGTCACCCCATGTATATAATGATGCTAAGTTTTGTTTAATATCATTAACATCATTTGTAAACCACCAGCCAACAAAAGTTACACCAGCGTATGGATAAACTATAACATTTGTATCTGCAGGAATAGTAAAAGTAGAACTACCATTAATAGCATCTGCAGATTGACCATCTATTTGTCCGTTTGCACCATTAGCGTTAAATGCCAAAGAGTATACTTCTTGCCATACAACATTAATAACATCTCCAGCAGTAGCATTAAATGTTTGAGCATCTGAAGCATATTTATAAATATATTCTCCACTTGCAGCACCCGGAGCAATAACCATACTTACAGAAGTATCTGTAGGAGCAAAACCATTAAATCTAAATTTATCTTTTGATAAGCTATCATAAATTAATGATAAACCGTTAGAAGATGATTTTACTTCGCTATATTTAACAGTATATTTAAGTTTATAAGTTTGTTCATCATTATCAAATAAGTATTGTACATCTATACCATTAAGCAATGATAAATCTTGTAAAGAACCACCAAGCAAATCAACTGTAATAGTATAAACTTGTTCTTCCCAAGCAGCAGTTAAAACAATTGTATTGTCACTTGCAAATTCATCATTTGCAATAAAACCACCATCTATTAAAGAAGCAAAAGTTAATTCATCAGTAGGTTTAATAAATAATCTTTCTTCGCCATTATTATAAGTAAAGCCAACAAAGTTTTTATAATAACCAGCAGTAGCATCATAATAATTAGTTACATAACCGGTTAAATCTTCTGGGAAACCACAATCAATTAAAGTTTTAACTTCGTTGTACATAAATGTACCATTTGTAAATGTATTTTGAGTATCACTAAATTGAATAGTAAAGTTTTTAAATTCCCAAATAGCATAATAAACAACATCTCTTGTTAAAGATACTTCTGTACCAGCAGAATCTCCTTCTGTTGCATTGTTAGTTGTTGCCCAACCAACAAAACTTCTGTTTTCAAAAACAAAAGGATTTTCAATTAACTCAAAAATGTACTCTGTGCTAATTTCTGAAAGTTCAATCTTTCCATTTTCGTTAACATCTGAATAAACAGCAGAAATGTATTTAATTTCTTGATCAGAACTACGATTATTTCCTAAGAATTGAGCTGTAAGCTTCCACATTGGATAAATGTTATAAATATAAGCATCACTACTTGAGTCAAAAGTCATACCTTCTTGAGGTTTTGGTATTGAAATTTCAACTTTATTTCCACTTACATCTGCAACAGTAAAGAATGCAGTTGTTCCATCTGTAAAGTAATCAATTTCTTTGTTTTCAATTGATGGGAATTGAGCATTAGCTTGATATAAGGTTTCTACTTCATACTTATTAACATCAATTATTTTTGAATAGTGTAATTTTGTTTTGTTTTGGTTTGTATAAACATTAAGTTTAATGTTTTTATAAAGCCAATCAGCAACAAATTGAATATCTTTATTAACATTTGCTTGAGTCATAGCAAAAGAAGTAGATTCTTCATTTGCAGTAAAGAAATCAAGACCAATTTCTGAACCATAATTCCAGTTATTAAATTTGTAATATGGATAGCAAGTATAAGGGTTTGCAGGTAATGTAAATGAAGCACCATAAGTTACAGAAAAACTATTAGGAGTTGTACCTGTTACACCATAGTTGTTGTCATTGCCATCAGCAAAAGAAACATTAAACCACATAGCATAAAGGTTAGTATTTTCTTCCAAACCATAAATTAAGTTTGTACCAACAACATATTCTGTACCATCACCTAAAGTAGTAGTATTAAATTTTGTAAATGTAAAACCAGAAATTTCTGCACCAGTCAAATCATATGTACCGTCTCTATCAACAGTAATTCTTGCAGAAGTTTCTCTTGTAATATCAGCATATAAATTAATGTAATATTTTTGTGACCAAACAGCATAAAGTTGAATGTCTTTTTCAACAACAACTTCTTCGCCATTGTATGAAAAATCAATTGTTTGATTTTGTCCAGAAGATTTTAAACTCCAACCTTCAAACCAGAAATCTTCTCTTGTTAAAGCTTGGTCAGAAATAAGAGTAATTGTTGAGCCAAATGGAACATCTTCAATAACTCTAACATCTGAACTTCCGTCATAAACACCACCATTTAAGTAGTATGTAACATCATAAAGATTTACAAGCCATTTTGCAGCAACACTATTAAATTGAGAGTTTACAGTAAATGGAGTTTGGTTTTGAATTTTCTCATCAGAAACAATTAAGTTTTGAGAGCCATTTTCTTCAACCAAATCTGCTCTATTCCAACCACTAAAACTGTGACCTCTTAATCTAATTGTAAAATTACTACCTGCAATAGGAGTAGAGTTAACAGCATTGCAAAGATAAGTTGAAACAACAGTATAATCATCTTCTTGGCTTTGAGTATAAATCATATATACTTGTGCGCCATAACTTAAAATAATTGGAGTAAAATCACTTGTTTGATTTTCTGCGTTTGGATAAACAGGATAGAATTTTAAAGCATAATCCATACCTTTCCAAACAGTTGAAATATATATA
>JAFQFI010000010.1 GCA_017398655.1 Clostridia bacterium
TATGACAATGAATGGGGTTACAGCAACAAAGTTGTTGACCTTATTGCTTATATGGCAAAAGTTGACAATAAATAATTTTATAAAAATATAAATCTTTAAAAAAAATAAAAAGACATACAATAAAGTATGTCTTTTTTATTAACAAGTTTTTATATTTAATCTTCAAGTCCCAATAAAAAATCAGCAGAAACATCAAAGAACTTTGCTAAAGAAATTATATAACTGGCTTTTGGTTCGTTAATTCCCTTTTCCCAAAAATCAATGGCTTTTTGAGAAGCCCCTATATTTTTTGCAAGTTCGCTTTGTGATAAATTTATTTGTTTTCTTAGTTCATAAATACGAGAAGCTATTTTATTTTCCATAATATAATATTAGTAGAAAATTACTAAAATATGTTTACTTAGTAGAAAACTACTAAAATTTTATTGACACAATAGTAATATAAAATATATAATGTAAATAATAAATATATAAGGGGTATTTTATTATGAAAAAATTATCAAAGTTTTTTGCTTGCTTAAGCATTATTCTTGTTGGAGTTCTTGCTCTTGTTGGTTGTGGAGATAAACCACCGGTAGATACAAATATTTATGTTTCAACAGAAGCACAATTACAACAAGCTGTTTCTCAATCTGCAGACAAAAGTAAAATTGTTTTAACAGATAATATTGAATTAACAGATCAACTTACAGTTTTAAAAGAACTCACAATTGATTTGGCTGGTTTTACAATTTCTAATAACACAGTTGATATTTGGGATGACACTGATGGCGTTGATACTTGGTCATTAATTTCTGTTCAAGAAAATGGTAATTTAACAATTACTGGCAATGGTAAGTTAACTGCAAAAATGAATGATTGTTATGCTGTTGATGTAAGAGACAATGCTGTTGTTACAATAAAAAATGGTACTTTTAACGGAAATGTGTCTGCTGTTTATGTAATTAACAATGCAACAGCAAATATTGATGGGGGATTTTTTACTATACGACAATTATCAACTTACAATGATTATAGATATTTGTTAAATGCTTTCGATGCAAATAACCAAGATGCAAAAATTATTGTAAAAGGTGGAAAGTTTAGAGAATACGACCCATCACACAGCAATTCAGAAAACCCACAAATGAATTTTGTTGCAGAAGGTTACCAAAGTGTTGAAGATGCATATGGTAATTTTGTTGTTTCTAAAATTGCTGAATAACAGATAGATAAAGAAATATATAAAAAATAAAAGACGCAAAATTTTGCGTCTTTTTTGTTTTTTAAAAATATTAAACATTAAACTTAAATAATACAACATCTCCATCTTGCATTACATAATCTTTACCAACAGAAGCAACTTTTCCTTTTTCTTTTGCAGCATTATAACTACCAAGTAATATAAGGTCTTCATACTTTACAATATCTGCCCTTATAAAACCTTTTTCAAAATCTGTATGTATTTTTCCTGCCGCTTGTGGAGCTTTTGTTCCTTTAACAATTGTCCAAGCTCTTACTTCTTTTTCTCCTGCAGTTAAATAGCTCATAAGACCAAGAGTGTTATAACTTGTAACAATAAGTTTTTCTAAACCACTTGATTTTAGACCAAGTTCTTCTTTAAATAATTCTCTTTCTTCTACATCAAGACCAATTAATTCTTCTTCTATTTTACAACTTAAAACCAAAACATCAGAGTTCTCTTGTTTTGCAATTTCTTGCACAGATTTAACAAGGGGCATTGTGTCATAATCTTTTGATAAATCATTTTCAGAAATGTTTGCCACATAAATTACTGGTTTTGTTGTTAATAAAAATAATCCGTTAACATATTCTTTTTGTTCTTCATTTAAAGATAATGTTCTTACTGGTTTTTCTTCTTCTAAAGTTGTTTTAATTTTGTTAAGTAAATCTAAATGTTCTTTAGATCCAGCACCACTTTTAACTAATTTTGCTTCTTTTTCTTGATATTTAACAATGCTTTCAAGGTCAGCCAAAATAAGTTCTAAGTTAATTGTTTCAATATCTCTTTTTGGGTCTACTTTACCGTCAACATGAATAATTTTATCATCTTCAAAACAGCGCACAACATGAACAATTGCATCAACTTCTCTTATATGGCTTAAAAATTTGTTTCCTAAACCTTCGCCCTTGCTTGCACCCCTTACAAGACCTGCTATATCAACAAATTCTATTTGAGCAGGAGTTGTTTTTTGTGCGTTATAAAGTTTTGTTAAAACATTTAATCTTTCGTCTGGAACATCAACAATTCCAATATTTGGTTCTATTGTACAAAAAGGATAATTTGCACTTTCTGCTCCTGCTTGGGTTATAGCATTAAACAATGTACTTTTTCCAACATTTGGTAAACCAACAACACCTAATTTCATTTTGTAATTTCCTTTAATATTAATTTCAAAGCATATTATACTAAATTTATTAAAAAAATAAAAGTATAAATTTAATATATTATAAAGTATTTATTTTACTCTTTTCTTATTTGTTAGCAAATGTTAAATATATAATAAATAATTGAAATTTAAGCATATATTTGTTATAATAATACTATGAAAAATTGGCTATATAATAAGGTTGTTATTGTAACAGGGGCTTCAAGTGGCATTGGCAAAGAAATAACAAAAATTCTTATTTCTAAGTATAATTGCAAAGTTATTGGCGTTGCGAGAAACGAAAATAAGTTAATAGAATTTAAAAATTCTTTATTAGAAAATAATCAAAAAGATTTTGAATATTGCTTGGCAGATGTTTCAATAAAAGAAGATTGGAATAAGATATACAATTTTGTAAAAAATAAAAATTGTTCGCTTTTAATAAATAACGCAGGAACAATTTTACCATTTCAAAAAGCAGATAAAGTAGAAGATAAGGATATTGAAAGAATATTTAACACAAACTTTTTTTCTTGTGTAAACGGCTACAAAACTTTTTGTAATGATTTTAGAAAAAATAAAAACAGTGGAATAATAAATATTGCCAGCGTTTCAGCAATTTGTGCGTTACCGGGAGCAAGTTATTACAGTGCAAGTAAAAGTGCTTTAACAAGTTTTTCAAAAATTGTTTCAAGTGAAGAACACAAAAACTTTTTTATTGGTACTTATTTGCCGGGAACAACAAAAACAAATTTATTTAAAAACAAAGATAATGTAAAACCTGTTCTTGATGAAAAAACAGAAAGTATCTTAAATAAGTTTAGTACATCAAGCGAAAAAATGGCTAAAAAAATTGTAAAATATATTGCCAAAAAGAAAAGATATAAAATAATTGGTTTTGATGCTAAATTACTTAAATTTTTAAATTCTTTAGCACCAGTAAAATCAAGTGATTTGTATTTAAGAATTTATAAAAAATCTAAATTAGAAAGTTTTAAGGATACTTTATAAAAAAAGGAATATAAACTATGCCTATTGAAGAAAAAACCATTGATTATAAAACACATAAACATAACTACAATGTATATGTAGATTTAAACCCTCGCACTAAACTGGGCGAAAATTTATTACAACAATATCATGAAGAAACTAAGCGTCATTGTATGGACATTGGTAGAATTGGTTATCACGACCATCATGGTAAATATGTTATAGATTATTACACAACAAAAGAACTTATTGTTGTTCCAAAATTAATAATAAGAGTGACAGAAAGGGCAATTGATAGGGCTGGCAAAGATGTTTATCAATTAAGAACATATATGTCTAAGTTTGGTCAACTTAATTTTTTATTAACAGTAGATAAAGACAAAGCAGAATTGTTTTTGGTAGAAAATATTTATATAGAAAATATGAACCATAGAGAAGATTATGAAACATTGCTTTTTAAATTAACATATTTTAACCAAAAACCAGTGCCTTTAAGAGAAATTTTTTATAAGTTTGGCATTAAAGCAAATCCTGATGATTATGGAAAGAGTTGGAAAGAAGAAGATGTTAATATAAATAACATTTTGGTATCTAAAGCAAAAGCTGAAATGACAAAACAAATGGCAAATAGTTTGGCAAGTGCTGTTAACCAAAAAGCATTGGTTGCTTCTTTAAATTATTTGAACAAAGAAGGTGACTTTGGTAAAAAAGTAACAGCTTCTTACAGCCAAAAAGTTGCTGGGCAAAAAGAAATAAACAAACTTGCAACTTCTCCAAAATTAGAAAATACATTAAACAATGTTTTAATAAAAACTTTAGAAGAACAAGTTACTAAAAAAGATTTAAGCGACAACACAAACTTTAGAGTTTATAAAAAAGTTTTAGATGTTCAAATGACATGTCCTTTTGAGTTAAGTCAAACAGTAGAAAAGGCAAATACTAAAGAAAATTTAAAATCATTTTTAGTAGAAGTTTATCAAAAGCCAAAGGGCTTAACCAGAACAAACGAAGACGAAGGTTTGTTAAGCGACCAAAAACATGCAGAATTTCAAAATATTTTAGATATAAAATATGATAGGCGTGTTAACAAAGAAAATTATCTTACAGCAGAAGAAGTTTTTGAGCCAGATAGCTTAAGAATGTTTGACGAAATAAAAGAGTTTAAAGATTTTCAAGGTAAAAATGTTGATGTTAACTTAGATGCTTCAAGATTTGAAAACCCAGAAAACAAAGCAAAAAAGAAGCAAAGAGAAAAACAAGAAAAACAAGCAAAGAAACAAGAAAAGCAATTAAATAAAATTAAAAATTCGCAAAAGAAAAGATTAAGAAGATTAAATGCAGAATGTAATCTTGATGCAGAATTAGAAAAATCTAAAACAGCATTGGGCTTAGAGCCAAACGATAAAAAAAAGAAAAAGAAAAAAGATTTGGAAATGTTCTTTGACAAAAAGAAAGATAAATCTAAAAAATTAACAAAAGAAGAAAAACTTGCAAAAGCAAAAGAAGATTCTGTAAAAAATGAAAACTTAATTAAAAAGCTTGAAAAGAGAATAAAAAGCCAAAATAGCAGAAAAGAAAA
>JAFQFI010000011.1 GCA_017398655.1 Clostridia bacterium
ATAAAAATTTATATAATAAATGTTTAAATTTAATAAAAAACTCAGATAAAGTTTCATCAATTTTATGTGATGTAGTAGGAGATATAAGTGGTATTTTGTGTGGAGTAAGTGGCACAATAATTACAATTATATGTGCTTCTCAAATAGGTTTCTTAAAAGTTAACATAATTTTGGGTGCAATTATAAGTGCTTTAATAGCTGGAATAACAGTACTTTTAAAGGCAATAGCTAAAAATTATGCTTTAAAAAATTCTTTAAAATTGGTAAAAAAGAGTGCAAAAATAATATCTTTTATTAAATGTTTTTTTAAATTAAATTTTAAAAGTAAAAGGGTAAAAAATAAATAATTATAATTCTTATAATTATACAAATGAGTAATTAATTTTTATTAGTCGTTTTGCATAAATATAAATAATATATATGCATAATTATACAAACAATCTTGCATAAATATTTATAAAATTGTATAATCAAGTTGTCGATATTAAAAATTTATACAATTGTTAAAGAGGTATTTGTTATGGCAAGGTCAGCAAGGCAATCTAAAATTTTGGAGATAATATCTACTTATGAAGTTGATACACAAGAAGATTTGGTTTTAAAATTGAGAGAACTTAATTTTGATGTAACCCAAGCAACTGTTAGTAGAGATATAAAAGAACTTGGTTTGATTAAAATATTATCAAATGAAACAGGTAAATATAAATACGCTTTTGCTGATACAAATAGTCAAGCATCTAACAAATACATATTTTTACTAAAGGAAGCTGTTATTTCATTAAAAACAATTAAAAACTTTGTTATTGTTCGCACTCTGAAAGGGATGGCTTCTTCAATATGTTCAATAATTGATAAGTTTAATTTAGAAGATGTTATGGGCTGTGTAAATGGCGACGATACTGTTATGATAATTTTTTCTAATAATGAAGAATCTGAATATGCGTTAAATAGATTGGAAAATATTATTAACTCTTAAAATGTTTAGTTTACTAAATTTATTTAAACAACCTTATTTATAGGTTGTTTTTTTTATTGAAATTTGATATATTTTAGTAGGTACATATTATGTTAAAAAATTTAGAAATTCAAAATGTAGCATTAATAGATAATCTTAATATAGAATTTTTGCCAAAATTAAATGTTTTGTCTGGTGAAACTGGTGCTGGCAAAAGTATTATTATTGATGCATTAAATTTTGTTGTAGGTGGAAAGGTTTTAAAATCTTTAATAAAACAAGGGCAAACTTTTATGAAAGTTAAGGCCATGTTTTTAACTCCTTTTTCTGAAAATGTAAAAAATTTAATGAACGAATATGATATTGAATTTGATAATGAGATTTTAATATCACGCAAAGCAACTGTTGATGGTAAAAATGATATAAAGGTTAATGGAGTTACAATAACTACATCAATGTTAAAAAATTTAACTTCTTTTTTGATTGATATTCATGGGCAACACGAACATCAGCATTTACTAAAAGATAAATATCATTTAGAAATTATAGATTCTTTTATTAAAGAAAAAGATTTATTTGTAAAGTATCAAGATAAGCTTTCAACTTTAAAAGAGGTACAATTAAAAATAAAAAAACTTAATGGTTCTACAGAAAATCAGGAAAGAATGCTTGATTTGTTAAGTTATCAAATAAACGAAATTGAAGATGCAAAACTTATAATTGGTGAAGATGAGGAGTTGCAACAAAAAAAAGTTGCCATGATTAATTTTGAAAAAATTCACGACTCTATTAATTCTGCTATTTCAGAAATTGATGGACAGACATCGATTATTAATGGTATTAAAAAATCATATAATTTTTTAAATAATGTTTCTAAATTTGATTCGGATTTATTGTCTTTAACCGAAAGGTTACAAAATTCTAAGTTTGAATTAATTGATATTTTAGAGATTTTAAAGCAAAAACAAAGCGAATCTAATTTTAATCAAAGTGAATTTGATTTAATTGATGAGCGACTTGATAAAATAAAATTGTTAAAGAAGAAGTATGGTTCTACGATTAAAGAAATACTTTGCTTTTTAGAAAAAATAAAAACTGAGTATGATACTATAACAAATAGTAAAGATTTATTGAAAAAATCTTTAAAAGAAAAAGAGCAAATATTAAATGAACTTTATGAGTTTGCAAAAGAAATCCGTCAAAAAAGAGAATCTGTTTCAAAAAATTTTGAACAACAAGTTTTAAAGCAATTGAGCGATTTGGGCATGAAAAACTCCAAGTTTGCTGTTGAGTTTAATAAATTCCCTTCATTAGATAATTTTGAAAGTAATATAACTCAAACTGGTTGTGATGAAGTAAGATTTTTATTTTCTGCTAATGCAGGTCAATCTTTAAAACCATTAAGTGAAATTATATCCGGTGGTGAAGCAAGTAGATTTATGTTAGGTTTAAAAAATATTTTAGCTGAAAATGATAATATTTCATCAATGGTTTTTGACGAAATTGATACAGGAATAAGTGGTGATATGGGTTATAAGGTTGCATGTAAATTGGCAAATATAGCAAATAAACATCAGGTTATGTCGGTATCTCATTTGCCTCAAATTTGTGCTATGGCAGATAATAATATAAAAATAACAAAAAAAGTTGTAGATTCAAATACAATTGTTGAAGCAATGCTTCTTGACGAAGAAAGCTGTTTAAATGAAATTTCAAGGTTGTCTGGTGGCTTAGAAAACAGTGATGCATCAATAAATCATGCAAAAGAACTAAGAAATAGGTGTTTAGTATATAAAAATAATTTATAATATTAATTTTAATAATTTGTTTAGAGTTTAGAAATTACATTTTTTTCTAAACTCTTTTTTACATATTTTATTTGTTATTTAATAAACTAAATATATTATGAAATCAAAAAAAACAAATAAAAGATTAATTGTTTTTTTAATATTCAATTTTTTTGTAATAGCATTATTTATTTTTGTAAATATACCTTTTTCAAAGATTGTTGATTTTAGTAATAATGCAGTATTAACATCAACTGAGCTGGCTGAGATTGAAAAAAGCAAAGTTTTTGGTCCTTTTATATCATTAAAATTGAAAGATAATTTAGCAATAGAAACAATTAATAATAAAAATAACAATTATCAACCAGAAGTACAATTTAATTTATTTAATTTAATACCAATAAAAACGCAAAAGGTAAAAGTAATAAATAATGATAAAGTGTTGGTTGGGGGTGTTGCCGTTGGTTTGGTGTTAAAAACAGAAGGGGTGTTGGTTGTTGGTAGTAGTCCGGTTTTTACTTTAGATGGGGTAAGAGATGTTTTAACAGAAGATAAACTGCAGATTGGGGATGTTATAACGCAAATAGAAAATGAAACAATAGAAAATGTAGCAAGTGTATCTGAAATTGTTAATAAAGAAGAAAATATTAATAAAGAGTTAAATATAAAAGGCATAAGAAAAAATAAAGAATTTACTACAAAGATAAAACCTTGTTATGATGTTAAAAGTGAAAAATATAAATTGGGGGTATGGGTGAGAGACGATGCTTCTGGTGTTGGAACATTAACATATATCAATTCAAATAATAGGTTTGGCGCATTAGGGCATCCAATATGTGACAGTGATACAAAGGCAATAATTGGTTTAAAAGAGGGGAAAATTTATAATTGTTCTGTTTTGGGGGTAAATAAAGGTACTGCTGGAAATCCCGGAGAAATTAGAGGATTATTTATGCAAGGAAAAAACGAACAGGGAATTGTAGAAAAAAACAATAATTATGGTGTTTTTGGAGAAATAAATAACGAAAGTAATCTTTTAAAAAATTTAGATGAAGTTGAAATTGGCAGTAGGGTTATGGTTAAACCCGGCAAAGCCCAAATTAAATGTTGTATAGATGGAAATAAAGTAGAAACTTTTGATATAGAAATTATTAAAACAAATTATCAAAATTATTCTAACGATAAAAGTATGGTGGTTAGGGTAATTGATCAAAATTTGATATCAAGAACTGGTGGTATTGTTCAAGGAATGAGTGGAAGTCCAATTTTACAAAATGGCAAGTTAATAGGTGCAATTACTCATGTTTTTATAAATGACCCAACAAAAGGTTTTGGCGTGTATATTGATTGGATGTTAAATCAATAATTAAATTTTCAAAAATATTAAAAATAAATAATTTTGTAAAAAAATATTAAAAAATGTTTGGTTTTGAAATATAGTTGTGCTAAAATGGTGAAGTCGCGCGTAACAAAAAGGAGAAAAAATGAATAAATCAGTAGCAATTTTTTACTCTGAAAATGCAGATTGTGTTTTAGCAAGTAAAGTAAAAGAAACTTTAGATAAATTTAAAA
>JAFQFI010000012.1 GCA_017398655.1 Clostridia bacterium
AATCTCGTTTAATGGCAGAAATTAATGTTGTTCAAGAAAAGAAATATCAACAAGAAATGGCTCTTGCAAAAGTTGATACAGATATTGAAGCAATGCAAGAAAAGATTTTTGAAGATTATGAGTTAACATACGCTTCTTGCTTACCATTTAAACAAGAAGAGTTTGATATTAAAGAGGGTATGACTCAAATTAACAAAATAAAAAGAGATATTTCAAAACTTGGTTATATTAATGTTAATGCTATTGAAGATTGCAAAGATTTGCTTGAAAGATATGAAGCATTAAGTGCTCAAGCAGAAGATTTATCTACTGCAAAAGAAGATTTAATTAAAATTATTAAAGATTTGGCAACAGAAATGATTACTCGTTTTGAAACCGAATTTACAAAAATTCAAGCAAACTTCTCAAAAGTTTTCCGTGAATTATTTGGTGGTGGAAATGCAAAATTAGAGTTAACAGAATCAGAAGACCCACTTCAAGCTGGTGTTGAAATTGTTGCAGAACCACCGGGCAAAAAACTTCAAAGTATAACATTGTTAAGTGGTGGTGAAAAAGCTTTAACTGCTATTGCAATTTTATTTGCTATATTAAAACTTCGTCCAATGCCATTTTGCTTATTAGACGAAATTGAAGCAGCTCTTGACGATACAAATGTATCAAGATTTGCTCAATACTTAAAGAATTTCTCTAAAGAAACTCAATTTATTGTTATCACTCACAGAAAACCAACAATGATGCTTGCAGATTCTTTATATGGTGTAACTATGGAAGAAAAAGGTGTAAGTAAAATTGTTTCTGTTAAACTTAGTGATGCAATTAAAAACTCTAAAGAGGGACAATCAGAAAATGATAATGATACAGTGACTGCTTAAAACTGCAGTTGCTGTATTAAAAAAACAAAATAAACAAAAGGATTACAACAAATTATGGGTTTGTTTGCTAAAATTAAAAACGGATTAAAAAAGACAAGAGATTCTCTTATTAATAAACTTAATGCAGTTTTTCGTGGTGGAGATATTGATGCAGAGTTTTATGATGACTTAGAATTTGCTTTAATAAATTCTGATATGGGGGCAATAACTTCTCAAAATATTATTGCAAAATTAAAAGATACAGTAAGAGAAAAAAATATTATTAAACAAGAAAAGGCAAGAGAAGAATTAAAAGATATTTTAAAAGATATTTTAGCTGATTGCCAAAAACAAGAATATGAATATCCTTTAATTATAACAATTGTGGGTGTTAATGGTGTTGGTAAAACAACAACTATTGGTAAACTTGCAAATTATTTTAAACAAAAGGGTAAAAGTGTTACTCTTGTTGCCGGAGATACTTTCAGGGCTGCTGCTACAGAACAACTTACAGAATGGGCAAAAAAAGTTGATGTTAAAATTGTAAAACATCAAGAAGGTGCAGATGCTTCTGCTGTTGTTTATGATGGCATTGCAAGTGCAAAAGCAAAGAAAACTGATGTGTTAATTGTAGATACTGCTGGTCGTCTTCATACAAAAGTAAATTTGATGGAAGAATTAAAGAAAATCAATCGTATTGAAGATAGAGAATGGCCAGATGCAATGAAACTAAACTTAATTGTTGTTGACGCAACTATTGGTCAAAATTCTTTAGTTCAAGTTAATGCTTTTAAAGATGCTATTGGTATTGACGGTATTGTATTAACAAAACTTGATGGAACAAGCCGTGGTGGAATAATTTTTCCAATTTTAAAAGAAATTAAAACACCTGTATACTTTGTAGGTGTGGGTGAAGGTGTAAACGACCTTGAAGAATTTGATGCAAACTCTTTTGTTGATGGAATTTTATAAAAAAACTTTAATGGATTAAGAAATTGATTTCTTAATCCATTTTTTATTATAAAAAAGCAAAGATAAGTTATTAAAATATTTATAAAAAATTAAGAATCAAATATTTTTAAATTATTTGTAAATTCAGCATAAATAAAGGGTTATAATAGCAAAAATTTAGAAATTTTTTTTAAAAAAGTATTGACACAACACATAAAATAAGTATAATACTATTTGTAAAGTATTTTTACTTTACAATAAAATATTAAAGGTGGCTTTTAAATGGAGTTAGAAGCAAATTTAAAACTTAGTTTGTTGTCGGAACTTTATAAAAACCTTTTAACACAAAAACAACAAAAAATGTTGAAAGATTTTTTAGATAACAATCTATCAATTTCGGAACTTGCTGTAGAATATAACTCAACAAGGCAAGCTGTAAATGATTTATTAAAACGCACCTTTAAAACTTTGGAAGAATACGAAAACAAATTAGGGTTGCTTAATAAGTTGGAAAGTATTAAAAAAAATGTTTCGGTTTCTATTGAAGAACTAAAAAAACAAAATTTAGACAAAAAATTTATAGAAGCCAAATTAAACGAAATTTTGGAGGTATTGTAATATGGGAATGTTTTCAAATTTGTCATTAAGATTAAACCATATTTTTTCTCATCTTACAAAACGAGGAAAACTTACCGAACTTGAAATCAAAGAGGCAATGAGGGAAGTTAGAGTTGCATTACTTGAAGCCGATGTAAACTTTTTAGTTGCAAAAAGTTTTATAAATAGAGTTTCAGAAAAAGCTCTTGGTCAACAAGTTTTAAATAGTTTAACTCCGGGTCAACAAGTTATAAAAATTGTTAATGAAGAACTTATTGCTTTAATGGGCAACACAAACTCAAAACTTGGCGTATCTTCATCACTTCCAACAGTTATTATGCTTTGTGGTTTGCAAG
Source organism: Clostridia bacterium (assembly GCA_017398655.1). Lineage (GTDB taxonomy): Bacteria > Bacillota > Clostridia > Christensenellales > UBA1242 > UBA7862. Next base: position 2,756 of record JAFQFI010000012.1, read on the forward strand.
GTTCTGGTAAAACAACAATGTGTGGCAAACTTGCAAGTTTATTAAAAAGCCAAGGTAAAAAACCAATGTTGGTTGCTTGCGATATTTATAGACCAGCAGCTATTAGCCAACTTCAAGTTGTTGGGAAAACAGCTAATGTAGAAGTTTTTGAAAAGGGTACACAAAATCCTACAAAAACTTGCAAACAAGCAATTGAATATGCAAACAAAAAACTTTATGACACAGTTATTGTAGATACTGCCGGTAGATTGTCAATTAATGAAGAGTTAATGGACGAATTAAGGGATTTAAAAAAGGAAATTAAACCTACAGAAATCTTACTTGTTGTTGACTCAATGAATGGTCAAGAATCGGTTAATGTTGCAGAACAATTCAATCAAGCACTTGATATTACTGGTGTAGTTTTAACAAAACTTGATGGTGATACTCGTGGTGGTGCTGCTTTATCTATTTGTGAAGTTGTTAAAAAACCTATAAAATTTTGTGGCATTGGTGAAAAGTTAGGAGATATCGAACCTTTCCACCCAGATAGAATGGCTTCAAGAATTTTAGGTATGGGTGATGTTTTAACTTTAATTGAAAAAGCAAAAAATGCTGTTAGTGAAGAAGAAGCAAAGAAACTTGAAAAGAAATTTAAAGAAAATAGCTTTACATTTGAAGATTACTTAGCTCAAATGGAAAACATTAATAAAATGGGCAATATAAACGATCTTTTAGGTATGATTCCGGGTCTTGGAAACAAACTTAAAGGCGTAAGTATTGATGAAAAGGAACTTGATAAAAATAAAGCTATTATCCAAAGTATGACCAAAAAGGAAAGAAGAAACCCTGATTTGATTAAGGGTAGTCAAAAAAGAAGAATTGCTGATGGTAGTGGAACACAAATTCAAGATGTTAACCGTTTATTAAAGCAATTTGAACAATCAAAAATGATGATGAAACAAATGAAAAATGGTGGAATGAAAAACTTTAGATTTTAGTTCGTTGTCAAAATTTAATTAGTTTTTTATAAATTTTTTTTAATAAAAATTTTTAAACATAAAAGAAAAATAAATAAAGGGAGAAAACAAAAATGTCAGTTAAAATCAGACTTACAAGATTAGGAGACAAAAAAAGTCCATTCTATAGAGTAGTTGTTGCAGATGCAAGAAGTTCTCGTGATGGCAAAGTTATCGAAAATTTAGGATATTTCAATCCATTAAAGGAAAATGAACTTAAAATCGATAAAGAAAAAACATTAACTTGGATTAAAAATGGTGCACAACCAACAGAAACAGCAAGAACATTACTTGTTAAAGCTGGTGTTGTAGAAAATGCAAAACCATATACAAGCAAAAAAGTTACACCTAAAAAGAAAGAAGCTAAAAACTAATAAAAAAATAGCTTAATTTCTTTTAAAAGGGGTAGACAAAATGATGGAAGAACTTGTTAAATATATTGTGCAAAATCTTGTCGAAGACAAAGATGCAGTTAATGTAACTTCAAGAGAAGAAGAAAAAGTTGTTGTTCTTGAAGTAAGTGTTGCTGAACAAGATACAGGTAAAGTCATTGGTAAAAATGGTAAAGTTGCACAAGCAATTAGATCAATTTTGCACTCAGCAGCATATAAAGAAACAAAAAAATACATTTTAAAAATTAAGTAATTAATTTTTATTATTTGCAATCAAAAAAGCGAGAATAAAATGCAAAAAATTGAAATTGCAAAGGTTTTAAAACCACAAGGAATAAAAGGAGAAATTAAGGTAGAATGTTTTACATCCGACCTTGATTTTTTAAAGAACCTAAAAGAGTTTTATATACAAGATACTCTTTATAAAATTTTAAAAATAAGATTTTCTGGAAAATATGCTTTTATTACAGTTGATGGCTTAACAGATAGAAATGCTGCAGAATTGCTTAGAAATAAAGTTTTACTTGCAGAAAAATCTTTAGCTGAAGCATCATCAAGTGATGATGAATATTTTATTTCAGACCTTGAAGATTGTTGTGTTGTTGACGAAAACGGAAATATTGTAGGATATGTAGAAAGCGTTGAAAAATACGGTTCTGCAGACATAATCAATATTCTTTTGGGTGGGGCTATAAGAAGTTTTCCTTTCTTAAAATCTGTTTTAAAAGAAGTAGATATTAAAGAAAAGAAAATTGTTGTATTTAAAAACAAACTTGATGAGGTATTAATATGAAAATAGACATATTAACACTTTTTCCTGAAATGTTTGATGCATTAAATCACAGCATATTGGCTCGTGCTCAAAAAAACAATTTAATTTCTATAAAGGTTACAAATATAAGAGATTATTCTAAAGATAATAATAAGCGTTGTGATGATTATTCTTATGGTGGTGGTGCTGGTATGATTATGACTCCACAACCACTATATGATGCTATTAATGCCGTTAAAACAAAGGATAGTTATGTTGTTTATCTTTCTCCTAAAGGAGAATTATTAAAACAAAATAAAGTTGAATTTATGGCTAAAAATTATAATCATCTTATTTTACTTTGTGGTCATTACGAAGGTATTGATCAAAGAATAATTGATATGTGTGTAGATGAAGAAATTTCTATTGGGGATTATGTTTTAACGGGTGGAGAAATACCTGCAATGGTCTTGGTAGATAGTATTGCAAGATATATACCAAGTGTTTTGGGTAATAACGAAACAACAAGTGAAGAAAGTTTTAGCAATAATTTGCTTGAATATCCTCAGTATACAAGACCAAGCGTATTTATGGATAAATCTGTACCAGAAGTTTTACTTAATGGCAATCATCAAGAAATTGCTAAATGGAGAAAAGAGCAATCTTTAAAAATAACTCAGGAAAGGCGTCCAGATTTGTTAAAGGATAACAATTAATAAAATATCAAGTAAAAGGAGAGTTTAAAATTATGCCACCAATTCAATGGTTTCCGGGTCATATGACAAAAGCTTTAAGAGAAATGGAAAAAGAAATCAAAAATGTTGATTTAATTTTTTATTGTCTTGATGCTCGTGCTCCTTTATCTTGTTTAAATCCAAAATTATCTAATTTAGCAAAAAATAAAAAAATTATTTATGTTTTAAATAAAAGTGACTTAGTTGATGAAAGAAATTTAGATAAATTTAAAAAAATGCTTACAAAAGATAACTCTATTGCCATAAGTATTAATAGCGTAGAATCAAATTCAACTAAAATTCTTTACGATAAAGCCAAACTTTTATTAAAAGATAAATTTGAACAAAACAAAGCAAAAGGGTTAAGTTATTCAATTAAAGCAATGGTTGTTGGTGTTCCAAATGTAGGAAAAAGCACTTTAATCAATAACTTTTGTAAAAAAGCAAAAACTACAACAGGTAATAAACCGGGTGTTACAAAAGGTAAACAATGGGTTGCTGTTGATGATTGCTTAGTTTTACTTGATACCCCGGGAACTCTTTGGCCAAGTTTTGAAAACGAAAAAACAGCAAAAAATTTAGCATATATTGGCAGTATTAAAGATAATGTTTTAGATATTACCGACTTAGCATTCTATTTTATAAAAGACCTTGTAAAAATTAATAAAAAAGCATTAGAAGATAGATATGAAATAACTATTAAACAAAATCAAGAGATTATAGAAATTTTTGATGATATCTGTTTAAAGCGTAAATGCTTATTAAAACAAGGAGAACTTGATTATGATAGATGTGCAACTTTAATTTTAGACGATTTTAGAAAAGGCAGATTAGGTAAAATAGTTTTAGATTAATTTAAATTTTCTAAATTAAGTAGGTATTTTTAATGTTCGAATACGAAAATAAATATAAAGATTTTGGCTTAGTTGCTGGCATTGATGAAGCAGGGAGAGGTCCGTTGGCAGGTCCTGTTGTATGTGCTTGTGTAATTATGCCACTTGAAAGTGATAAAATTATAGAGGGTATTAACGATAGTAAAAAATTATCTGCAAAAAAGAGAGCAGAATTATATGAAAAAATAATTTCTACTGCTATTGATTATTGCATAGTACCCATAGATGAAAAAACAATAGATGAAATAAATATTTTAAATGCAACCAAACTTGGTATGGAAAAAGCCCTAAATGGACTTAAAAACCCACCTTATGTTGTTTTAATAGATGCTGTAAAAATAAATACAAGTACTATGCAAGAAAACATAATTAAGGGTGATGCTAAAAGTTATAACATTGCTGCTGCATCTATCTTAGCAAAAGAGTTTAGAGATAGATTAATGATATCTTTAGCAGAAAAATATCCTAATTATAGTTTTGAAAAACATAAGGGCTATGGAACAAAAGACCATATTACAGCTTTAAAACAATTTGGTAAATGTGAAATACATAGAGATTCATTTATTAAAAATTTTATTAATTAATTTTTTACTTTCATTTTTATAATTTAAACCATTTAAAAAAGGAATTTTAGAAAATGGAATTTAATAAAATTACTGGTAATATTGGTGAAAAATTAGCTTGTAAATACTTATCTGAACAAAAAATTAATATTATAAAAACTAATTTTAGAAATAAAATTGGAGAAATTGATATTATTGCTAAAGAAGGCGAAACTCTGCTATTTATAGAGGTAAAGACCAGAGGGTCGGCGAAATTTGGTTTGCCAAGAGAAGCAATAAATTATAAGAAAATAAATAAAATAAAAAATACTGCTATTTCTTATTTAAAATACAATCATTTGCTTGATAAAGTGTCAATTAGATTTGATTGTATAGAAATAATAGGAGATATTAATGATTATCAAATTAATTATCTAAAAAATATATTTTAATTAATTTTTGATAAAAAATAAAAATTTTAAATAAAAGGAGAGTAGAAATTCGATGAGTGATGATAAACAAAAACTACAGCAAATTGACAATTTTTTGGAATATTTAAAAAAGAAGGCAGTTAGCGTTTATTCTTATGAAGGACTTGAAAAGAAACTTAAAAGTGGTAAAAAACTTGTAATTAAGTTTGGTTGTGATCCATCAAGACCAGATTTGCATTTAGGACATACCGTTCCTCTTAGACAATTTAAAAAGTTTCAAGAATTAGGGCACGAAATTGTTTTTATTATTGGCGATTACACTGCTATGATTGGCGACCCAAGTGGTAAAAATAAAACAAGACCAAGTTTGACTTATGAGCAAACAAGAGATAGTGGTAAAACTTATTATAAGCAAGTTACAAAAATTTTAGACCCAGATTTAACAAGAATTGAATACAATAGTTCTTGGTTATCAAAATTACAATTTAGCGATGTTTTAACTCTTGCAGGCAAATATACCGTTGCTCAAATGTTAGAGCGTGATGATTTTGCTTTAAGATACAAAGATAAAACTCCAATTGGTATGCACGAATTTTTATATCCTTTGATGCAAGGTTATGATTCTGTGGCAATTAACGCAGATATAGAAATTGGTGGAACAGACCAAACTTTTAATCTTTTAGTTGGTAGACAACTTCAAAAAGATTATAATCAAGAACCACAAGAAGTTATAACTTTTCCTCTTTTAGTAGGACTTGATGGCAAAGAAAAAATGAGTAAGAGTTTGGATAATTACATTGGCATTGATGAACCGGCAGATGTAATGTTTCAAAAGTGTATGAAAGTACCTGATAATGTTCTTTTAACTTATTTTAATTTAACTACCGACCTTAAAAGTGATTTTTACGAAAATCTAATTAAAGAGGATATTAGAAAAGCCCATTTTGTTTACGCAAGAGAAATTGTTTCAATGTATCACGGCGATAAAGCAATTGAACAAGCAGAGCAAAAATACTTGCAAATAGCAAGTGGAGCACTTCCTCAACAAATAAACGAAATTGTTGTAGAAGAAACAAATTTATCTATAATTGAAATGCTTATGAAAAGTGGTTTTACAAAATCTACTTCACAAGCAAGACAACTTATACAAAACAACGGAGTAAAAGTCGATAATATTGTTATAACAGACATAAAATCAACTTTTGATATATCAAACAACCCGATTTTATCAAAAGGCAAAAATAATTTTGTTAAGTTTAAAAACTAAGCAAAAAAACACTTGCAATTTTGTCTAAGTTATGATATTATTACTTGCAATTTTGGAATGGAGGCATTAAAAATGAACCTTATTGATGTTATTGAAAAAGAAAGTGTAAAAGATAATGTTCCTGAATTTGGCATTGGCGACACTGTCAAAGTTTATTATAAAATTAAAGAAGGCAACAAAGAAAGAATTCAAGGTTATGAAGGCACTGTTATCGCAAGAAAAAATGGTGGAGTAAGAGAAACTTTCACTGTTAGACGCGTTTCTTTTGGTGTTGGCGTTGAAAGAACATTTGCATTACACAGCCCAAAAATCGATAAAATCGAAGTTTTGAAAAAGGGTAAAGTAAGAAGAGCAAAATTATTCTATCTTCGTGATCTTTCAGGTAAAGCTACAAATATTAAAGAACAAAGATAATTTTATATAAGTATATATTATCAATTTTTTATCGATAAAAAATTAAGTCCTATTCAATAAAGAATGGGCTTTTTTTTGTTTTGTTTAAAATTAAGTTTAAATACAAATAAAATGTTTGGTTTAATTTGAAAAAATATATATAATTTATTTATAAAGGGATAATGGGTATTTTTATGCTTTCAATTATAAACTCACTTGGCTTAGTTGGTCTTGATGGTTATTTAGTAAAAGTAGAAATAGATATTAATCGTGGGCTTCCATCTTATGAGATTGTTGGTCTTGCCGATACTGCTATAAAAGAATCTAAACAAAGGGTAATACCAGCACTTAAAAATCAGGGATTTACTTTTCCAGTTGATAAAGTGGTTATTAACCTTGCTCCAGCAGATACAAAAAAAGAGGGTTCATATTATGATTTACCAATTTGTGTTGGTGTGTTATCTGCAACAAATCAAATAAAGGCAAAAAAAGAGTTTTTAGATGAATTTTCTTTTATTGGAGAATTGTCTTTAGATGGAACTTTACGCCAAATTAAAGGCGTGTTGCCTATGTTAATCACTGCAAGAAATTTAGGTATTAAAAAAGTAGTCATACCTTTTGATAATGCAAACGAAGCAAGTTTTATAGAAGGCATAGATGTGTATGCCGTTAAAAATTTAAAAGAGTTAACTTTATTTTTAAACGGAGAAAAATCTTTAAACAAAGTTGAAAGTTTAACATATTCGTATATAAAGTCAAAAACCAAAGTTATAAGTGATTTTAGCCAAATAAAAGGTCAATCAAGTGCAAAAAGAGCTTTAGAAATTTCTGCAGCAGGTGGTCATAATGTTTTAATGATTGGACCTCCGGGCAGTGGCAAAACAATGCTTGCAAGGGCTTTTCCTACAATTCTACCTGATATGACATTTGATGAAGCATTGGAGGTAACAAAAATTCATAGTATTTCTGGTACACTTGATAAATCTGTTGGTATTTTAACAGAGCGTCCATTTAGAACTCCACATCATACAGCAACAACTGTAGCTTTAACTGGTGGTGGAAGAAGTGCAAAGCCCGGGGAAATTAGTTTGGCACATAATGGAGTGTTGTTTTTAGATGAAATGCCAGAATATTCAAGGCAAACTATTGAGGCACTTAGACAATCTTTGGAAGATGGAACAATAACAGTTTCAAGAAATGCTCAAACAATTGAATATCCTGCAAATTTTATTTTAATAGCAAGTATGAATCCTTGTCCTTGTGGAAATTATGGCTCCACACAAAAACAATGTAAATGCAGTCCTAATCAAATTCATAAATACTTAAGCAAACTTAGTGGTCCATTAATGGATAGAATTGACATGTATATAGAAGTTGATAGCGTTACATATCAAGATATAAGTGGAGAAATAAAAGAAGAGAGTTCTTCTGAAATAAAAAAAAGAGTAGATAAAGCAAGAGAAATACAAACAAATAGATATGAAGGGCAAAAAATATATAGCAACAGTAAAATGACAAACTCTATGATAAAAAAATATTGTAAGCTTGATGAAGAAAGCAATCATATGTTACAACTTGCTTTTGATAATTTAAAATTAACTGCAAGAGCATACAATAGAATACTAAAGGTTGCAAGAACTATTGCCGATTTAGATGGTAGTGAACAAATAAAACAAGAACATATATTTGAAGCAATTAATTATAGAAGTTTAGATGAAAAATATTGGATATAGGCAATAACAATTTTTTTGCTTATATAAAAGTTAAAGAAAATGGAAGAAATGATTACAGAAAAAGAAATTATATTATGGTTAGATAGCTTTGATTTTTTAACATACAGAAAAAAAGAAAAACTTTTAGATATTTTTGAAGATATAACTGAAATTTTTAATATTAAAAACTTAATAAATAAAAGAGAAAGTATATTAACTATAATTACAGAAGAAGAATATTCTATATTAAAAAATCAGGCAAATGAAAAATGTATAGAAGATATATTAAAAAATCTTAAAGAAAAAAATATAGATTATATAACTTATAACTCAAAAGAATATCCAATTACTCTTAAAAATATAGATACACCACCATATGTTTTGTATTATAAGGGTAATAAAAATTTATTAAAAACAGATTGTTTTGCTATTGTAGGTTCAAGGCAAATAACAAGTTATGGTAAAATGGTTACAGAAAAATTTACCAAAGATTTAGTAAAAGTGGATTTTACAATTGTTAGT
>JAFQFI010000013.1 GCA_017398655.1 Clostridia bacterium
TAATGATTTTAAAAATTATAGTAAAATTTTAAAAGATATTATAAAAGAAAAAGAACATACCTTATCAGAAGATTGCGAAGAACTATTATCTAAAGTTTCAAGCTTTTCAAGAAATTTTAATTTAAATTTTTCTCACTTTGAAAATGGAGATTTAAAATTTAATAAGATAACAAATAAAAAAGGCAAGTTATTGCCTATGAATCAAAACTTGGCAAGTATATACTTAAGAGATAAAGACGAAGTTTTAAGAGAAAATGCTTATATAGAACTTCACTCAGCTTTTGGTAGATTTAACAACTTTTTAACTTCTAATTATCTTGGTAGTGTTAAAAAAGATATATTTTATGCCACAGCCAGAAAATTTAAAACTGCTTTAGATAGTGCTTTATTTTATGAAGAAGTTGATTCAAGTGTTTATAATATGCTTTTAGATTCTGTTAAAAAGAACTTAAAATTAGAACATAAGTATTTTGAGTTAAAGCAACAATTGCTAAAATTTAAAACTTTTAAAATTAGTGATGTTTATTTTAACCCATTAAAATCTAAAAAGAAATATACTTACGAAAAAGGTTTTGACATAGTTTGTTCTGCATTAAGTTTGTTAGGTGAAGATTATATTAATGGTTTAAAGCAAATGAAAGATAATAATAAAATTGATGTCTTTCCAAACGAAAACAAACACAATGGTGCATATCAAACAGGTGCATATGGTAAATCTCCGGTTGTATTAACAAACTTTAATGGTAACTTTGATGATATTTCAACCCTTGCTCACGAGCTTGGCCATGCAATGCATACAGTTTATTCAAACCAAAATCAAAGTTTATATAATGCAAATTATACAATCTTCTTGGCAGAAATTGCATCTACTGTAAATGAAACTTTATTAAATGACTTTATGCTTAATAATACAGATGTTAAAGAAGAACAACTTTTTTACATTAATGAATTTTTATCTCGTTTTCATGCAACTGTATTTAGACAAACTATGTTTGCAGATTTTGAAAGTAAAATTCATACTATGGTAGAAGAAAACAAGCCATTATCAAGCAAAGTATTAAATAACACATATCTTTCTTTGGTTAAAAAATATTTTGGTAGCAAAGTAAAAGTTTTAGATTGTGTAAAATACGAATGGAGCAGAATACCACATTTTTATACTGCTTTTTATGTGTATAAATATGCTACAGGTTTAATTAGTGCTATAAACATTGTAGAAAACTTAAAAAACAAAGTTATAACAGTTGAAGATTATAAAAAGTTTTTAAGTAGTGGTTGTACAAAAGATCCTGTATCTTTGCTTAAAATTGTAAAAGTTGATTTATCAACACCAGAGCCATTTGAAAAAGCTTTTAAAGTATTAAATAGATATTTAAATAAATTAAAAGAATTAGTTTAAAAAATAAAAAAGAGTGTATTAAAATTACACTCTTTTTTTGTTAAATTTGATTATTCATATTGTTTTTATCTATTAAATTTTCAAGCCAAGTAGAAAAGCAGTTTAATAATTTTTCAAACTTATCATAATTTTCTTTGTTATTTGTAATTTTGCAATTTATTTCAACTTGAATAGTCCATGCATCGTTATGTAAATTTTTTATATAGCCAGAAACGGTATTCTTTCCACCCATAAAAGGTTGGTCAATTTCTACTTTAAAATTGTTTTCTTGCAATATTTTTATTAAATCATCAAACAATTGTGGGTCAGTTTCTATATTTTTTCCTAAGTGAGTTCCTAAATTAACATCACATTCTCTATATGGTGCTAAGCCATGAAAATCAAGCAAATATTTTGTTTCTCTATTATTAAATACTTCGTTAATTTTTCTTTTGTATGGGCAGTCAATATCAAAATTTGCATCATCAAAATTATTTTTTGTTTTTGCAATAAAATAAGTATCGTGTTTTTCTTTTAAAAATAGGGCAGCGGCTAAACTACCTATTTCAGCAACTTTATTTTTGCCAAGTCGTAGTTGTGGAACTCCGTGTGGAGCAGAAATAAAAATTTCGTTGCTGCCAGTGTTAAATGCAAAATCTTCGTTTTGATTTGCTCTCATAAAATTTATTCTGTTTGCTTGAATTTTTGTGTAACTCATACTTAAAACCTTATTTGTAAATATTTGTAAAAATCTAACAAAAAAGCAGCATTTTACTGCTGCTTTTAAGCTGGCTCCTCGAGTCGGATTCGAACCAACAACCTATCGGTTAACAGCCGAGTGCTCTACCATTGAGCTATCGAGGAATATATGGCAATAATTGAATAAATCAATTAACGCTTTGTAATATTAACAAACTGTTGAATAAAAGTCAATAAAAAATTTAAATATTTTTAAAAAATTTTTAAAATTTTTTTTATATAAAAATATATATTATTTATTTACTAAATTTGTTAATTTATTACCAAATTTTTATAATAGGTAAATTAATCCTAATCCTGTTAAAAGAGTAGGTATTGCAATTATTGTTCCATACGCTATAAATTTACCATATGAAAATTTTATTTTATTTTGCTTTAAAATTTTCATAAACATAATACCTGCCAAGGCACCAATTGGGGTAAAGAATGCACAAATATTAGATGCCATAATGCTTGAATATATCATAGAAGAACTCAACAATGCACAATTTTGAAATACAGAAGCAAAGAACATTGTCATAGGTATGTTATTTATTATATTGGCAAGTACAAAAGATATGATCCCAATTAAAATTATATTTTTACCATCAATAAAACCTGCAAAAATATTTATAAAGCCACAATTATTTAAAACCAAAATTATTATAGACATTGATAGCAAAAAGGGTATTAAACTATAAGGTGCTTTTTTAAGAGCCCTAACTAAAAAATTTCTTTTTCTTCTTTTATCAACCAATGTTGAAATGTAACAAGCTATAAATGTTGCAAAAGAGCAAAATAGTGGTATATACCACATTTCAATATTTATATAAGAAGATATAGCCATCAAAACAATACAAGAGCTTAAGCCGATAAGTCCAATTGTAAGGTATGTTTTGTTCATTGTAATTTTTGTTGTGTCTTCGTGAATTTCTATTGGTTGTTTTAATTTTTTTCTAAAAATTAAAAATAAAAGAAGAAAAGATACTGAACTTGCACAAAGTGTTGGTAAAGCCATATTTAAAAAATAATCAACAAAATTGATATTAAAAGATGTTGCTAAGTAAATGTTGGTAGGGTTGCCAATAATTAAAAAAGTACTCCAAGTATTTGCGGCAACAAACTCAGAAACAATATAAGGGGTAGGGTCAATTTCTGCTTGCTTTGCAAAATAACAAATAAAAGGGGTAAATGTTAAAATAATAATATCATTAGAAGTTACAATTGTTAGTAATGAAATTATTAAATAAAAACAAATAAAAAGTTTTGTTTGGCTTGTTTTTGCTTTGTGTAAAACAAGGTGAGCTAAATATTTAAAAAATCCAATTTCATCAAGTAAGACAGAAAGAGTTGTAAGAGATATAAAAATAATTAAAATTTTTAATGGATTTATAGCAGAGTTATTTATAAACAAATTAAAAACATCTGAAAAATTGCAGAAGCCGAAAATTAAACAAAAAACAGCACTGATAAGTAAAATTATCCAGTATAAAGAAAGGTTAATATTTTTAATTTTAATTTTCCAATCACATACAATTGAAATTAACATTAAAATTAATGTTAATCCTACATAAATTAGTGGTAAAGTCATTATAAATATCCTTAATTTAAAAACTTTTATAAGTTTATTATTTTAACAAAAAATAATCAACTAAATTAATTAGTTGAATTAATAAGTTTTTTATGTTAATATTTATTTATACTTATTTAAAGAGGAAATGATTAAAAAATGAAAACAACTCCAGTAAAAGGAACAAACGATTATTTACCAAATCAAGCAGAATTAAGAGATTTTTTACAATCTAAAATTTTGCAAACATATAAATCTCAAGGGTATACAAGAATTTATACTCCAATATTAGAAGATGCAGAAAATCTTGATAAAAGTGATGGGGGAGATAATTTAAACCTAATTTTTAAGGTTTTAAAAAGAGGAGATAAACTAACCTCTTGTTTAGAAAACAAAGATTATAACAACCTTGCAGACCTTGGCTTGAGATATGATTTAACTTTACCTTTAACAAGGTTTTATTCTAACAATAAAGCAAACTTACCTGCAGTATTTAAATGTATTCAAATAGATAGAGTTTATAGGGCAGAACGCCCACAAAAAGGTAGAGATAGAGAGTTTGTTCAATGCGATATTGATATACTTGGCTCAAGCAACCCTAATTGTGAAGTTGAACTTATTGACACAACAGCAAATGCTTTACTTAATATTGGTTTATCAAAATTTAAAATTAGAATTAACGATAGAAGAATTTTAAAACAAGTTTTACTTTCTTTTGGCTTTGAAAAAGAACAATTAGATTCTGTTTGTATTACTTTTGATAAAATGGATAAAATTGGCAGTGACGGAATAAGAACAGAACTTACAGAAAAAGGATTTAATGGTGGCGCAATTGATAAACTTTGTTCTTTGGTAGAAAACTTACCAGAAGAAGTTGATGAATTGGCTTCTATTTGCAAAGATATGCCAGAATTAGAACAACTTAATTATATTATCAATTCTGTAAAAACTTTAGCAGAAGGAAAGTATGGTATAGAATTTGATTTATCTTTAGTTAGAGGTCAAGGTTATTATACTGGTGCTGTTTTTGAAATTCAAAGTGAAGAATATCACTGTTCTGTTGGTGGTGGTGGAAGATATGATAATTTAGTAGGTAAGTTTACCGGATCTTCTGTTCCTGCTGTAGGTTTTTCAATTGGTTTTGAAAGAATTTATTCAATTCTTAAAGATAAAAATATTGATATGTCTTCAGAAAAACCAAAACTTGCTATATTTTATAATGAAAATGATTTTGTTAAAGCACTTGCATTTGGAAAAACTCAAAAAGATAAATTTAACATTACATTGTTTGAATATCCAAATAAGTTGGGTAAATTTTTAAATAAATTAGTAGAACAAAACTTTAAAAATTATTGTATATATGGTGATAATATAGAAATTAAAGAATTAAAAGCTTTTTAATGTATAAAAAGAACTATACTTCATATGTGTAGTTCTTTTTTTATACAAAAAAAGAAAGATACTTTAAAATATCTTTCTTTGTATAAATTTTTATTTTTGTTGGTTTTCCAAATTTTTATTTTCTTCACAGCAAGATTTTTGATTTTTATCCTTGCAACAACTCTTTGCATAAGGACATTTTGAACAATGGCTTTCACCTTTTAATTTTGCTCTTATGTTAAAGAAAATTATAAGACCAATAATTAAAACAACAAAAATTACAATTAAAATATCAGCTATCATTTTTTTATCCTCCTTTAATTATAAAAGCATAATTAATGAACCAACAAGATTAATTATTACTGCAAGTACCCAAGCCATACCTGTTTGGAATAAAACAGCAAACCAAGTTTTCTTTGCACTGCCAAATTCTCTATGCATTGCACCAATTGCACCAAAGCAAGGGGCAGAGAAAAGGTTGAAAACCATAAATGCATAAGCTGAAACTGGATTGAAGAAACCAAAAATACCAGTGGAACTAAAAATTAAAGCGCCTTCAGTAACTTCTTCAGCAAGTCCAGCAATAACTGCCATACTTGAAATAACTTGTTCTTTTGCTACTAAACCTTGAATTGCGCTAACAGTTACAGCCCAGTTGTATTCTCCAACAACAGGGTAGAATATCCATGCAAGGCAATTACCAATATCAGCCAAAATACTATCGTTTACATCAACGCCGTAAGTAAAGGTCCAGTCAAATGAAACTAAAAGCCAAATTATTATAGAACACATTAAAATAACTGTTCCAGCTCTTTTAATAAAAGACCAGCTTTTTTCAAAAACATCTCTTGCAACATATCTAAAACTTGGTAGTTTATATTCTGGAAGTTCACTAATAAATGTGTTGCTTTTACCTTTGTAGATAAATTTTCTAAGCAAAATTGCACTAATTATAATAATTACAATAGAAAGTAAATATAAAGATGCTGTTACAAGCCAAGAGTGAGCAAAGAAGTAAGTTGCAAATAAAGCAATAATAGGCAACTTAGCAGAGCAAGGTATAAATGGTGTTAACATGATGGTTGCTTTCTTTTCGTTTTCATCTTCAATGGTTCTTGTTGTCATAATTGCAGGAACAGAGCAACCTGCACCTAAGATAAATGGAATAAGTGATTTACCACTTAAGCCAAATTTTTTAAATATTTTATCAAAGAAGAAAGATATTCTGCTCATATATCCGGTTGTTTCAAGTAAGCTAATGCAAATAAATAAAATTATAAGTTGTGGTACAAAAGTTAAAACGGCTCCCATACCAGCAATCATACCGTCGCACATTAAACTTATAGCCCAATCGCTTGCTCCCCAATTTGTAAGTAGGGTAGAAACATTATCTGAAACCCAAGTAACACCAGCATCAACTAAATCAACAGTATATGTACCAACAATACCAACGGATAAGTAATAAATTAAAGCCATAATGCCAACAAATATTGGTATTGCTAACCATTTGTTTAAAAATACTTTATCAAGTTTATCTGTTATTGTTTGCTTTTTAGGAGATTCAATTACACAAGCTTTTTTAACTTTTTCAACAAAGTTATATCTTTGACTTGCTATAATTTGTTCGGTATCTAAAGAATATTTTTCTTCAATTTTTTTTATGTTTTTTGAAACTTTAGCATTATTTAAATTTTTGTTTGCAAAATCTTCATCTTGTTCTAAAAGTTTAACACTAATAAATCTTTTATTATCAGTTTTTAAATTTTTAGAAACTTCAGTTATTGCTTCTTCAATAGTAGGTTCATAAATTTGTTTACTTTTTTTAGTAAAGTTTTCTTTATTTATAAAATCTACTAACTCATTAATACCTTTTTTCTTAAGAGCAGAAATTTTTAAAACATCAACACCAAGTTGTTTTGATAAAACTTCTTCATTAATGGTTAAACCTTTCTTTTCAAGTAAATCACACATATTAAGAGCAACAATAATTTTACAATCAAGTTCCATAAGTTGGGTAGTTAAGTACAAACTTCTTTCAATGCTTGTTGCGTCAATAATATTAATAATTAAGTCAGGTTTTTCTTCAAGTAAAAAGTTTCTTGAAATTTTTTCTTCGTTTGTGTAAGGAGAGAGTGAATATATACCCGGCAAATCAATTAACTCGTGTTCAGTTTTTTTAATATAGCCAGATTTCTTTTCAACTGTTACTCCTGGCCAGTTTCCAATTTTTTGATTTGAGCCAGTTAAGAGATTGAATAGAGAAGTTTTGCCACTGTTTTGATTTCCAATAAGTGCAATTTTCATTATTCTATAACCTCCACATCAATGTTTTGCATGTCGCTTAATCTTAAGCATAGTTCATAACCCCTAAGTTCTATGTCGACAGGGTCTCCCATAGGAGCAATCTTTTTAACTGAAATTACAACATCTTTAGTTATGCCCATATCAAGCAAGCGTCTTCTTAGTGCTTTATTTTCATTATGTAAAGCCATAACTTTAGCTTTTTGACCAATAATAAGGTCTGATAGATGACCACTTTCACCAATTTGCAATTTTTGTTGCATTTTTTTATTTTTCCTTTTAATTTTAAAATGTGAAACAAATTTCATATTTGATACTATCACTTTTGTTAAAAAAAATCAACAAAATTCTTTTAATTGACTAAATTTATTAAAAAATTTAAAATAGATATGTATTTAATTGTTTATAGTAGGGGACAGATTTAAAAATGCAAAAAGAGATTAGACAGCCAGTTCAACAACGTTCTATTGAAACAAAAAGAAAAATTATTAAAGCCGGGTATACATTATTTTCAAAAAATGGTTTTTTTAAAACAAACACTGCTCAAATAGCAAAGGAAGCACAAGTTTCAACAGGTATTGTTTATGGTTATTTTAATGATAAAAAAGATATTTTAAAAGAAGTTATAAACGAATATATTACTCAAGTTTATGACCCTGTTTTTGCTTTACTTGATAACATAGGTAAAAAAGAAGATGTTGAAAAGTTAATTAAAGATGTTTTAATTTTGGCAGAAAAATTACACAAAAATAGTAGCGATATTCATAGAGAGCTTGAATCTGTTGCTCAATCAGATGAAGAAATAAACAAAACTTTTGTTTCTTTACAAGACCAAGTAACTTTGCGTTTTGTGGAAAAATTAAAGGCATTAAACTATAAAAATATTACAAACGAAAACATCCATTTGGCTATGAATTTAATAGAAAGTTATGTTCATGAAGCTGTATATGATAAACATTTGTATATAAACTATGATAAATTAAAACAAAATGTAATATTTTTAATAAAATCATTATTTATTTAAAATTGTTAAAAAATTTTTTATTTAAAATAAAAAGTTAAGGAGTAAATTACGCTATGATAATTTTAGGTGCAGACCACGCAGGGTTTGAGTTAAAAGAAAATATTAAAAACTATTTAATAGAACAAAATGAAGATATTGTTGATGTAGGCGCTTTTAAAGTTGATCAAGAAGATGATTTTTCTACATTTGTAAAACTTATATCTAAAGCATTTTTAAATAATAATCAGGTAAAAATTATTGCTTGTTGTGGTTCTGGTGTTGGTATGAATATAGGTCTTAACAAAATAAAGGGAGTATTTTCATGCTTAGGGCATAGCGTGGAAGAAGTTAAAAAGGCAAGAGAGCATAATAATATAAATGCATTGGCTTTAGGTGGAAGAACAACAAATTTTGATTTGGCAAAGCAAATGGTTGAAACTTTTTTAAATACCGAGCATCTTGGTGGTAAATATACAAAAAGAATGGAAGAGATTGACAATTAAATAAAAGAAAATTTTTTAAAACGGCATAATGTTAAATTATGTCGTTTTTTTGTTTTATAGTCATTAATAAAAAATTTTTACACTATATATAGGTGTATGAAAAAATTAAAAATTATAAAAAAACTAATTTTATCTTTTGTTTTATTGATGTTGGCAATTTTTGCTTTAAGTGGTTGTTCTAAAGTTAAACCACAAGAAATTTCAAGAAGTGTTTTAAGTGAATATCGTAAAAATTTATTTGCTGCAAAAACAAATTTTTGTTCAATAACATTCACTTCTGGGCAAAGAGAAGAAAATTATATTATGGACGGAACTAATACAAAATTAGTAGATTTTGGTGTGTTAACAGTAAAATTTAATAATTATATTTCATCTTCACTTCCAAAGTTTGAATTGAAAATTAATAAAGATTTATATGCTGGAGAATTTGAACATAATCCTTATGACAATAGTTTTGTTTATGATATACAAAAACAAGTAAATAATACAGATATTATTAGTGTTTATTTGGTAGATTTTGACCAAGAAATATTATTACAGTGTTTTTCAAATGGTTGGAAGATAAATTATAAAGATGCACATAATATTTTTACACAAAAATATAAAACAGAAATAGTAAGTAATACAGTAAATAACTTATTAAATGGAGAAATTTATATTAAAATTGTTTCCGAAGATAAAGAATTTAAAAATTTTTACTGGTATGTATTGCTTGTATGCCAAAATGGAGATATGTATGCATCTCTTATTGATGTAAATACTGGAGAAATACTTCAAAATTAAAATTAATTTGTTTGAAAATTTATTGTTATGTGATAATATCAAAATATGAAAAAAAATAATTTAAAAA
>JAFQFI010000014.1 GCA_017398655.1 Clostridia bacterium
AACACAAAAAAGCCAAAAAATATAATTTTTTTTGGCTTTTTATTATAAGAAAAACATCTTTTTTAGTAAAAAATTAAGAAAAAAATATAGTAAAATTGCTGATAAATTTTTAAAAAATAGATAATTTTTTTTTGTTTAATATAAAAATTTAAAAAAAATAAATTTGCAAAAAATTATTAAAAAATGAAAAAAATATGTAAAAAATGACATTTTTTTGCTATTTTTTTAACAAAAAATAAAAATAAAAAATTTTGAAAAATTTTTACTAAAAAAACTAACCTATTTTTGGTGAAAATTTAGTCACTTTGTTTGCGTAAAAAAGTTATAAAAAAACATTAAAATTTATTTGTTTATTTTATACAAAAAAAGTTATCAAGAATTGTGGATAAAATGTGGATAAACTTCGCTAAATAAGCGAAAAGTAGCAAATAAAAATTGTTAAAAAAAATGCAAAAAAACAGTGAAAAATGTTGCTATATTTATATATATATGGTACAATACTATGTGTTTAAAAAATGGTTAAAAAAAGTTGTATTTTTTTAACTAAAAAAAATACAAAAAATTTTTAAATTTTAACCAGATAAAAAACTGATTTTTTTAGTTTAATTTTTGGTTATTAAAAATCTTTTTTTTAAACACTAAATTTTAAAACCGTTTTATGTGGCAGATGTATAATTTCTGTTTATTTTTCTGCACGATAAAATTGTTTTAAAGAAGACAACAGAATAGTCGGGCTTGTTTTTTTTACAAAAAGCTAATAAATGTTAATGTTTCTTTTTTATTATAAAAGGAACAGTCTTTGGCTATTGCAAAAAAAGTTATTTAAATTATCTAACAAAATCACAAATATTTTCTCTTGTTAGATAAATAATATTTAGGAGGGATTTATGCAGGACAATCAATCCAACTCAAATTTTCCAAATGGAGTTAATCCAAATCAACCGGGAGTAAATCAGCCACCAAATGCAGGGGGTGGTTCTTTTGCGCCTAATCAAGGTGGAGTAGGTATGCAACCTAATGCACCAAGACCAAATATGCCACCTCAAGGCACACCGGGTCAAATGGGTGTAAACCAAAATGTACCTAATTTAAATCAAGGTATGCCAAGACCAAATATGCCGGGTCAAGTTCCAAACGGGCAACAACCGGGTGTGCCGGGTCAAATGCCTAATGGTCAACCTAATGTGCCAAGACCAAATATGCCTAATCAAAGTGTTAACAATGTTAACCCTTTCTTTAACCCTGCAAACAATCAAGGCGCACCAAATCAAATGGGTGTAAATCCAAATATGCCTAACCCAAATCAAGGTATGCCAAGACCAAATATGCCGGGTCAAGTTCCAAACGGACAACAACCGGGTGTACCGGGTCAAATGCCTAATGGTCAACCTGCAGGCCAAATGGGTGTTCAACAAAATAATTCTCAACCTGCACCTTCTCAACAAGGGTCTCAACAACCAAAAGAAAAGGGCAAAAAGAGAAAGAAAGCTATTATGCTTGTTATTATGTTTTTAATTGCTGCTGTTGGTGGTATTTTTGCAGCAATGACATTATTGTCTTCAAAAACATACACAATTGATTTTAAAACTGGTCCTTTTGATCCTTTGGACAAGGTAACAGTTCAAGGTGGAGATACTTATGATGTTCCAAATGATTTATCAGATATTTTAAGTGGTAATGGAAATCTTCTTGTAGAGTTTACTGGTTGGTATACTGATGCAGAAAGAACTATACCGTACACTTCAACAAAAGTTAATTCTAATTTAACTTTATATGCTGGTTATGAAACATATCCTGTAAAAATTACTTTTGCTTCTCCAAACTATATGTCTGATAATGGTTATGTGTATTTAACCTCTATTAGCCCAAAATATTATGATGGTAAAATTGATTTTGACTCTGAAGAATTGCTTGATGCAATTTATAACTTAAAAACAAATATTCAGGGTTCTAATGAGAATGTTTATTCTTATAATCCAACAAATGGTAATCTTGGTAGTATTTCTATTGAAACTGCTGATTACATTAACTATATTGATAACTACTACAACATTCTTGGTTTTGCAACAGAGCCAAATGGTGAAGTTGTATTTAATGTAAGTGATGAAATTGAAACTCCAAACATTGAATCTGTATACTATGTAATTTTCCAACCTAACGAGGTTAAAATAAATTTCAATTCTAACCTTTCAGGTTTAAATTCTTATTATGAATCTTTAGGTGGTGCAGATTATAGCGAAAACAACTTTGTTGACCAAACTGGATCTTTAAGTAAATATTTTAAAGAACAATACACTTTACTTAACTACATTTCTTATAATGCTTTAGGTTTAACAAATCCAAACCCAAGTTATCACAAATTTTTAGGATGGTCTTCTATTGCTCCAGATGCAGAGGGTTTTGGTGAAGAAGGAAATTATTATTCTGTTAACGAAACAATTACTCTTAACAATGTTGCTTTAAATAACCAAACAGAAGTTACTTTATATGCTGTTTGGCAAGTTATTGATACTGGTCTTGTTATTAACACAAGTTATGATAAAGATGATAATATCTATGGTTCTGTTAGAGATTCTATTTCTATGGGTGAATCAAAAGGTATTCAAGAAATTATTTCATCTCTTAACCTTGAAAAAGAAGGTTATGCTTTAGTTGGTTTTAACTCTAAAGCTGATGGTACTGGCGAAATTGTAAGTATAGAAGGTGAACTTGTAGGAAATCGTTCTTCAAGTTATTATGATAAGGAAAGCGATAGTCTTATCCTCTATGCTGTTTACAAAAAAATTGTTGATAATACATATGTTTGTTTAAATGATGATGATTTAGATGTTGTTGTATATGCTGATTTTATAGATAACTTTGAATTTAATTTAAATTTAAGTTCTTATACAAATGATCAAGGAACAACAATTTCTTATTATTATGATGAGAGCAATATTGAAATTGAATATAATTCAACAAAAGATGCTGTTAATATTAAAAACCTTATAGAAGGAGCTTCCTTTGTGTTGCCTTCATTAGTAAGGTCAAATTATAACTTAGAAAAATACATCATTAACGAAAAAGATTATCAAAGAGAAACATCTTATGTTTTAAATATTGCTGATTTTGATCTTAGTGGTGATGCTAATATATATATT
>JAFQFI010000015.1 GCA_017398655.1 Clostridia bacterium
ATGTTTATGTTTTTTTATGTTTTTTAACATATAATTAATATTTTTATAATAAAAAAATATTTTCAAACCCAATTTTAATTTTTAATAAAAAAAGTAGCAATTTTTAAAACTGCTACCTTTATTTTTTTAGATATAAATATATCTTCTGCATTGTTCACACTCTAAGTACCCTTCTGCTTTTAGTTTGTTCATAAGTGCTGCAGGAAGTTCCATACTGCAACCACCACAAGAATTGTTATTAAGAGGAACAAAAACTGGGAAGATTTTATCTTGTCTTAAATGTTTATATTTGTTAAGTAAAGTTGGGTCGATAGATTTTTCCATTTCCAACTTTTGTTTTTTAATTTCTTCGACTTTTGGTCTAATGCTCTCTTCAAGTTTTTCACAAGCAAGTTTGCTTTCTTTATATTTTTGTTTGTATAAAACAATGTTGTTTCTGCAAGTTTCAAAGTTTTTAACAATTGTACTTACATTTTCTGCTTGAGAAGATAATCCTCTTTCAAGCGAACCTAATAAAGAAACCAATTGATTTGCTTTTTCAATACTTTCGTTAAGTTGAGATTCTGTCATACCTTCAACATCTTTTTTAATAAGGTCGTTTAATTGATTAAAAGCTTTATCATATTCTGCTTTATATTTTTCATAATCTTTAATAGCAGATTTTGCCTTTTCTTCAAGTTCAAGCAATTTGTTTTGAGAATCTTTTACCAAAACAACAACTTTATTTAATGTTTGCTTTGAAGCATCTTTTTCTAAATCTCTTTTTAAAGAAAGAAGTTTAGCATCAAGTTTTTGATACTCTATTATATTTTTCAACATTCGGGTTTACTCTCCTTTATGTGTTTTTAGCTTAATTTGTTTGATTTTTTCAAGTTTATCTTCAATTTCTTTTACTTTTTTGTTTTTTAATATATTTAAAAGTTTTTCTTCTTCAAAATTTAAATATTCTAAAAAGTACTTATTTGGTTGTGCTAAATTTGTTTTGCCAAACATAAGTTCATCTAAAGTTAAACTTGATTTTTTATCTGTTTTTTTAGTTTTGATAACAAAATAAAATATTTTGCCTTCTTTTACCAAAGTGTCTGATAATATTTCAAAGTTGTTTTCAATTAAAAAGTTTCTTAATTCTACAACATTTCTTTGTGGTTGCAAAACAAAGTTAGAATATGCTTTAGCTTCAGTTTGAGATAAAATTTGAATAATTTCGTTGCCACCCATACCAGCAATAATAATTTGCTGTGGGTTAATATCTTGCTTTTTAGAGTTATTTATCCAAATATTTTCTTGCTTTAATGCTTGCAAGCCATTGCCAATGCAAAACATACATTGTGTATTGTTATTAAAATTATCAACGGCTTTTTGTAAGCATTTTTTACTTATATCTGTTAAGTAAGCAAATTCTATTTTTTTTTGTTCAAACAATTGTTTTGTTATATAGCCGTGGTCGGCACCAATTTCGGCAACAACTGTTTTATCTACACAATTACAAATAGCACTTATGCGTAAATTAGTCACAGAAACCTTCTAATTTTTTGCATCTATTTGGGTGCCTTAATTTTCTTAAAGCTTTTGCTTCAATTTGTCTAATTCTTTCACGAGTAACATCAAACTCACGACCAACTTCTTCCAAAGTTCTTGGGTGTGAATCATCTAAACCATATCTAAGACGAATAACTTTTTGTTCTCTTGGTGTTAAAGTATCAATTGCAGCAAGAAGTTGTTCTTTTAAAATAAGTTGAGCTGCAGTTTCTACTGGAGATTTAATTGACTCATCTTCAACAAAATCACCAATTTTACTATCTTCTTCTTCACCAACAGGGTTTTCTAATGAAACAGGGTCTTGTGCAATTTTTTGAATTTCACAAACTCTTTGTTCTGAAATGCCCATTTTTTCTGCAATTTCTTGTGCAGTTGGGTCTCTACCTAAAGTTTGAAGTAATTGACGAGAAACTCTAATAAGTTTATTAATTGTTTCAACCATATGAACAGGAATTCTTATTGTTCTTGCTTGGTCTGCAATAGCACGAGTGATTGATTGTCTAATCCACCAAGTTGCATAAGTTGAAAACCTAAAGCCCTTTGTGTAGTCAAATTTTTCAACTGCCTTAAGTAAACCCAAGTTGCCTTCTTGAATTAAATCTAAAAATTGCATACTTGTTCTGCCCACATATTTTTTTGCAATACTTACAACCAACCTTAGGTTTGCTTCAGAAAGTTTTTTTCTTGCATACTCATCACCTTGAGCCATACGCTTTGCATACTCAACTTCTTCATCACTTGTTAAAAGTGGAACTTTACCAATATCTTTTAAGTACATTTTAACAGGGTCATCAACTTGAACCTGACTTGCAATTTTACTTAAATCTTCAATTTCTTCTAATTTATCATCTGCTTTGTTAACTTTAATATTGTTTTGTGTAAAAAATTCTACAACTTCTACAATATCTTGAGCAGATGCATCATATTTAAGAAGACGCAAAATAATTTCTTCTTCGTTTAAAGCACCTTTAGTTTTTGCAAGTTCTGTTAGTTTTGTAATTTCTGGTTGAAATTTTTCGTTATACATTATTGTTTTTTCTCCGTTTTTGTTTTTAATTCTTTTGTTACTTTATATAATTCGTTGGCAATTTCTCGCCTTTTATCAAGATCAGTTTCTGTTTTAAACTTTTGTGTTAACTCTTCTTGTTTTTGTTTTAAGTTTATAAGAGTAATTTTGTTGTAACACTCTTCAAAGTATTTTTCTTTATCTGGATACACAGAAAAATCATAATCGATTATTTCTTTTATATCTGGGTTTTCATCAACTTCAAAAACATCAAACAAACTGCTTATTGTGTAAGTTTTATTTTGATTATTACTGTTTACCACAAAATCATACAAGTTTTGATAATTTGAATTTTTAAATTTTAAATTTTGGTTTATTGTAGGCATTGCATAAGGTTGCTTATGAACTATGCTTGCAATAATAAATTTTAATGCTTTTAAGTGACCATCTTGACGCACCACAAACTTATCTTCTTGTGCCAACTCTTCTTTTATTGCCTGAGTTGAAGTTTTGTAAGTTGAGCCAAAAAGGTCTCTACGCAAAACATCAATAGAAATATTTACTTTTTTAGATAAGTATTTTAAATAAATTTCCTTTTGAGAGTTGCTGTTTAAGTTTGAAATAATATCTAAAGCATTTGTTATGTATTTGTTTTTTTGAAAACTATCATTTAAGTTAAACTTATTTGATAAACTTGATAACTTATATTCAATTGCATCTTCGGCATTATTTAAACTTTGTATTAAACTTTCTTTGCCATATTTTTTTAAGAACTCGTCTGGGTCTAAGTTTTCTTTAAGTTTTACCACCTTAACTTCTAAGCCCTGCTCGTCTAAAACATCAATTGCTTTATATGTAGCATTTTGTCCTGCCTCGTCGCCATCTAAACAAAGAATAATTTTATCGGCATACTTTTTAAGTTCTCTTGCATGAAAGGTTGTTATTGCAGTGCCCATACAAGCAACAGTATTTTTAAACCCGGCTTTGTACATAGCAATAACATCAATTGTGCCTTCGCAGATAATAATATATTCTATATTTTGTTCTTTTCTTAATTGTTTTAAACTATGTATATTATATATTGTTTTACTTTTATCAAAGATAATAGATTGAGTTGAATTTTTATATTTTGCAAATTTTGCATCTGCTTCAAGAGTACGGGCTGTAAAGCCAATGCAATCGCCATAACTGTTTAAAATTGGAAAGATTAGTCGTGTTGCAAAAGAATCATACACCTTGCCACTTTCACTTACATCTATAAGCCCGGCAGTTTTCATAACCTCTCTTGAAACATTATTTTTTTGTAAGTAATCAATTAAACTTGTCCAATCTGGACTAAAGCCAATATTGAAGTAATCAACAATATTTTTATCTAATTCTCTTTTTGCTAAATATGCCCTTGCTTTATCGGCAACTGGTAAATTTAGGTTATTTTTATAAAAATTCATTGCCAATGCCGTTGCATTTAAACAATCTGATTTTAATTTTAATTGTTTTAAATCTTGGGCATTACCTTCAAACTCTGGCACCTTAAGACCAGCCATATCGGCAAGATATTTAACGGCTTCCATAAAAGTTAAATTTTCATATTTTTCTATAAACTTAATAACATCGCCACTTTCGCCACAACCATAGCAATGGTAATATTGCTCTACTTCATTTATTGCAAAAGAAGGTGTCTTTTCGTGATGGAAAGGACAACAAGCCCAATAGGTCTTGCCTTTTCTTTGTAACGAAATAAAGCGTGATATTGTGGAAACTATGTCGCATTTTTGCTTAAGTTCTTCAATAAACTTAGTAAAATTTCCTCTGTTTTGCAAACTTTTTTATCACTCCAAATAATTTGTAATAGCAGTTATTTTTTATAAAAGCAATAACTGTTAATAAAAATAATCAACTAACCTTTATATACTGCGTTAATTGATTATTTCCTTTTTTTATTTTAAAAATTTTTAATTTGTTTGAATTATATCTGTATTTAATGTAGAAACAGCATTTTGCATAGCGTTTTGTGAATATGCCATTATATCAATAATTTGGTCACCATTGGCTTTTTGACCATTTACTTTATAACTTGAAGATGGAACTTGACCCAACATATCAAGACGATATTGTAAAATATCGCTTGGACTTGCATTTAAACCAGTTGAATCTGTTAAAGTTAAAGTTTCGCTACAAATTTGGTCTTGAGCATTTTTATATTCAAAAATACTTTGAGTTTGTAAAACTTGGTTTGTTGCACTATCTGTTAAAACAACACTTTTAAGCCCTGATACAAAACCTTGAGAGTTGTAATTTTCTACACCAAGGGTTACTTGAAATTGACCCTTATCCCCTTTTTTAGGGTAAGCATTTGTTTGACGATAACTAACAGAGAATTCGTCTGAATTAGAGTTATCATTAATAGCAAACTCAAAAGTTTTTAAATCTATTTTGTGTTCGTGGTCTGTAGCAGTAAAAAATATTTGTCTACCTACTCCACTATTATCTAATTTTGATGTAAATTGAAGTAATCCATCACGAGAAACAAGAGAAACAATATCTTCCCCAAACTCAATTTCATGTGGAAAATATTCGTTTTTTGCAATAGTATTCATATCTGTAACATATTCGTAAGCATATTTTGCTCCACTTGCAAATTCTGTTTTGCTTTTAAAAAAACTATCAAGTTTTGGGTTGCAGTATGGTAAAGAACTAAAAGAACCTATATTTCCTAAATTTTTTTCCATTGTATTTCCTTTTACAAACAAATATTATATTTATTAAGTGTAATTTAAATGTACTATATAATATTATTAATTATATTTATATTATATATAACCTTTAATATAAACCTAATTTTTGTTTGTTTTTAATTAAAATTATGTATCAAATTATTCTGTAAACTCTGGCATTTGAGCAATTTTTGTACAAGTTTCAAGGGCATTTTGTGCAACAGAAGCTTCAAAAGCAAAGTTTGATCTAATAAGTTCTAAACTTGTTTGACCATGTTTCATAGATAATTCATCAATTTTTTGAGCACTAAATGTGTTTTCCCAAAAACCACGGTCACTACCTACTGGATTTGAGAAAGTTGAAAACATATAG
>JAFQFI010000016.1 GCA_017398655.1 Clostridia bacterium
ATATTATAATAAGACAAAGCCAAGTTTAATTTTAAAATTTGGTGGTCAATTTTTTTGTAAGGGGAGAAAGTTAAAATGGCAAAAAAAGAAGAACTTTCAGAAGAAAATTTAACAAAAACCACAAAGTATACCGAAGAAGATATTCAAGTTTTAGATGGTCTTGAGCCAGTAAGAAAAAGACCGGGTATGTATATTGGTTCTACAGATGAAAGGGGCTTACATCACTTGGTTATTGAAATTGTAGATAACAGTATTGACGAAGCAATTGCAGGTCACTGTACAAAAATTGATGTTTGTATTAATGCAGACGGTAGTTTATCTGTTGTTGATAATGGTAGAGGTATTCCAACTGGTATTCATAAAACCGAAAAGAAAAGTGCTGTTGAAGTTGTTTTAACAAAACTTCACGCAGGTGGTAAATTTGGTGGCAGTGGATATAAAATTTCTGGTGGTTTACACGGTGTTGGTTTGTCTTGTGTTAACGCTTTAAGTAAATATTTAAGAGTTGATGTTTATCAAAACGGTAATCACTATGTTCAAGAATATAAAAGAGGTATTCCACAATATCCATTAAAAGTTGTTGGAGATACAATAAGTAGAGGTACAACTGTTACTTTCTTACCAGATGATGAAATTTTTGAAACTGTTGATTTTAATTATGAAAACTTAAAATCTCGTTTTAGAGAAATTGCTTTCTTAAATAAAGGTTTAATTATTAACCTTGAAGATAAAAGAGCTGGTAGAGAAAAGAAAGATGAATTTTTATTTAAAGGTGGAATTATAGAGTTTGTTGATTATTTAAATAATGGCAGAAATACTCTTTTTCCAGAACCTTTTTATGTAAACAAAGTATCAAAAACAAATGAAGTTGAAATTAGTTTTCAATATAACGATGGATACTCAGAAGTAATTAATGCTTATGCAAATAACATTAATACAGAAGAAGGTGGTACCCACCTTGTAGGTTTTAAAAACTCTATTACAAAAGTAATTATTGACTATGCAACAAAAAATAAAATTTTAAAACCAAACGAAAAACTTACTGGTGAAGATTGCCGTGAAGGTTTAACTGCAGTTATTAGTGTTAAACTTCAAGACCCTCAATTTGAAGGTCAAACAAAAACAAAACTTGGCAACTCTGAAATGCGTGTTATTGTAGAAAAAGTTTTAACTGATGCTTTTGCAGATTATCTTGAAGAAAACCCTGTTGTAGCAAAAGAACTTATTTTAAAATCTATTACAGCAAAGAGAGCAAGAGAAGCAGCAAGAAACGCAAGAGAATTAACAAGAAGAAAAAATGTATTGGAAAATACAACTCTTCCGGGCAAACTTGCAGATTGTACCGAAAAAGATGCTTCTAAATGCGAAATTTACATTGTTGAGGGTGATAGTGCTGGTGGAACTGCAAAACAAGGCAGAGACAGAAGATTTCAAGCTATTTTGCCGCTTCGTGGAAAGATTTTAAATGTTGAAAAAGCAAGATTAAGTAGAGTTTTAGAAAATGAAGAAATTAAATCTATGATTACTGCCTTTGGTTGTGGTATTCATGGTGAGTTTAACGAAAGTAAACTTAGATATGACAAAATTATTTGTATGACCGATGCTGATGTTGACGGTAGCCATATTAGAATTTTACTTTTAACATTCTTCTATCGTTTTATGCGTCCACTTATTGAAAAAGGGCATGTTTATATTGCTCAACCACCTTTGTATAAGGTTTCAAGAGGTAAAGATATTTCTTACTTCTATTCTGATGAAGAATTAAATGCAGAGCTTGATAGAGTAGGCAATAAAAATGTAGAAATTCAAAGATACAAAGGTCTTGGTGAAATGTCAAGCGAACAACTTTGGGAAACAACAATGAGCCCAGAACACAGAACTCTTCTTCAAGTTAAAATGGAAGATGCTGTTGAAGCAGATTCAATTTTCAATACTCTTATGGGTGAAAATCCAGAACTTAGAAGAGAGTTTATTGAACAAAATGCAACAATTGTTAAAGATTTAGATGTTTAGTTTTTAAATTAAAACTTTTTAAGGTGTTTAGTATGGTTGATTTAGATAAATTGCAAAAAGAAGTTTATCAAAACAAAATAGATAAAGGTTTTGATATTAGAGATAATAGAGAAAATATTTATAAGCAATTTAATTTTATTCAAGGCGAGGTTGCAGAAGCTTTTGAAGCATATCATAAAGGTATGGATACTTTGGGCGAAGAACTTGCTGATGTTTGTTTATATATTTTAGGTCTTTGTGAAATTAAAGGTATAAGCTTAGAAAAAGAAATATTAAATAAATTGGAAATAATTAAAAAGCGTAAATATATTAATGTAAATGGTGCAATGGTAAAACAATCAAAGGACGATAAATAATATGGATAGTTACTATTTAGATGCCTATAAAAAGTTTTTAGATAAATGGGGCTATGATGCTCAAAGTTTAATGTGTATTGAAGAAATGAGCGAACTTACAAAAGCCCTTTGCAAATATAAACGCTTTGGAAAAGAAGATTGTTTGCAAGAAATAAAAGATAATATTTTAGAAGAAATTGCAGATGTTTTAAACACCGTAGAGCAACTTAAGTATTATTTTGGCGAAGAAAAAATAGAAGAAATTCGCAAACAAAAAATAGAAAAAACACTTAAAAAACTTTAAGAAAAATTAAAGGAAAAATATGGAAGAAAAAGTTATAGTAGTTGCTACTGACTTAGAAGAAAGTTTAGTAAAACCTTTAACAAAATTAAAAGTAATAAAAACCCAGCCGGGCAGTAGTAATGTAATAGAAACTTTAAAAAATTTAGATAAAAAAACAAAAATAATAAATGTAGGATATGCCGGTAGTAATGTGCTACCAGTAGGAAGTATAGTAAAAATAAAAAACAGTCACTTATATCATCCAAATGTTACCTTTAAAGAAAAACCTTATAATTTGGGGGGAGAAGTTGATTGTTATACTTCAAATGATTTTGTTTTACAAACCACACTGCAACAACCTGTTGTTTTTGATATGGAATTAAATACAATATGTGCCTTAGGTTTTGATGTGGTTTCTTATAAAATAGTTAGCGATAATCTTTCCTTAAAGCAGTATGAGGAAGTTGACTTAAATAAAAAATGGTTAGAATTATTTAAATTAATAGGGGAATAAAATAAAATGAAAAAACAAGATTATTCAAAAGAATTAGACCAAATTGTAGATAACACAAGGTATGTAAAAGTACACCTTAATGAAGAAATGAAAAAATCTTTCATCTCTTACGCTATGGCTGTTAATGTAAGCCGTGCTATCCCAGATGTAAGAGACGGTTTAAAGCCAGTTCATCGTCGTATTTTATACGCAATGGGAGAGTTAAACCTATCAAACGATAAGCCATTTAGAAAATGTGCCCGTATTGTTGGTGATGTTTTAGGTAAATACCACCCACACGGTGACTCTGCTGTTTATGAAGCACTTGTAAGATTGGCACAAGATTTCTCTATAAACGAGCCACTTGTATCTGGTCAAGGTAACTTTGGTAGTATCGACGGTGATCCACCAGCTGCTCAGCGTTATACAGAAGCAAAGCTTTCTAAAATTGCTGGAGAAATGTTAAGAGAAATTGACAAAGAAACTGTTGACTTCTATCCAAACTTTGATGGTACATTACAACAACCATCAGTTCTTCCATCACGCTTTCCAAACCTTTTGGTAAATGGTTCTGATGGTATTGCTGTTGGTATGGCAACAAATATTCCCCCACACAATTTAGGCGAAGTAATTGACGGTGTTATTGCTCTTATTGATAACCCTGATATTGAAATTGATGACCTTATTAAAATTATTCCTGCACCAGATTTTCCAACAAAAGGTATTATTATGGGCAGAGCAGGTATCAGAAATGCTTATAAAACAGGTAGAGGCAACATTGTTTTAAGAGCAAGAACTGAAATTGAAGAAGAAGAAAAAAGAAGTCGTATTATTATTACAGAACTTCCTTATCAAGTTAACAAAGCAAAACTTATTGAACTTATTGCAACTCTTGTTAAAGATAAAAAAGTTGAAGGCATTAGTGATATTAAAGAAGAATCTGATAGAACAGGTATGCGTATTGTTATAGATATCAAAAGAGATGCAAACCCACAAGTTGTTTTAAATCTTTTATACAAACATACTCCACTTCAACAAGGTCAAGGCATTATTTTCTTAGCACTTGTTGATGGCGAACCAAAAATCTTAAACTTAAAACAAATGCTTTATTATTATCTTGCTCACCAAAAAGAAATTATTACAAGAAGAACAAGATATGATCTTGAAAAAGCACAAGAAAGAGCACATATTTTAGAAGGTCTTGCAATAGCTCTTGCTAATGTTGACGAAGTTGTAAAAATTATTAAAAAGAGTGCTGACAAAGTTGACGCTTGTGAAAAATTGCGTCAAAAATTCTTGCTTAGCGATAAACAAGCAACAGCAATTCTTGAAATGCGTTTACAACGACTAACCAGTTTGGAAGTTCAAAAAATAAAAGAAGAACTTAGTGCACTTAACATACAAATAGCTGAATATAAGGCAATTTTGAAAAGCGAACAAAGGGTTTTAGATATTGTAAGAAATGAACTTACAGAAGTTAAAGAAAAATATGCAAGACCAAGACAAAGTGAAATAAGTGTAGATTTCAACGATATTGATGTTGAAGATTTAATTGAAAAAGAAGATGTTGTAATTTCTCTTACTCACTTCGGTTATGTTAAGCGTCAACCTGTTAACGAGTATAAAGCTCAAAAAAGAGGTGGCGTAGGCGTAAGTGGACATAAAACAAAAGAAGAAGATTTTGTTGAAAAAATGTTTATTGCAAACACCCACGATAACTTATTGTTCTTTACAAGTAAAGGTAGGGTATTCTGTCAAAAAGCATATACTATACCAGAAGCTCAAAAAGCAGCCAAAGGTAGAGCAATTATTAACTTGTTGCATTTAACTGATAATGAAACTGTTACAGAAATTATTAGATTTACAGATGATCTTAAAGGTTACTTAATTATGGCTACAAGAAATGGCTTAATTAAGAAAACTGCTATTGAAGAATTTAAACACATTAATAAAAATGGTAAAATAGCTATTAAACTTGTAGAAGATGATGTTTTAATTAGTGTTGATACTACAAATGGCAGAGATGAACTTATTGTAGCTACACACGAAGGTAAATGTATTAGATTTAGTGAAGAAGATGTAAGACCTATGGGCAGAAGTTCTCAAGGTGTAAAGAGCATAAGCTTAAATAAAAAAGATTATGTTGTAGATATGTCTGTTATGAAAAAAGGTTGTCAAATCTTAACTATTTCTGAAAATGGTTATGGAAAGAGAAGTGATGCAAATGACTATCGTTTGCAAATTCGTGGTGGTAAAGGCGTTAAAGCCGGCGAGTTTAATGCAAAAACAGGTAAACTTGTTAACTTAAAACAAATTAAGCCAGATCAAGATGTAATTTTAATCTCTGATAACGGAACAATTATTCGTCTTGTAGCAGACCAAATCAGTAAAATTGGTAGAAACACTCAAGGTGTTAAAATTATGCGTCTTAAAGATAAAAACTATAAAGTTGTTTGTGCTTCTGTAACAGAACACGAAGAATATGATGAGGAAGACGACCCACAAGAATAATTAAATATAAAAAACAAGAAGAACTTAGTTTGTGCTAAGTTCTTTTTTTTAATTTTTAAAATATCTTTTTAACAATATTTATGCATAATGTGGAAATTTTTAAAATAAAAATATTATATAAAATAAAGCGTTTATTTTATAAAAAAATTAAAGGGATTTATATGGAAATTGTTGAAACTTTAAAAAACGAAGAAGCACAAGAAAAAATCTTTTCCGAAAGCCAAGTTTCTTTGCAAAACAGAACAATATTAACAATAACGGGCGTAGAAAAAGTTTATGAAACAAACGAGGTGAAAGTTCAATTAAGGGTATCAAAATCAAATTTACTTATTACCGGAGAGGGTTTAAACATTTCTCGTCTTGATGTAGAAACTGGTGTTATTCAAATTAACGGAACAATTAATGAATTAAAATATACAACAGCAGAAACAAAAGGAAATATATTTAAAAAGATTTTTAAATGATTTTATTTACAAGTTTTAATTACATAACAATATTCTTTCTGTTTGTATACTTAGGGCTTCTTTCTGGGTTAATTTTTAAAAGTTGTACTTTGTTTTTTAATTATTTAACAATAAAAACAAAAAAGTGGCTTGAAAAAACGACTACAATTAGAAATAACCCCAAAACAAAGCAAATAGTAACAGAAATGTTAAACTACAAAAATAGACCCCAAAAACAAAGAAAAAAACATATTTTTAAAAAATTTTTTGAAAAAGCAAAACAAAGCATAAAAAAAATATCAAATTATATTTTATATGTTTTTTATAAAAGCTTTCCAATATTAAGCTTTATAGCGTGTGTGTTTTTTACATATTTAATTAATTTATATTTAAACTTTGGACATTTGCGTTTAATTTATGTTTTAATTTGGGTTTTATTCTTTTTTGTAGGCAAAACACTTTGTAAATTGCTTGCCAATTATTTTTTGTGCTTTTATAATTATTTTATTAAAAGGATAAAAAAAGATGGAAGAGCAAAACAATAATAAAAGAAAGACAAAACTTTTAATGTTTACAATGATTGCTATTATTGCTATTTTGTTTGCAGGAATAATTTATCAATTTGTAGTAATAAAATCTCTTCAAAAACAGGTTTCTGAAAACTCATCTGCATATGTTTATGTGCAAGAAATAAAAACAAAAGAAAATAATTTATATTAAAAAATTTTTATATAAAACTTGACTAAATGCAGTAATATTTCTATAATATATACATATATTAATAATAAAAGGGGAAAATTAATATGGCAAAAAAATCTGATTATTTTGGATTGGGATATATTGTTAGTGTTATCTTAGCTGTTATCCCATTTACAGCATGGATTTGCGGAGCAATCACAAGATTTATGGAAGGCAAAATTGTTGCTGGTTTGATTAGATTAATTTTTGGTTTCACAATTGTTTGGGTTGTTGACTTAGTTCTTATGCTTCTCAGCAAACACATTTGGAGACTTCTTAACATTTAATTGTTAAAAAGAAATAACTGGTTTTTATGCCAGTTATTTTTTTTATCCAAGCAAAATATAAAAAAGGAACTTATTGGTTTTAAGTTCCTTTTATTTTTTTATAAGCATTTTTATATTTAATTAATACAATTTATTATTTTGTAAATAGTCAACTAACATTTCTCTTGTGTCTTCTTCGTTTTTAGGTATAAAGTATGCACAAGAAGCAAATATAATGCCTGTTGCAAAGAAAGCCGGAATAAACATTACAGGGTTTATTGCTGCAATGCCATATATTAAAATTTGTGACCATCTTGATGCTTGAGCTCTGCCTTCTAAAGCCAAATTACTTACGCCCATAATTTTACACCTTGTCATCATTCTTGAATAACAGAAAATACTGATGTAAGAATATAAAAAACCAATAATACCAAATATAATTACTTCAAGCCAAATTAGGTTTGCAACAAAAGGTACAACGCAAACAAATATTCCTGATAAAACACAGAAGATTGATACAATATTTGTTAAATCCATTTTGTCGTCCATCTTTCCTGCAATAAAACACCCCAAACCAAACATAGCATAAAAAGATGCTTGAATGTAAGAAGTAAAACTGTAACTTTCTGCACTAACCTTAAACAAGTATAAACTAAGTAGCTGCATTAAAGCATCATAAACGCAAAACGCAAAATAAATTAAAAAATATCTTACTAACAATTTTTTTGTAATAACATTTTGTTGGCGTTTTTTAATTTTAATATTATTAAAACTTTCTACAGCATTTGAAGTTGCATCTTGGTTAAAAGTTGCAGATTTTCTTTGTTTAAAATAATAAATTAAAAGTGGAATAACACTTATTAAATAAGAGCCACATGCAACAACAATTGCTACCCATTTTGGCATATTATCTAAAAACAAACCACCAATAATAATTGCAGAAATAACACCAATATACTCAAATAATCTTGAAAGACCATTAGAAGAAGAACCTTTATTTAGTGTTGAATAATTAAATATAAGTTCCATAGGAATATCTTTAAATGTAACAGCCAAAGAGTGAAATATAACAGACAAAGCAATGCCTAACCATTTAAGAGGTGTATCAAGCAACAAAATAGATAAAGAATAAAATAGGAAAGGGAATAATCTTATGGCCAAAAAAACTTGAGGTTTTCGTTCCATAAACTTATAAAAGATGCGAGAAAATAAAATTCTTAATAACATATTAAGAACTAAAAACAAAAAAGCATAAGTAAAACTATTTGTGCTTTGATAAATAATTAAAGCAATAAAAGCACCAACAATGTTGGAGGCAAATTGAGATAAAATTTTATGAAAGTTTAATAGTTTTAGTTGCATAAAAACCTCTTTTTAACAATAAAATTTTTAATAAAAAACTTTAATAAATTCAATAAAAATTTTACTAAAATATTGCTTGAAAATCAAACAAAAAGAGATATAATTTAAATATGGAAAAAAAGAAATTATTATTGCATAGTTGCTGTGGTCCTTGTAGTACAAGCGTAATAGAAAAATTGCAAAACGATTATGATTTAACTATTTTTTACTACAATCCAAATATTTATCCAGAAGATGAATATATAAAAAGATTATCAGAGCAAAAAAAATATATAGAGTTAACTCATAAAAAAATAAAGGTAATAGATGGCGAGTATGCTGACGCAGACAAGTTTATGCAAGCTTATACTGGTTTAGAAAATTGTTGTGAGGGAGGAGAAAGGTGCAAAACCTGTATCTATTTGCGTCTTAAAAAAACTGCTGAATTTGCCTCTAAAAACAAATATGATATCTTTGCAAGCACACTAAGTGTAAGTCCACATAAAAATGCTAAATTAATAAACGATTTAGGTCTTGAGTTATCAAAAGAAAACAATATAGAATATTTAATTTCTGATTTTAAAAAACAAGACGGATATTTAAATAGTATTAAACTGTCAAAACAATATAATTTATATCGCCAAAACTATTGTGGCTGTAAGTATTCTATTTATTAAAACAAAAAAACAACTATTTTTCATAGTTGTTTTTTCTTTGTTTAATTTTTCTTTTTGTTTAATAATTTTTGCATTTTTTTACTTTCAAAAAACATTTCAAACAATTTTTTAAGCATAATATAAATAAAGTAAACAACAACTGTTGAAATTAAAACAAAAGCAAAGTTTTTTGCTGTTAACTCTGTATAATTGAAAAATTCTGGAGGTATTATAAAGAAAGCTAAAGCACAAATTAGTAATAAACCAAAAGAAATTATAGATCTAAATTTGTCAAGAGGTAAACATAAGTTGAGTAATACAGCAAAAGCACCAAAAGTTACACAATAAGAAACCATTGTTGCTAAAGATTCTATATTGCCAATAATGCTACAATATATATAGCATGCCATTGCAGATAAGAAAAGTGTTAAAGCTGCAGGCAATGCTTTTGAAGTTAAGCTTGCAATAAAGGTTCCTTTAATTCTGTCATTGTTAGGTTGAAGAGCTAAGAAGAAAGACGGAATTCCAATAAACAATGTTTCCCACAACAAAATTTGATTTGCTTGAAGAGGATAAGTGTAAGATGGAGCTATTAAAACAAAAATTGTTAAAAACATTGTAAAGAAGGTTTTTGTTAAAAACAAAGAAGACGCTTTAGAAATATTATTAATAACCCTTCTACCTTCCTCAACAATTTTTGGCATAGCAGAAAAGTTGTTTTCAAGCATAACCAAATTACTTGCACTTCTTGTTGCCTCGCTTCCACTTGCCATAGCAATAGAACAATCTGCTTCTTTTAAAGCCAAAATATCATTAACTCCATCGCCTGTCATAGCAACCTTATTGCCAGCAGCTTTTAAAGCTTTAACAATAATGCATTTTTGTTCTGGGGTAACTCTTCCAAATATATTATATTCTAAGGCAGCTTTTTTTACTTCACGCTTATTCATACCTTCTAAACTAATGCATTTATCGGCATCTACAACACCAACTTTTTTAGCAATACTACTAACAGTGTCAACATTATCACCAGAAATAATTTTTACAGCTACATCATTTTTGTTAAACCAGTCAATTGTTTCAATTGCATCTGGTCTAATATTATCTTGAATTGTAATAATAGCAATCGGCTCGCTATCAATTTCAATTTCTTCTTTTTTAATTTTATGTTTGTTTTGGCACAACATAACAACCCTAAAGCCATCACTTGTAAAATCTTTTACAGTTTGTTTAACTTCTTTAGATAGGTTTTTGCTTACAAATTCTGGAGCACCTAAAATAAAAGTTCCTGTTTCTTTTATTGTAACAGCAGAGTATTTTCTATCACTGCTGAAAGGTACAATACCATCAATTTCTGCTTTTCTTGTTCCAAAATATTCTTTCATTGCAAATTGAGTGTGATTACTAACAGTAATTGCACTCATATACATTTTCATTATATTAGTTATATCTTCTTGACTTGCGTTTATAGGAATAACATTTGTAACTGTCATTGTTCCATCTGTAATTGTTCCTGTTTTATCTAAACACAAAACATTTGCTCTTGCCAAAGTTTCAATGCTGTATAGGTCTTGAACCAAAGTTTTTCTTTTTGCAAGTTTTAAAACACCAACAACCAAAGAAACGCTTGTTAATAAAAACATACCAACAGGCATCATACCTATAATAGAGCCAGATGTTTTTATAATGCTATCTGTTAAATTAAGTGTTTTGTATGCATCTATAAAGGTAAGAATACCAAGAGGAATAAGTAAAATACCAATAGTTTTAATAATAAAGTTTAATGTTTTTAAAATGTCACTTTGATTAGATTTAAACTCTCTTGCTTTTTTGATAAGTGTTGAAGAATATGTTTCTAAACCAACTTTAATTGCTTGAGCTTTGCAATTTCCACTAACCACAAAACTTCCACCAAGCAAAGTGTCTCCGGGAAGTTTTTTAACCGGGTGGCTTTCTCCTGTAATTAAACTTTCGTTTGCTTCAATAATTCCATCAATTACAACACAATCGGCACAAATTTGTTGACCAGATTCAAAAAAAACAATGTCGTCTACAACAATTTGATTTGTATCTATTAATGTTTCTTCGCCATTTCTTATAGTTTTTATTTTTGCTTCAAACATTACAGATATTTTATCAACCATACGCTTTGCTCTAATTTCTTGAATTAAACCAATAAGAAGGTTTGCTCCAAAAATTAAAAGAAAAGCCAAGTTGTTAAAGCTATTAACTGCAATAAGCATACCTGCAATTATAAAACATATAAGATTAAACCAAGTACATATATTGCCTATAAAAATTTGAGTATAAGTTTTAGAAGTTTTTGTAAGAGTGGTATTAATTTTACCTTCTTTTTTTCTTTCT
This sequence comes from Clostridia bacterium, assembly GCA_017398655.1. Taxonomy (GTDB): domain Bacteria; phylum Bacillota; class Clostridia; order Christensenellales; family UBA1242; genus UBA7862. The sequence goes on from JAFQFI010000016.1 coordinate 11,444, forward strand.
TCTACTTGCTCTAAATTTAAACCTTTTTCAAAATCAATTTCGTTATTAAGTGTTAAGTTTTCCATAAATTATATTTTATCAAATTGAATAAAAAATCAAAACCCTTTATACATATTTTTAAAAAAAACTTTAAAATATTACATATTTAAGTATAATATAGTTATATGGAAACTTTAGAAGAATATAAGCAAATTGAAAGAAGCATTATAAAAAGGTTTAGAAAAGAAATTTTTGGACCTTTTGTTAGAGCTATAAAAAAATATGAAATGATTGAACCCAACGATAAAATTGCTGTGTGTATTTCTGGTGGAAAAGATTCTATGTTGCTTGCAAAATGTATGCAAGAGATATTAAGGCATGGAAAGATGCCTTTTGAACTTGTCTTTTTAGTAATGAACCCGGGATACAATAAAGAAAATCACGAAAAGATATTGCAAAATGCAGAAAAATTGAATATACCAATAACAATTTTTGAAACACAAATTTTTGATGCTGTAAAAGAAATTAAAGATTCTCCTTGCTACTTATGTGCAAGAATGCGTAGAGGGTATTTATATTCAAAAGCAAAAGAATTGGGTTGCAACAAAATTGCTCTTGGTCATCATTTTGATGATGTTATAGAAACCATTTTAATGAGCATATTGTATGGTGCAGAAATGAAAACAATGATGCCTAAAGTTATAAGTCAAAATTTTGAAAATATGGAACTTATTAGACCCCTTTATTTTGTTAAAGAAGAGCACATTATAAAATGGGCAAAATATAATAATTTAGATTTTATAAGATGTGCTTGTAGATTTACAGAAAACTTAGAAAACGACGATATGGCTTCAAAACGCTTAGAAATGAAAAAACTTATTAACGAACTTAGAAAAGTTTATGAAAATGTAGATATCAACATAATGCAAAGTGCCCACAATGTAAACTTAGATACTTTAATAGGTTATAAAAAAGACGGCGTTGAGTATGATTTTTTAGATTTGTACAACAAAAGAAAACAAGAAAAAATAAAAAAAGATAAAAAAGAGGATAAATAAAAATGAGTACAAGACCTTTTAATATTTTTGAATTTGGTGCAAGCAGTGGCAATGATGCAGAGTATGTAGTAAAGTTAATAAATTCTAAAACCAGCAATTTTCATTATACTGGTGTAGAGCACCCAGATTCTTTTCCAAATAGTAAAATAGAAATTCCACAAAGATTATTAGCTCAAGGTATTTCTGAAAGCAAATTTGAAATAAAACCACAACTATTTGAAGAGTTTACACCATTACAACAAAAAGCAGATTTAATAGTTGCTTCAAGATGTTTATCATTTTGCGAAAGTGGCAAATTTGAAACCTTTATGTCAAATATTGCAAAATCGGTAAATGACGGGGGTGTATTTTTAGGTGATATTTATTTAAGTGCTATGGGGCACTCTTTTACAGATTATACAATTGATAGAGTCACATCTTTGTTTGATGGAACAGCTAAAATTGCAACACCAGAAAAAGAAATTCCTATTTTTGATGGATTTAATGTTAAAATTCAATTAACTTCAAACCAACAAATGATTCATTTTGTAGCACAAAAAACTGGTTGCGAAGGTGTGGATTTTAGCACAGCTACATTAATAGACAAATCAAACCCTAATGTTATTGCAAGTCAAATTGCATATGGAGATATATCTAAAAGCGAAAGAGCAAGAGCCGACAGGGGGGACTGGAATAAATACATTGATTTATATAAAGGTGTTAATTTGGGCCGACCACTTATTACAAGTTATTTTGAAAGTGAAGAGGGGCTATCTTTTTTAGACAATCAAATAAAAGCAATACAAGGCGAAGAAACAGCAGATTTTATCACTGAAGTAAAAACCGAACAAACAGCCGAAACAGGAGAAACAGAAGGATTATCTCCAGAAGCAATGAGGGACTTAGAGGTTTTTAAAAAGTGTGAGGAATATAAAACACCTGAAGCCCACGAACAAGATAATGCTCCTGTTTTAACAATTACAAATACAGATATAGAATAGACAATAAAAAAACATATCAACATTTTCTAAACTTTTGTTGATATGTTTTATTTTTTTAATTAATAAATTAGTTAAGTTGTTTTACAACACAAGCACAAAGGTCATCAATTAACAACTTTGCATCTTCACTTTCATAGTCATAATCGCCGTCAACTTCTTCTGTTAAAGTACCAATTACACCATTATAAGCAAAACCAATGGAAATATCATCAATTTTAAATAATGTACCTTCTTCTTCACCCTTTTCACAAATGTGAGTAAATAATGCCATAATAACTTCTTTAGATTTATAAAGCATTTCTGTAATTGTGTCTGCGTCTTCTTCTGTTAAGAAAGGTGCATAGTTATCTAAGAAGGTCCAAGGCATTACCATCCAGAAGTTCGCTTTCATTGTAATGATAATTGCTTTAATGAAAGTTTTTAAACTTGCTCTAAAGGTTGTGACTTTAAATCCGTTGGCAAAGAATTTAATCATACGATTAAGATAAAAGATGATACTGTTAAAAACCATTTCATCTTTACTTGAAAAATATTCATAAATTGTGCTTTTGCCCATACCACATCTTTTAGCAACTTCTGATAAAGTTATTGATTTGTAGTCCACACGGTCGTTAAGCATTCCAAGAACTTCTTCGTAAATTAATTCTTTTTTCATTATAAACTCCTTAATTACATAAAATTATATATAAAAAAAATATATTTGTAAAACAAAAAACTCAAAATCTGTGAAAAATAAAGGATTTTATAAAAAATTATTCTAAAAAAAGTAGATAATTATTTTAAAAAAATATATAATAAAAGTATCAATTTATAGAAGGATATTGTGTATTATGAGAAAAACAAAAATGGTTTGTACAATTGGACCATCGACCGATGGGTACAATAATATTGTTAAACTTTTAAAAAACGGTATGAATGTTGCAAGGTTAAATATGAGCCATGGCAATTTAGAAAGTCACCAAAAAACTTTAGACGCTGTTAAGCAAGCAAGAAAAGATTTAGGTGTGCCTTGTGCAATAATGGTTGATACTTGTGGTCCTGAGTTAAGAATAGGAACTTTTGCCGACCATCAAGTCACATTAACAAAAGGGCAATTATTTGTATTTTCTACAACAGAAGTAGTAGGTACAGCAAATGAAGTTTACTGTGGCTATCCTGCGCTACTTGATAGATTAAAGCCAAAACAAAAACTATATGCAAATAATGGTTTGTTAGAGTTTACAATTCAAAGAGTAGAAAATGGCAAGATTGTTTGTAAGGTTGATGTTGGTGGAGATCTTAGCAACCACAAGAGTATTTCTATACCAAGAATTAGATTGCCTCTTCCTTTTATTAGTGAAAAAGATGAAAAGAATATTGAGTTTGCTGCAAAAAATGATGTTGAGTTTATATCAGCTTCATTTGTAAGTACTCCAGAAGATGTTAAAGAAATGAGAGAGTGCATTAAAAAATATGGTGGCAGACAAGAAATCATTTCTAAAATAGAAAGTGCTGAAGGTATTGCTAACCTTGAAAAAATTATTGATGTTAGTGATGGAATTATGGTTGCTCGTGGCGATATGGGTACAGAAATTCCTATTGAACAAATTCCAGCAGTTCAAAAGAATATGATTGATAGAGTAATTCAAAAAGGCAAAAGAGTTATTGTTGCTACAGAAATGCTTGAATCTATGATTTATAAAAGAAGACCAACAAGGGCAGAAACTACTGATGTTGCTCAAGCTATTTATGACGGAACAACAGCAACAATGTTGTCTGGAGAAACTGCATCTGGTCAATTCCCATTTGAAGCAGCTTCAACAATGGCAAAAATCATAACAGCAACAGAAAAGGTTATTGCTTATGATAAAGAAAAACCTACAATGAAGCACGAACATAAAAACTTAGATGCAATTTCATATTCTGCATGTGCTGCAGCAAAATCACTTAATGCAAAAGCTATTGTTTGCTTTACAGACAAAGGCAAAACAGCAAAAATGATTTCAAGATTTAATCCTAAAGCAACAATTGTTGCAATTACTCACAACGAATTTGTTTATAATGATTTAGGTCTTGCTTGGGGTGTTTGCCCAGTTATGACAAACGAATTAAATTCTTTAGAAGAAATGCTTGAAACAGCAGAAAAAGTTGTAAAAGATTTAAAACTTGCAAAAGCAGGAGATACAATTGTTGTTACTCTTGGCGTCCCTGCAAGTGAAAAAGGTACAACAAATGCAATAAAAATTACACAAATATCTTAAAAATAAAAAAGCCATATTTTTATGGCTTTTATTTTTTTTATAAACCGTTATTTATTTGCAAAAAAAGTGAAAGTGTTTTTACACCTTCGCTTTTTATTTTAAATTAATTTACGCATTTTTAATATATAAAAATTATTTATTATCTGCAATTAAAGCAAAAACTCCAGATAAAGCGTATCCAATTGGAATAACTAAATATTCAGATAAATTAACAAAATCAATTTTTGTTATAGTTCCTGCAATTTCTACAGAATGATTGTTCATAAATAACAAAGAGAAAACAACAAATAAAATTGATAGTAAAAACATAAATAAACCAATTATCTTTTTTAGCCCAGTATTTTTTGCTTTTTTACCTTTAAACAAATCAACAAGAGATAAAAGTATTATTGCTGCTGTAAATGCAATTAAAAAACCTGCAATAATAGCACAAACAATTTTTAGAGTTGGACTATAATTTAATAAAGCAACAGATGTTTTGTTTGCTTCTGTAAATAAACTAAATTTTGTATTATACCAAATAGTTGTGTCACCAATAGTTTTTGTTACATCAAAAATAGGTAAAAAGCAAATTACGCTTGCTGTCACACCCAAAGCAATAGAACAAAGATTACATATTAATTTTTTCATAATTTTATACCCTTAAAAATTTTTCTTGCTTCTATTTTACTAATAAAACAAAATTATGTCAAAAAAAATTAAAAAATCTGCAAGTTATGCACTTTTTTATATTAAATGTGTATAAATTAAAAAACATATTATTTTATAAACCATTAAAATTTGACAAAAATTTTTTACTATCATAAAATTATTTTGTTAATTTAATTTAGGAGAGATAAAATGAATTGGTCTTCACTAATAGTATTTTTTGTTCTTGGAGTACTTGGATTATGGGTTGCCTATAGTTTTTTAAACAGAAAAGGTTTATATATCTTTTCTCTTTTAGCAATTGTTTGTTCTGCAATTATTTATCCGGCAGAAATGTTTTCTCAACCAATTGTTATGGGTACTGTTTTATTACCACTTGCATATTTGGCAATTCTTACTTGTTACAATAAATACGGAAAACAAGAAGCAATAAAACTTTTTGTTTCTGCTGTTATTGTGCAAGTAACCTTGTTTGTAGTTTATTTTTTACAAAACGCATATTTAGATGTTTCTTTTAAAACTCAAGTTTATTTAACTTGGGAAGGTTTGGGTTCAAGAATATTTAGCATTGTGGGTTTTGTTGTTGCTTGTGTTGTTTCAATTTTCTTTATGGAAAAAGTTGAACTTAAAACAGATAATCAAGCTGTAAAAAATGCAGTATATCTTGCAATTGCTTCTGCAATAGATACAGTTATTTTTGTTTTATTTACTTACATTGGCTTACTATCTTTTGGCTCTATCTTACTTGTTTTATTAATAAGAATAATACTTCAAACTTTAATTTGTGCAGGTCTTGGATATTTTGAAAAATTTTTAAATAGACAATTTGCTGTTAAAGTTGTTGACAATACAAAAGCAAAAACAGAAGAGAATAAAGAAGAAAACAAAACAGAAACTAAAACAGAAACTAAAACAAAAGATAAAGAAGAAGTTAAAGAAGAAAAATTAGAAAACCCTGTAAAGCAAGAAACAAAAAAAGCAAAAGAAAATAATAAAAGTGAACATGAAGAAAAAGAATAAACTATCTTTTAAAAAATTTTTCACTTGACAATAAAAAAATAAATTGTATTATTAAATAGAAAAATTTAGGTAAAGTATTAAAGAACTTTGCCTAAAATATGGGCAATTAACTCAGTTGGTAGAGTGTCACTTTGACGTAGTGAAAGTCAGCAGTTCGAGTCTGTTATTGCCCACCAAATAAAAAACCTAAACTTTAATCAGTTTAGGTTTTATTTTTTATTAAAAAATTTTATAATACAATTTTTAACTATTTAATTTTATTTATACTTTTTAAATATTCTTTTGTTTTTAAAACAATTTGTTCTATTGTCATATCTGTTACAGTAAAGCCAGCTTCTTTTTTGTGTCCACCACCACCAAAGTTGAAAGCAATTTTATCTGCTATTTCGCATTTATTGCTCATAGTTTTTGTAGTTATTATATTGCCATTTTTAATAAAAAGTAAGAAAATGTCAATTTCTTCAATTTTTCTTAATTCTTCTGCAATAACTTTTACAATTGAATTGTGAGAAAGTTTAGTAAATTCTTGTTTTTGTTGGTCTACTACAACATAATGAAAACCATCAAACTTTATTTCGCCTATAAGTTTAGATAATGCTTTAAACTCATACATACTTCGTTTAGAAAATGTTTCTTTAATTATTTCCACATAATTTACACCAGAGTTAATAAGTTTTTGTGCAATTGTTAAAGTTCTGTTTGATAATCTTCTTGTAAAGCAATTTGTGTCTGCCATCATACCAGCATATAGGCAGTTGCAAATTTTTAAATTTAAATTTTCTTTTTTACCAATTAGTTTAAAAATCAATTCACATGTAGAACTTTTTCCCGGTTCTGATAAAGTATAATTGGCTTCATATTTGTTATTTTGATGATGGTCAATATTAAATTTTATTATGGCATTGTCAAAATCTTTTTCGTATTCTCCAAGACGAGATTTTTCGTTAACATCTAAAGCAATAAAATTATACTTGTTATCGTTAACATTATTTACAATTAAAGAGTTGTCTTTAAGCCAATCAATAATACTTTCGTCTTTTTTATTTAATAAAACTTTTACATTTTTACCAAGGTTTTTTAAATATTCTGCCAAAGCAATGCAAGAGCATACTGAATCTTGGTCTGGTTTTATATGTCCTGCCAAATAAATAGGTAAGTTGTTTGGCAGGTTAATTAATTGTTCTCTTATGTTTTTATAATTTATCAATTTTGTTCTCCCATAAAAAACACATTACTATGGTTAATTGTTGTGCTTACATCTACATCTTTTGCCCTTGTTTTGTAAGCAGTTGTAGAAACAGTTTGTTCATCTTTTTGACTTCTTGGAACTGTATCAAATTGAATAAAAGGATAATTTTCTTTTATAAATTCTAATTCTGCAAGACTTTGCTCTCCCTTTTTTTCTGGGTGGTTAATCCAGTCAGAACCAACATAAATTGCGCATGTACCACCAAGGTCGCTAACTTCTTTCATTCTTTGTAAAACTTCAGGAGGAGGAAGAATATCGTCATCTGTTGCATAAGCTTGGGTTACCTCTCTAAATGCAGCAACAGTAGGAAGACGGTCTTTTAAAGGTGAGAAAGGAGATTTGCCTTTTCTTTGAATAGAGTATTCATCAGATTTAACACCAATAAGTTTTTCTCTTGCACTAACAGATTCTATATATTTCATATGTCCATCGTGGAACATGTCATATACACCCGGAACATATGCTACATCATATTTTGTTGGTTGTGGTGTAAGTAGAGTAAAACCATCAATATCAATAATAGGTTCTGCAAGAGGGTTTCTAACATTTTTTGGAACCTCAACTTTACCAGATGTGTCTATAATAAAAGCCCCTGATACCCCTTTTAAACTTTCTGCCCTGTGAAGTCGGAAAGATTCTGGGAAGATAGGAGGGTGGTCAGAAACAGTTTCTGCAAAATCATCAGATAAAACACCAACATATACTTCTTTATGATTTCTAAGTAAATGTTCAATAGCAACAATGTCTTTTTCTCTTAAAACATCCATAATACCAGATAAAACAACTACGCCTTGACGGAAACTACCTGCTGTTTCTTGGTTTAATTGTTCAAATTGTTCATAAGGCATATCAACAATAGCAGAAATTGTTGCGTTAAAAGCATCGTGTTTTCTATAATTTGGATGGCTCATTGTTATTTTTTTATTTAAATATCTAAATACCCTACCAATATCGCCTTCTATAAGTTTTGTTTGCAATACAGAATCTCTAAATGTTGCATCTGCAAATAGTTCTTGATGATGTTTATAAATAAAACAGTAAGAAGCAAAAGTTTGGCATGCATTGTTAAAAACTTCTGGGTATTGTTCAAAAACTTCATGGTTTCTAATATATATAGACCTAATGTCTGCAACAACAGCAGCTTTTTCGTCATTAGTCATATTTTCTTTATTTAATTGATAGTATGCTAAAGCATCAAAATAAGGGTACATTTTATCAGAAACAAATCTTCTTAATGCTTTTGTTTCTTCAGGAGTTTCCCTTTTTAATTCTGGGGCTTTATAAATAGGGTCATGAGTTGCTTCGTGTGCAACAAATTGGTTTTTTGTTTTTACTTGAATTTCAATAGGAATACCATTATCAATAATATGAATTCTGCAGTTTTTGTAACCATCTTCTATGCTGTATCCTTTTTCTGGTACAGGGTCAAAAGCAGTATTAATAGTTGCTGGATTAGAGTGAGGGTTTTGTTTGTGACCGAGCGTTGAAAAAAGTACTTCTGCTAATGCTATACCTTGCTCTGTATTTTCTACAATACTCATAAAGCCCAAGTAATCTTTTAAAGTATCTGGAGAAGAAGTATAATCCTTTTTCTCGTCGGTAGATGTTATTTTTGTTACAGCAGAAATTACTGACTTTAATCTTGCCAAGGTTAAAGTAACATCACCCATATTTTCAAGTTTTGATTTGTAGTTAATAACCATGTGTTGAAAAATTTCGCTTCCTGTGTGTCTTGTAATGTTTTGTAATATTTGTTTGTGAACAGAATGTTCTATTTTAGCCATAATTTTTTACCCTACTTTTTTGTTTAATTAAAATCTTTTAGTGTTTGTTTTAATAAAGTCATTAAACCCCTGTGTGTTTTTCCGTCATATGTTTTTATTACATACTCAACAAGTTTTTTCTTTCTTGTTTTTTCAACAATATCTTTGCTATTTGACAATTTATTTAAACTTGCAATATATTCAGCCAACTTTATTTTGTTTAAATATGCAAAATCATCGTTTGCAAATGTATTTTTTAAATAATCTGGATTTTCTCTATCTAATAAAAGTTTGACACCTTCATAAGTATATTTGTCATATTTTTTTTCTAACGAAAAAATATCATATCCAGTTTTCTTTACCAATAAATATAAAACGGCTGTATTTAAAACCATGTCCTCATAAGCGTTTCCGTCGTGGACAAGGTGGTAAAGTACAGCCTTAATATCATCAACTATGTGTGATGCTAATTTTTTATTAAAATTATCTTTTATATGATTTTTTGCAAAATAGTAAGTTTCTTTCCAATTTCCTGTAAAAGGCATAGAAAGCCAACTATCGTCGTATGACACTGCGTTGGATAGAGCTTTTTCTTCCATAATATCCCTCTTTTAATTCACTTTGATTATATATCCTTTTAAAAAACAAGTCAATATGGCAAGTTGCCGAATAAATTTAAAACTAATTTTAAAAGGAAATTAATTATATAATAAACTTTAAACTAAAACAAGAAAATTAAAGAAGGATGAGTATAAAAAAAGATTTTAAAAACAATAAAAATAATTGTAAAATACAACTATTTTGTTGATATAAATATTTTGTAGTGATAAACTAATAAAGCAATCTTATTTTTAGGTGATAAAATGAAGAATAAAAGTACAGAAGAAAAAATTGTAAAAAAAGAACGCAAACTATGGTTTAGATGTTTAAAAAACATAATGAAAATGAGATATAAAAAACCACAGTTTATTTTTTTGGGCGAAGAGTTTAAAACAGGTGGAATTATATTAAGTAATCACGAAGGTACAGATGCTCCAATGTCACTTGAGATTTGGAATAATGCTCCTATTAGAATGTGGGGTGCACATGAAATGAACTCTGGTTTAATTAAAATGTATAAATATCAATCAAGAGTTTATTATCACGAAAAAAAGCATTGGAATTTACATTTGGCACGCCTATTTTGTTTAATTGCAAGTCCTCTCACAAATATGTTTTATAAAGGGCTTAATTTAATTTCTACTTATCGTGATACTCGTCTTATGAGAACTATAAAAGAAAGTATTAAGGCAATAGAAGAAGGTCAAAATATTGTTATATATCCAGAAAATTCTGAAGATGGATATCTTGCAGAGTTAAAAGGTTTTCATGCAGGTTTTGTTTTGCTTGCAGATACTTGTTTGAAAAAGGGAATAGATGTTCCAGTTTATGTTACATATTATAAGAAAAAAGAAAATCAGTATGTAATTGATGCTCCTGTTAACTATTCTGAAATTGTTAAAAAGTATAAAACTAAGGAAGAAATTACAAAAGCTTTATGTCAAAGATGCAATGAACTTGGAAAAATGCAATTTGAAAAAGAAATAAAAACTAAAAAAGAAAAAGCAAAAGAAGAACCTAAAAAAGAAATTACTAAGTAATAAAATATAAAAAATTAAAGCCGTTAGATTGTTTCTAATGGCTTGTTTTTTATGATATAATTTTTACAAAAAGAGGAGTATGTTTTGATATATATTGTAAGGCACGGAGAAACACAATGGAATACATTGGGTAAAATACAGGGTAGGCAAGATATAGAATTAAATGAAAACGGAAAAAATCAAGCCCTATTGTTAAAAGAAAGATTTAAAGATGTTAAATTTGATAAAGTTTTTTCAAGCCCATTAAAAAGGGCTTTGCAAACAGCGCAAATAATTACAAAAAACAAAATTATTGTTGATGAAAGATTAATAGAAAGAGATAATGGATTATTAGAGGGTAAGATAAAAAAGGAAATAAAAATATTACCAAATTTTAATGATGACAACGATACAAAATATGGGGTAGAAAGTTTAAAAAGCATAAAGTTTAGATTAGATTCTTTTTATACCGAAATACTACAAAAGTATCCAAAGAAAAATATTTTGGTTGTAACGCATGCAGGAGTAGGAATTTACACAAAGTGTTATTTTGTGGGAGAACCAAAAGATGGCGATTATACAAATTATAAACTAAAAAACGGAGAAGTTTGGATTTTTGAAAATTAAAAAAATACGAGAAAAACTCTCGTATTTTTTATTCTTCTGGTAATAAAACACTTAAATCTTCTTCAGGTGTTTTTATTTTGTTTATCATTCTTGTGGTTTCGTTAAAACTTGCATTATCTTCCATAAAAACATCTAATGCTGCTTCGTTATGAGGCAATCCACACCAGTTATCAAAAAAAGCTTCTAACTGTTCGTTTGTTACTTGTTGTTCTAAATTAAAGTTTACTGCAATATCAAAATGACCTGCATTCTTTGAGGTTATATTTACAACTTTATCAAACAAATTATATCCGTGTATGTGTGTATTTGTTTCAAGCATTTCTCCACTTGTTTGTCTATGTACTGAAGCTTTGCCATGAAAGTAAGGTTTAACTTTATCTATTCTACAAATTTGTGAAGCAAGCGATATTCCCGGCCCAGATATAGCGTATAAAGCAATCTCTGCTGTGTTTTTATCTTCATTTGATGTAAGTGATTTTACAAAAAGAGGGAAAGAACATTCTTTTAAATCACTTTCTTGTTGTATTAATTGTGTTGTATAAAGAGTTAATTCTTTAACTTGACCCTCTTCGCTTGGAAGTGAAATTTTTGTAATTGGATATTTTTTTTCTTTTAACAAACTTTGCACATAATCTTCGTTATATGCAAGTATTGATTGATTTTCTCTGTTAAGTTCTGGCAATTGTCTAACAACCCTTGTTGCGTTTGTTGAAGAAAAAGGAAATTTAGGGTAATTAGGGTTTTGACAAATAAATTGAGTTCCGTTAAAGAAAATGTCGTTAGAAAGTAACCCGGTTTGCATACAAACAATTAAGTTGTTTATGTTTTGTAACAAACTTAAATCTTGGTCAAATTTTGAAGTGTCTATTTTTTTATCTACTAATATTGTAAGCAAAGAATCGGGCTCTTTTAAAAGGTTTTGGTTTCGCATAAACATAAAAGTAGAATCTTCCAAACTTACATTTTGATAATAAGATAAAATTCCTCTTAAATATTCAATACTGATATCAAGCCCGGGATTTTTTATTGCTATTTTTTTTACTTCAAGTTCTTTTATTGCATTTGTATAATGTTGTGTTTTATCGTCAATATTTTGTTTTAAGGTGCTTATAAAACTTTTTACCTTAGATAAACTACAAGTAGATAGTTCTTGATGTGCAACACTAAACATAAAACCATAAGTTTGGTCATTTATATTTGCAGGGTCTGCAAATTGAGATAAAAGTTTGCTTCTGCAAGATTCTAAATAAGCAGATTCTTCAGGTGAAAAACTTTCCGTATCTTCTGTTGCAGATTCTGCAACTTTTGAAACTTTTGATTTTACTCTATCTCCAATATGCAAACTTAAACCAATAAATAAATCTAATTCTGTTTCAAATCCGTTTTCTTTACCATAGTTGTTATAAAAATTAGAAACTGCATTGGTTAATATTTTACCTTGTGCTTTTTTAGAAGCATAAGTTGATGTATATCTAAGTGATGGACTTGTTAAAAATTCAAAAAGAGAGCGTAAATCATCTTCAACAACTGTGCCTTTTTCTTTTAACAAAGCCCTTGTTAAATTTCTTCTTGTATCGTTATTCATACTTGAAGAATAAAGTTGTTGAGGTGAATTGCTTTTTGATTGAGTTGTTAAAGATTTTAATCCATTAATAATGTTTTTTATTAAAGGATTTTTCAAAAAATTATCCATACTTAATTATACTATAAAATTAAAAACAAAGTCAAATTTTGCTTGTTTTATTGGGCAAAGTGCAAAAAAGAAAAACCCTAACAAAAGTTAGGATTTTTTGTTCAATTTTATTATTAATTTTTTTATTTTATTCATATAATGGATATTTTTTGCAAAGAGCATTAACTCTTGTAATAACTTCATTTTTATTGTTTTCAAAATCTTTTAGGGCAAGAGAAATAAGTTTTCCAACTTCTTTCATATCTTCTTCTTTAAAGCCCCTTGTTGTAACGGCAGCAGTTCCAACCCTAATACCACTTGTAACAAATGGTTTTTGTGTGTCAAAAGGTATTGCATTTTTGTTAACAGTAATGCCAACTTCATCTAATAAATGCTCTGCTTCTTTACCAGTATCAACTTTCATACCTGTAAGATTAAGGCACATTAAATGATTGTCTGTACCGTTTGAAACAAGTTTAAAACCTTCTTGTAAAAGTGTATCAGCAAGAGCTTTAGCGTTTTTAACAATTTGGTTTGCATATTCTGTAAACTCTGGTTTTAATGCTTCGCCAAAACAAACAGCTTTTGCTGCAATTGTATGCATTAAAGGTCCACCTTGAATGCCCGGGAAAATTGCTTTATTTATTTTTTTAATAATTTCTTCGTCATTTGTTAAAATTAAACCACCTCTTGGTCCACGAAGAGTTTTGTGTGTTGTTGTAGTTACTACATCTGCATATGGTACTGGGCTTGGGTGAGCTCCACCACAAACAAGACCTGCAATGTGTGCCATATCAACCATCAAATAAGCCCCAACTTCTTTTGCAATTTCACCAAACTTTTTAAAATCTATAATTCTTGGATAAGCAGATGCTCCGGCAAGAATAAGTTTTGGTTTATGTTCAAGAGCCAAGCGTCTTACTTCTTCATAATCAATAGTATTATCAGTTTCTGTTACGCCATAAGGAACAATGTTCCAATATTTACCAGACATATTAACAGGTGAGCCGTGGCTTAAATGTCCACCGTGAGCCAAGTTCATAGATAAAACTGTGTCGCCCGGCTCAAGCAATGCAAAGAAAACAGCCATATTTGCTTGTGCGCCAGAGTGTGGTTGAACATTTGCATATTGAGCGCCAAACAATTTTTTTGCTCTTTCAATGGCAAGTGTTTCTACAGTGTCAACATGTTCGCAACCACCATAATATCTTTTAGAAGGGTACCCCTCTGCGTATTTATTTGTTAAAATTGTTCCGTTTGCTTCCATTACGGTTTCCGAAACAAAATTTTCCGATGCAATTAATTCAATTTTGTTTTTTTGACGAGCTTCTTCTGCAACTATTGCATTATAAAGTTCTTCGTCATTTTTTTGTAATAGTTCGTAAGTTTTCATAAATCTCCTCCATAAAATTGAACAAAGTTATTTTACCATTTTTATTTATGATAAAACAAATAAAAAATATAAAAAAATAAAAAAAGAACAACCTTTAATTATGGTTGTTCGCTTAAAAACCTTTTATTTATTTCTAAGTTAAACTTATTTTTTGTTAATCACTTCATCATAAATGCCAGAAATATATGATAAGCAAATATCTTTGTTATCTAAAAGTTGCCAAACTTCGTTTTGCGCTTTTGTTGTTTGGGGTAAGTTTAACCAATATTTTACATAACCATTTCTGCCAAACTTCTCGTTTACAAAATTATAAACTCGTTCAATATGCTCTTGTTTGGTTGAGTTTTTTTCGTGTTTTAAACCATATTTTATTGGTCTTGAAAAAACAAGGTAAACACTATTGTTTCTATCTGCATCGGCAACAATTTTTCCATAAATGTTTCGGGGTTCGTAGGTAAGATGAGAAGAGTGGTCTTCAACTGCTTGTGCAATTGTTTCGATTGTATCTTCATTAAAAAAAGTTTTTAATTTTTTATCTTTTCTAACATATTCGCCAGAACTTTTTGCGTGATTTTCTCTTCCAAAAATTAAACCAACATCATGATAAGCACCAACCACAAATGCAATCTCTAAATTAATATTAAAACCCTGTTTTATAAGTTCTTTAGAATATTCTAAACAATTATTGGTTACAAATTTGTAGTGAGATAAATTGTGTGCTTTATCAAATGCTTTGTATAAAGGTTTTATTTCTTTATTAATAAACAACTTTAAATCTTTTCGCATAAAACTCATATAAAATAAATTTATCACAATAAAAAACAATTGTTAAATAAAAATTGTACTGTTAAAGTTGATTATTTTGTTTGTTAAATTGTAAACAAATTTTGTATATTATTTAAAAGGGGATAAAAAAATGAAAGCACTTTATAATATTCCATACGGACTATATGTTTTAACTGCAAAGGGAGAAAAGTTAAACGGTTGCGTTATAAACACATTACAACAAGTTACATCAAATCCAGAAAGAATTTCAATTACAGTAAATAAAGATAATTACACAACATCTTTAATTGAAAAATCAGGAGAATTTAATATTTCTATCTTAGATATAAACACTAATTTTGAAACAATAAAAAACTTTGGTTTTTCAAGTGGAAGAGATGTTGATAAATTTGAAAAATTTAAAGATTTTAAATTATCAAAAAATGGATTGCCATATATAACAAAAAATACAAACTCATATCTATCTGCAAAAGTTGTATCAAAAACTGATGTAGGTACACATATTACTTTTGTTGCAGATGTTACAGAAGATGTTGTTTTGTCTGAGGTAGAATCTATTACATATTCATACTACTTAAAAAATGTAAAACCAAAACCAGAAGCAAAAAACAAAAACAAATATGTATGCACTGTTTGTGGATATGTTTATGAAGGCGAAACTTTGCCAAAAGATTTTATTTGCCCAATTTGTAAACACGGCGCAGAAGTTTTTGTGTTACAAAAATAATTTAGATACTTTATGCTGAAAGAGAGAGAAGATAATCTTAAGGTTTTAACGAAACTTAAGACGGATATAAAAGTAAAAGGATAAAATATGGAAAGGATAGAATTGAATTGTACCAAATGTGGCGGAAAATTAAATAAAATTGAAAAACAAAAAGACACTTATATTTGTTTACATTGTGGAAATAAAGAAATTATAAAAGAAGAGACAACTTCAAATAATTATTATGTCAGCCAAAACATAACAAAAAATATATATGGAACTGAAAAACTATCTGAAGAAGATTATTATAAACTTATCACCAATGCAGAAAAATTTATTAAAATTAAGGATTATAAAAAAGCGATAAGTTTGGCAGAGCAAGCAAAAAAGATTGACGAAGGCAATTATTTGGCTTGGTGGATTTCAACCAAAGCAAAACTTTTATATGATATAGAAAAAAAGGAAACAGATAAAAGGACTATTTATTTTTCAATAAAGAGCATTGAAGATGATTATAAAAAGGCATATTCTTTTGCTGAAGATAATGTTAAAAATGAAATTGAAGAAGAGTACAAAGATCTTTATAAAAGATTTAGTGTTTTATTTGAAAATGCAACTACATATGTTGAAGCAAACTTTGAAGAAAAAGACATTAATAATAAAATTAAAGCCATGACAATTTCAGGATATATAGTTTTAGCAATTGCTGTTTTTTGTGGAATATTTATGCTTGCAAAACAAATTGACGACTTGCTCGCTGTTATGGTTATATTCTTTTTCGTTGGGATTATTTTATTATTTTCAACACGAACTACTAAGGATAGTAAAAAAATTATAGAGTTTATCAAAAAAAATGAAAAAGTAAGTTTTGATGAATTATTAAGTTTTTGTGAAAAATCTCTAAAATCATTTAATAGAGTTTCTATGATTGAGAAAAAAGTTCTTATTGAAGCTTTAAATAAGAGAATTTCTGATATGATTAGAGAAGGGTTTTTAACAGGTTACAAAATTGAAAATTATTTTATTATAAAAGTAGAAAAATAATTTAAAATAAATTAAATAAGAAAAGCAAATCATACAAACTTATGATTTGCTTTTTTTCTGGCGGAGAGGACAAGATTCGAACTTGCGGTGGGTTGCCCCACACGCGCTTTCCAAGCGCGCACTTTAGACCACTCGGACACCTCTCCATACTATAAAAATTACTACACTTTTATTTCTTTTAAACTTAAGTAGAATAAAGTGCAGATAGTAAAAAATAATTTACTAAGCGTTATTATAAACAATAAAAGAATTTTTGGCAACAATTAATTTGTTTGTCTGTTTATATTTATTAAAAGTTGTTATAACAAAAACTTATTATAAAAAATTTGATAAAAATTTTTGTAAGTGTTAATCTTTTATCAATAAGTTTTTATTTTAAAAAGGGAAGTAAAAAAATGGAAGAATTAGGTTTTAATGATTATCAAGTTTTGGCAAGCAAAACAAGAAAAGAATTTGATGAAATTAAAGATATGCAAGCTGATGTTGGCTTGGGTTTGGCAGGAGAAGCAGGTGAAGTTGCAGATATTATAAAAAAACATTTAGCCGGAGCAAAGTTAATTGACTTTGAACATTTAAAAGAAGAGTTGGGTGATGTTTTATGGTACATTGCTGAAGCTTGCGATTGTTTTGGTTTTTCTATGCAAGAAGTTGCTCAAAAAAACATAGAAAAACTTAAAAAAAGACACCCAAATGGTTTTGGTGGTTATGGTATAAGATAATCCCGAAATTTGGCTTATAAACAAAAAGCATAACAATCAAAGGAGAAATTAGATGAAAGTAATTTCAAAACAAACAAATAGCAAAATGTGTCTTATTTGTGGATTAGAAAACAATTTAGGTCTCAAAGCAGATTTTTATAATATGGAAGATAATTCTGTTGGGGTAATTTTTACTTTTAAAGATGTTCACCAAAGTTATCCGGGTAGGGTTCACGGTGGTATGATTTCTGCTTTATTAGATGAACTTGCTGGCAGGGTAATATGGGTGACAGATCCAGAACTTTTTGGAGTAACAGCAACTATGACTGTTAAGTTTAGAAAGCCAGTACCATATAATCAAAAATTGTTTGGTCAAGGTGAGATGGTAAAGAGAAGTGGCAGATTGTTTACAGCAAAAGCAAAAGTAATGGACGAAAATAAAAATACTCTTGCAGAACTTGAAGGAACATATATGATTTTGCCAACAGAAAAAATTACTGGTGGGGAAGATTTTTCAAAGGAAGAAGATGTTAATTTTGTTGTACCAGATAATATAACAGAAATTGATTTGTAAAAAGTTATAAAAAAAAGAGCAGTTTTTTTAAATTGCTCTTTTTTATTTTTTATTATAAGTGAAATTTTATAACTGTGCCATTACTACATTGAAGCCATTGTATTTGATTATCTTTTGGTATGCCGTTTAAGTAGGCATTAATTGCATATAGTGTAGAACTATGTGCACACAATAAAATGGTTGAGTTTTTTTCTGCTTTACTTAAAATTTTTTCAAGTCCTATAAAACATCTATCAATAAAATCTTTACAAGTTTCAAATTTGTCATTTTCGTAAGCATAGTTTAAGTAATTATTGTTAAAGTCATCACCATATAAAAGGCGTTCTGCAGAGTTTAAAATTTGACGCTCGTTAAGTTCTTTTATAATAAACAAAGGTACATTAAATTTGTTGTTTATAATATTTGCTGTTTGTAAAGTTCTTGTTCTTGGAGAACAAAAAATGGCTTTTATTTCTTCGTCTTTTATATATCTTAATGATTCTTTAATTTGTTTTGTTCCACGCATTGTAAGTTTTCCGGTGTTTACATTTGTGTCGCCATGTCTTATAAAAATTAGCTTTATATTTTTTTTCATTATATTCTCCAAAATTAATGTTTAAATAAAATAGATAAAAGCAGCAATAATTATTTGGGCTGCATAATATAGCAAGTGATTTGCAAAAGTTAAAGGTTTGCTTTCTTGTTTTCCTCCAAAATATTGCATTGAAAGAATAAGGTCGGAAGCCAAAAATAAAACAAAGCCAATTGCCAAAATAATAACAGGTGCTGTTAAACCAATAAATGATAGATAAACAGATAATGCAGTTGTTAACAATAAAATAAATGTGTAAAGGTTAACAATAGGAGTAAATTTTTCAAAATCAAATTTTAAAACCTTAACGGAAATTATCCATATAATAAAGGTTAGTATTAAACAACCTAAAGCAATTATTCCTAAGGTTAAAAGGCGAGAAGATGCAAATATATCAACTTGTTCTAAAGCAAGCAATAACAAGCCAAATATATTAAAAATATGTCCAATACTAAAAGCTGTCATACCACCTAAAAGGTATTGTTTTTTATGAAAAGGATATATAACTTTTAAATCAAGTAAAATATCACCAATTAAACCACAAACAAGGCCTACTATTAAACAAGTTATTGTGTATCCACCATAATAACCAGTGCTATTTTTAGAAGTGCTTAAAAATAAAGCAAAAATAACAAAGCAAAAAGAGGCAATTGTTTTGGTTAAAACGCCAACAACTCCACCTTTAGATAATCTAAAATGTAAAAATATACCTGTAGTTAATGCACATAAGCATAAACCAATTATGAGAATATATAAAGCCATTATATTTCCCCCTAAATTAATACTTAAATTAATTATATATTTAAAAAATTTTTTTAGCAAATAAACACAACTACTTTTTATTTTGGCAAATAATTACTTTTAACAAATACAAAATTGCTAAAATGTAACAGATAAAAGGCAAATAATCATTTTATAAATAAAAAAATTCTTTACATATTACAACTTTTTTTTTAAAATAAACAATAGGAGATGATTTATAATGAAAAAAATAAATGTAGGCATAGTAGGTTATGGTAATTTAGGTAAAGGCGTTGAAAGCGCAATTAATCACAGTGAATATTTTAATCTTGTAAAAATATTTTCTAATCGTACAGGATTAACAAGTCCATTTAATAGCAGTTTTGAAGAAACTAAAAACCTTGAAAAATATTCTGGCAAAATTGACATTTTATTTTTGTGTGGTGGCAGTTATAGTGATATTGAAAAAATTGGACCAAGAGCAATAAAATTATTTAACACAGTAGATAGTTTTGATACTCACGCAAAACTTGAAAAATACATAAACTCACTTGATAAAATGGCAAAAAATGCACAAAAAGTTGCAGTTAGTGCAGCTGGTTGGGACCCGGGTTTAATGAGTATGATGAGAATTATTTTCAATAGTGTTTCTCCAGTTCATACACCAGCAAATGCTTTTTGGGGTATGGGCGTAAGCCAAGGTCATAGTGACGCAATAAGAAGAGTTAATGGTGTTAAAAATGCTATTCAATATACAGTTCCAAACCAAAAAATTGTAAAGAGATGCGAAACAGAATTTGATTATGTTCCACAAGGTACAGAAAAACACAGCCGTCTTTGCTATGTTGTTTTAGAAGAAGATGCAGATAAAGAAGCAGTTAAAAACGAAATTATTAATATGCCAAATTACTTCTTGGGTTATAACACAACAGTTAAATTTGTAAACGAAGAAAAATTAAAAAAGATGCAAGAAAAAATGTTCCATAAAGGTCTTGTTGTTAAAAACTTTAAGTGTAGTGACAAACACGCAACACAACTCAAATTTACTTTAGATGTAGAAAGCAATCCTTTCTTTACAGCAGAAGTTATGGTTACTCTTGCTTGTGCTGTATACAAACTTAATAAAGAAAAGAAATTTGGTGCATATTCAGTTTTTGATATTCCACTTTCATATTTTTCTATGCAAGATAGAAACACCTTAGTAAAAACACTTTTATAAAAAATCTAAAAAAACAAAACAAGAAAGGTTGAAAATAAACTTTTCTTGTTTTTTTGTGTTTTTTAAACCAAAAATAGCCAAATAACAGGCGTTTTTCATTTTAAAAAAATAAAAGTATGTGTTATTATTGATTAAGGGTACTTTTATTTATGAATAAAAAATATGACTTAATTATTGTTGGTATGGGACCAAGTGGTGTTTTTTGTGCATACGAGTTAATTCAAAAAAATAAACACAAAAACATTTTACTTATAGAGCAAGGCAGAAGTATTGAAAAGCGTGGTTGTCCAATTGAAAAAACCGGCAAGTGTATGAAGTGTAAGCCATTTTGTAGCATCACTTGTGGTTTTTCTGGTGCAGGTGCTTTTTCTGACGGAAAAGTTAACTCATACCATATGGCAACTGGCGTAGCAGATAATTTATATATGGGTGGTAATGATGGTCCTTCTTTTAGGGCTGCTTTAAGCATAGAAGAAATTAAAAATTTATTTGCTTATACAGATGATATCTACCTTAAATTTGGTGGTAGCAAAGAACTAACTGGTTTAAACTATGCAAAAGAAATTAAACAAATGCAAGATAAAGCACAAAAAGAAAATCTTGATTTAATTTACTTTCCAATTAGACACTTAGGCACAGAAAAAGCTCATTTGTTATATGGAAAATTACAAAAATATCTTGAAGACCATGGCGTAGAAATGATTTTTGACACAATTGTAAGCGATTTGATTATTGAAAACAACGAAGTTAAAGGTGTTAAAACAATTTCTTCATACACAAAAGATAACGAACAAACTTATTATGCAGACAATGTTTGTTTGGCTGTTGGCAGAAAGGGTGCTGATTGGCTTTCAAATATGTGCAGAAAATATAACATTGAAAATCGTTCTGGTGCAGTTGATATTGGTGTTAGATATGAACTTCCAGACGAAGTTATGAAAGATGTAAATAAATATTTCTATGAAGCAAAATTTATTGGTCGTCCTTCACCTTTCTGTGATAAGGTTAGGGCTTTCTGTCAAAACCCAAGTGGCTTTGTTGCAACAGAAGTTTATGATAATGCTTTAACATTGGTTAACGGCCATAGTTATAAAGATAAAAAAAGCACAAACACAAACTTAGCAATTCTTGTTTCTCACAAATTTACACACCCATTTGATAAACCAATACAATATGGTATAAATGTTGCAGAAAACTTAAACCAATTAGGCGAAGGCAATATTGTTGTTCAAAGATTGGGCGATATTTATAGGGGAAAAAGAACTTGGCAACACGAACTTGAAAATAATAAAGTAGAGCCAACTTTAAAATCTGCTGTTGCAGGTGATATTACATACGCTTTGGGCTACAGAACAATGACAAACATTTTACAATTTATCAGAAGCGTAGATAAGGTTGTTGAAGGTTTTGCTAACCCAGAAAACTTATTGTATGGACCAGAAATAAAATTCTACAGCAACGAAATTTTGCTTGATAAAGAATTTCAAACAAGTGTTAAAAACTTGTATGCTATAGGCGATGGACCGGGACAAACAACTGGTCTTATTATGTCAAGTGCTGCAGGCGTACAACTTGCAAGATTTTTAGATAAAAAGTTTTAATAAAAAAAACAAAAGGTAAACAAAAAATGATTAAACTAAATTATTTCAACTGTTTAAAAGATGAATATTTAAAAGACGGATTAAAAGAAAATCAAATTTTAAATAATAAGTATGAAAAAGAACTTAAAAAAGTTATTACAAATAAATCTCGTGCTATGATGGATTGGCTTGACCTTCCTTATCAAGACAAAAAGACAATTGATGAAATTCAACTTTTTGGTAAAAAGATTCCCAGATTGTATGAAAATTTTGTAGTTCTTGGTATAGGTGGTTCTGCACTTGGCGCAAAAGCTGTAAAACAAGCATTATATTCAACAACTCCTGATGAAAAAGAAGGAAAGAAAATAAAAATTAAAGTTGTTGATAATGTTGATGCAGAAAGTTTTAACAAACTTTTAAACAAAGTTAATCTTAAAAAGACAATGTTTAATGTTGTTACAAAAAGTGGAACAACTGTTGAAATTCTTACTATGTTTGCAGTTGTTTTAGAAAAACTTCAAAAAGAACTTGGCGACGATTATTTTGTTAACCTTGTTGTTACAACAGAAAGAGACAATGTTTTATGGAAGTTCTGTCAAGAAAGAAACATTAAAACTTATGAAGTTCCAAAAGGTGTAGGTGGCAGATATAGTGTATTATGTCCAGTAGGATTACTCCCTTGCGCTGTAATGGGCTTAGATTTACACAAAATGTTGCTTGGTGCTAAACAAGTATTAGAAAACTTCAAACAACAAGAAGGCAAACAAAACCTTTGTTATGTTTCTGCTTTAATTAATTACACTTATATTACAAATGGTAAAAAGGAGATTGTATTACTTCCTTATTCAAATCGACTTAACAGAATGACCGATTTTTATATTCAATTATTAAGTGAAAGTTTGGGCAAAGAAAAATCTTTATCAGGTAAAGCAAATAAAATTTTCTTTACACCAAGTAAAGCAGAAGGTGTTACTTACCAACATAGTTTGCTTCAAATGTATCAAGAAGGTTCAAAGGATAGATTGTTCTGCTTTATTAACTTAACAAAGCACAACGAAGATATAAAAATCCCTAAATTTAAAGATGCAAACTTAGATAAATATTTACCAAAAACAATGGTTAATTTAATGAAAGAAGAACAAATTGGTTCTTCACTTGCATACAAAAAAGCAGGACACCCAAGTTATGAACTTGTAGTTCCTGTATTAAATGAAGAAAATATCGGTGCATTGTTATTCTATTTTGAATTAACAACAGCACTTATGGCAGAAATGATGGGTATTAACGCTTACGACCAACAAGGCGTAGAAATGCAAAAGAAATATACTAAAGCTTTAATTGGTACAAAAGGTTTTGAATCTGTTCAAGACGAACTTACTAAACTTCTTAATAATAAAGAAAATTATGAATTATAATTTTTAAATTTTAAAGAAAAATTTATTATAAAAATTAATTTATAAAAACAAAAAAAAAGACCAAATTATTTTGGTCTTTTTATTTTTATTAAATTTTTGTTTTTTTAATTAAACTTCATCGTTGTTTTCTGCGTTAATAACAACTTGTGATTTTCTTTGGTCTTTTTTCTTTTGGCCAAATTTTACAAGTTCTACAATAGGAACAATTAACAAAGAGCAACCAAAAACTACTAACCATTGAACTAAACTTAATTGAGTTAAGTTTAAAATTCCTGCAACAGGTGGGATAAGAGCAACAAGTAAAATAATTGCAAGTTCACCAACAAAAGCAGCATTTAAGAGTTTATTTGTAAATGGATTTGAAGCAAATATACTATGATTTGTTCTTACAGAATACATATGGAATAATTGAACAATGTTAATTGTTAAGAAAGCCATAGTTGTTGCTGCTGCAGGAGAACCAAAACCGAAAAGTCCAATCATATAAACTGCTAAAACGATAAGTGCTTGTGTACAACCTTGGTAAATAATGTTAAATCCGACTCTACCACCAATAATATATTGTTTAGGGTCTCGAGGTGGCTGTTTCATTAAATCACTTTCTGCTTCGTTGCAACCAAGGGCAATAGAAGGGAAGGTATCTGTAACTAAGTTTGTAAACAATATTTGAACGGCTGTAAATAATGTATATTGTGGGAATAATAATGTAATAGCAAAAATTGATAAAACTTCAGCAATGTTTGTTCCAAGTAAAAATTGAATGGTTTTTTGAATATTTCCAAAAATCTTTCTGCCTTCTTCAACAGCTAAAACGATTGTTGCAAAGTTATCATCTGTTAAAATCATATCAGCAACATCTTTTGTTACTTCTGTACCAACATTGCCCATACCAATACCAATGTTTGCAGATTTAATACTTGGGGCATCGTTAACGCCATCACCAGTCATAGCAACAACTTTACCATTGGCTTGTAATGCTTTAACAATTCTTACTTTATGTTCTGGACTAACACGAGTGAAAACTCTAAATTTATTAATTTCTTTTACAAGTTGTTCGTCTGTAAATTGATCAAGGTGACTGCCATTAACAACTTCTTTTTCGCTTTTAACCATACCAAGTTCTTTTGCAATTGCATAAGCTGTATCTTTATGGTCGCCAGTAATCATAATAGCTTTCATACCAGCTTGACGACATTTAATTAATGCATCAAAAACTTCTTCTCTTGGTGGGTCAATCATACCACTAAGACCTACAAAAACAAGATCTTTTTCTTTTATTTTTTCAGATTTAACTTCGCCGTCAACCAAGGTTGCTGGGTCTAATTCTTTTGTTGCATAAGCAAGAACTCTTAATGCTTTTGCACCCATTGCTTTGTTTGCTTCTTTAATTAAATCTAAATCTTTTACAGTAATTTTTCTTACTTTGCCATCTTGCATAATATGTGTGCAAAGTTTTAATAATTCGTCAACAGCACCTTTTGTATATTGTACAAGTTTACCATCTTCAAGGTTTACTGTAGACATAAGTTTTCTTACGCTATCAAAAGGAATTTCTCCAACTCTGTTAAATTTATTTTCAAGAGATTTTTTGTTAAATTTAAATCTTTCTGCAAATTGAACTAAAGCAATTTCTGTTGGATCACCTAAGTAACCATCTTTTTGTTTTTTAGCATCATTACATAATGCCATACATTTAAGTAATGTATTTGATTCTGGGTTGTTAAGTTCTGGGTCTGAGTTATATGAAGTTTGGTTAAAGAAAACTTCTCTAACAGTCATTTTATTTTGAGTAATTGTTCCAGTTTTGTCAGAGCAAATTACTTGGCAACAGCCCAATGTTTCTACTGCATGTAACTTTTTAATAATTGTATTTTTCTTAGCAAGTTTTGTAACACCAATTGATAAAATAATTGTAACAACGGCAGGTAAACTTTCTGGAATAGCCGCAACAGCAATAGCAACAGCAGTTAAGAAAGAATCCATCCAACCTTGACCTGTAAATAAAAGGTCTACCAAGAAAATAACAAGGGCAATACCTAAAACGATAAAGGTGATAATTTCGCCAAGTTTTGCCAAACTTTTTTGAAGAGGGGTAACTTCTTTTTTCTCTTGAGAAAGCATTGAAGCAATTTTACCCATTTCTGCATCAGAACCAGTTGCAACTACAACGCCTTCACCTCTACCATAAACAACAGTTGTAGAAGAAAAACACATATTTTTTCTATCGCCCAAACTTGTTTTGTCTGGTAAAACAATTCCTGCAGTTTTTTCAACAGGTAAACTTTCGCCTGTAAGGGAAGCTTCATCACATTTTAAACTTGCACTTTCTAAAAGCAAAAGGTCTGCCGGAACAACATCACCAGCTTCAAGTAAAACAATATCGCCAACAACAAGTTCACTTGTCTTAACCTTTTTTTCTTCGCCATTTCTAATAACAGTTGTGTATGGCTGAGACATTTTTCTTAAAGCGTCCAGTGCGTTTTCGGCTTTTAACTCCTGCGTAAAACCAAGGGTTGCATTAATAAGAACAATTACAAAAATAATTATAGAGTCAATTAATTCTGTACTACTTTTTTCAATTATTGCAAAAACAAGAGAAATAATTGCTGCAACAATCAAAATTAAAACCATAATGTCTTTAAACTGTGCTAAAAATTTTAAAAAATAATTGGTTTTCTTTTTATGTTCTAAACTATTTTCACCGTTTTCAGATAATCTTTTTGCTGCTTCAACATCTGTTAAACCATCTTGAGATGTGTTAAGTTCTTTTAATGTTTGACTAACCGATTTGTTGTAAAAACTTTTCATCTTTTTCTCCTTATAAATTATAGCGTAAATTTGAGTAATTAATATATTATATTGTAATTAAAAAAGACCTATGCTACATAATTACACAATGCAAAATGTTAGCATCATATAAATATTTAAGCATAAGTCTGGTTAATTAAGATTGAACCTGATAATAATTATCTTGCTGTAGGTCAATCACTTCTATTTTAAAGAAGCTAACTACTCCCTTATTACAAATAAGATAATATCATATAAAACCATTAAAAATCAAATTAAATTTAAATTTTATTAATATATATGTTACATTTTTTCTAAAGCGTCAATACCAAGTAATTTTAAGCCATTTGCTAAAACTATTTTTGTTGCATTAACTAAAGCCAATCTTGTTTGATTAATTTTATCATTTTCCACAACCCTGTTGGTATTGTAATATTTGTTAAATGCTTTACTTATATCAATAAGAATTCTGCTTACATAGCAAGGTTCAAATTTTTCGCAAGCACTTTTAACAACTTCTGGAAATCTGTTTAAAGTTTTAATAAGCTCATAACTGGATTCATTTTCAATTTGAGTGTAATCCATATCATAAATATAATCTTCACTTGTTTTAGATTTTTTCATTATACTGCAACATCTTGCGTGTGTATATTGTATATAAGGACTGGTTTCTCCATTAAAATCAAGAGCTTCGTCAATATCAAAAACAACATCTTTTATTTTTTCATTTTTAACGGCACTAAATACAACAGCACCAACACCAACAGAAGTACTTATTTTTGTTTTTTCTTCTTCCGTTAAAGTTTTGCTTTCGTTTACAATGTTGCGTGTTTTATTTATAGAATAACTTAAAATATCTTTTAAAATTGCTTGTTTGCCCTTTCTGCTTGCAATTTTTCCATCTGGCAAACTAAATCTGCCATAAAAAATGTGGTGTAGGTTGCAAGCATAATCTCTACCAAGTAAATCTAATACTTTAAAAAATTGACTAAAGTGAAGTTTTTGCGAAACATCTGTTACATATAAACTTTTGTAGAAATTATAATTTTTATATCTATCATCACAAGCAGCCAAATCTCTTGTGGCATATAAACTTGAGCCGTCTGTTTTTCTAATTAAACAAGCACCTAAATTGTATTCTGACAAATCAACAATTTTAGCTCCATTACTATCTTGCAATAAACCTTTTTGTTCTAATTCTTTAACAACAGGTTCCATTTTATCGCTATAGTAACTTTCGCCACGCCAACTATCAAATTTAATGTTTAATAAACTATAAATTTTTTGTGTTTCGTCAATAGAAATTTTAATAAACTTCTCGTATATAGGATAAACTTCTGGGTCTTTCTTTTCTATTTTTGCAAAGCAAATTCTTGCTTGTTCGTTAAGGTCATCATTTTCTTCAGCTTCTTGACAAAATTTTATGTAAAGGTCTTGAATATAATCAACACCCTTTGCGTTTAAATCTTGTTCGTTTCCCCACAACTTATAAGCAGTAATCATTTTGCCAAAAGGAGTGCCATAATCGCCAACATAGTTAATAGCAACGGTGTTGTATCCTAAAAAGTTGAAAATATTTCTTAAACAATTACCAATAACAGTTGTGCTTAGGTGACCAATATGCATATATTTTGCAAGGTTAACAGAAGAAAAATCTAAGCATACTGTTTTGTTTAAACCTTCATCACTTTTTCCAAAACTATCTTTGCTTGCCAAAATTTCTGCTAAAACATTTAAACTAACAATCTTTTTGTTTAAAAAGAAATTTAAATATCCACCAACAACTTGTGTCTTTTCAACAATGCTTGTGTAATCAAAATCTTTAGTTAAATCCTCTGCAACTTGAACTGGTGATTTTTTTAATGCTTTAACCCAAGTAAAGCAAGGCATACAAAAATCTCCCATTGCTGTGTTTGGTGGAACAGAAATATTTTCTGGCAATAAATTAAAATTTTCTCTTACTTGTTTACTAAAGCAATTAATAATAAGTTTTTTAATATCCATATCGTTAGATTTTACCTTTTTTAAATTATAAAAATGCAAAAGTATTTTAACACATAAAAAGCATTAAATAAAGTAAAAATTAAAATATATCATTAATTAATATATACATAAAACAAATTGTTTGACATTATGTTTGCAAAAATTTTAAACTAAAAAAAACAAATAAAAGAGGCAATTATGCAAAAGTTTGAAAAAATAAAAAGTGGTGACATTATAGGTGTTTGTGCTCCATCAATGGGCTGTAGTGAAGATGGATACTACAAAAAAAGATGTGATAACGCTGTAAAAACTTTTAAAAAATTAGGGCACGAAATAATGTTTACAGAACATTGTTTTGGCAATTTACAAGCAAGAAGTAGTGATGCAAAAACAAGAGCAGAAGAGTTTGAAAAACTATTTTTTGACGATAATGTTAAAGGAATAATCTCTATGGCAGGTGGAGAGTTTGAAATGGAAATTTTGCCATATATAAACTTTAACAAATTAAAAAAAGCAAAAAACAAATTTTTTCAAGGTTTTTCTGATAATACTTGCATATCTTTTTTATTGGCAACATTATGCGATAAAACTTCTGTGTATGGTAGCAATTTCTGTAATTTTGGTATGAAAAAATGGCATAAAAGTTTAAAAGATAATTACGACTATTTATGTGGAAAAAAAATAGAACAAGTTTCATATAAAAAATATGAAGTAGAAAGCAATAGAAAAGAAGAAGGAAATGAGTTAAACGGATATAACTTAACTCAAAAAACTTGTCCTAAAATATTAACAGGAGAAAAAGAAGTTAATGTATCTGGCAGAGTTATAGGTGGATGTTTAGATATTTTATCAACCATTTGTGGAACAAAGTTTGATAAGGTTAAAGAATATGTAAAAAAACACAAAGAAGAAGGTTTAATTTGGTTTATTGAAAGTTGTGATTTGTCTGTTTTAGACCAACAAAGAGTAATTTGGAAATTAAAAAATGCTGGTTGGTTTGATGGCGCAAAAGCTGTTTTAATTGGCAGGCCATTAAAAAAAGAAGTTATATTTGATGTTGATTACTTAACTGCCAATTTAACAGAGTTAAAAAATTTAAATTGTCCTGTTGTAATTGATTTGGATATAGGCCATACTGCTCCAAATTGGTTTATAATAAACGGAGAAAATGCTCAGTTTTTTGCAAATAAGAAACAAGCAAAAATTGTTTTTGAAAATTTATAAAAAAGAAAAAACACCTTATAAAAAAGGTGTTTTTATATTGCCATAATATTTTTTTAAAAATGTATCATTTTTGTTTGTGGTAGATAAATTGTTTAATTTATTTTTTAAAAGGTAGATATTCAATATCCATAGTAATAAAAGCTAAATATTGTTTTGTTTTTATACGCAAGGCCCTTGTTCTAAAACAAAAAATATCAACAGCTTCCCATACAAAAACCCATGCAATAATATCTATAATTTCTGCCCAAAAAGAAATAGACGCTTTATATTCAAGTAAAAAAGCCAAAGCCAAAACAAAAACGCCTGCAAGCATTAATAAAACTGCAATTAAATTGTTTTTATTTATTTCTGTTTTATTAGCAAAACATTGTTCTCTGTAGTATTCTTTTATTGCTCTTTTATATATTAGTTTTTCATTATCATCAATACAATCACTTTTTATTTTTAAAGTTATTTTTGTATTTGGTGGAATTGCTTTTGCGCTTGTTTCAATAAAATCTGCAACTTCGTTACTAATAACGGGTGTTTCCGTTTCTGAGAAAACTGACAAAAAGTTTTCGTCATCTTTTACAACCATATTAATAATTGCTTCTTTTTGTTTTTTATCTACAGTACTTATGTTTTCTTTTATATTTGTTTTATATTTTGTCATATTTTCCTCTAAGATTATTAATCATTAATATCGTCAACTATAATTTCGTTTAAAATATTACCTTCAAAAGAATCTTCTTCTAAAACATCTTCAATGCCACAACTTTTTTTATAATCTCTAATAATCTGTTCAATTACTTTTGTTAAATTATCCTCAGTATATTCATAAAAATTTTCGGTTATAAATTTAAGCGAAAAAGAATATTCTTTGCCTTTTTTATATATACAATAAATTGGCTTATTAACGGTGCTTGCCCAACCAATTTCAATGCCTGTTCCGGTTGATGGATAACTTACATCAGCAATCATTATATCGCAAGATTTAATAACATCTCTTGTGTTTTTAACCCTGTCTTCAGGAAAGAAAAAATTGTGTTTTCTTAATCTAAAACTTTTTTTAATTGGTTCATAAAGTTCTTTTTCAAAATCAAAACTTGTAGAATGCGAAATAGAAATATTCAAAACAAAACTCCTTATTAAAATAATTCTAACTTTAGTTTAAAATTTTTTAATGTTTTTGTAAATAAAATATTAAATAGATTTTAAAATATGTTATAATAAAATTGGAGAAACAAATGGATAATTTTTTATATCAAGCACAATTAATTGAAGAAATTATATCTAAACAAAAACTAACCAAAATAAAAAAAGATTATACAGACATAAGTTTAAAATACAGAAAGGAAGATATTAATTCTGTATCAGTTATTTCAAACAACAATCAAGCACTAAGTTATGTAATAAGTAGAATGCCAGAAACTTCTGTTATAATAGATGATGTACTTTGTAAATTAAATAAAATAGTAAATTTAAAAAACAAAATAACTTCTGTTTTAGATTTGGGCAGTGGTACAGGTTCTGCTTTATGGGCTTTAGAAAATTATGTAAATAATATTGATATTTATGCAGTAGAAAAACAAGAAGCAATGATAAAATATTCCAAAGAATTGTCAAATAAACTTAATTTGAATATTAACTACTTAAAAGAAGATGTTCTATCAGAAAAAGTTAAAAACTTGCCCAAAACAGATATTGTTTTAGAATCTTTTATGCTAAACGAAATGAATAAAACAGATAGAATAAAAACTTTAGATTTGATGATAGAAAAATCAAAAAATTATGTTGTTTTAATAGAACCCGGAACACCAATTTCCTATAAAAAAATGATGGAAGATAGGCAATATTTGTTATCAAAAAATTTAAACTTAATATTACCATGCACACATAGTGGTATTTGTCCTTTAAAAGAAGATTATTGTAATTTTACAGTAAGAATAAGCAGAACTAAAACTTTAAGACAAATTAAAAATGGTTTTTTAGGATATGAAGATGAAAAATATTTCTTTTTAATTTTTAGCAAAGAAGATGTTTCAAAAGATTTTAATTCTGTTGTTATAAGAAAACCAATTTATCGCAAAAGTTGTGTAGATTTAAAATTATGCAATAAAGATAAAACCATTAAAAACATAACAATTACAAAAAACAACAAAAAAAATTATGTTATATCCAAAAACTTAAAACATGGAGATTTTTTTAATTTTGAAAACTAAAAAATAAAAAACCAAACAAATAAATTTTGTTTGGTTTTTTTGTATGGTGCGGATGGTGGGACTCGAACCCACAAGGTCGCCCACACGCCCCTTAAACGTGCGCGTTTACCGGTTTCGCCACATCCGCATATAATTTAAAGCGAGTATATTGTAGCAAATGTGTTTTAATTTTGCAATCACTTTTTTTATTTTAATGTAAAAAATTTAAAAATACTTATTAAAAATTATTAATAAACAAAAAATATCAACAATTATTAATCTTTTTGTGGATAAATTTTATTTAATAAAATATAAAACATTTATTTTTTTGGTTAGTTTAAATAAAAAAACAAAAAAAGCAAAATTATTAAAAATTCAATATTGATTTGTTATATAAATTGTTGTAATATATAAAAAATTTGTAGGAGGGGTATTTTATGGATTTTTATAATTATAAAATACATGTATATGCAAAAAACAAATCCGATTTGCCTATGGAAGAAAGAATGTTTTCTGCAAAGTTATATGCAGAGGAACAAGCGCAAAACGAGT
This sequence comes from Clostridia bacterium, assembly GCA_017398655.1. Classification (GTDB taxonomy): domain Bacteria; phylum Bacillota; class Clostridia; order Christensenellales; family UBA1242; genus UBA7862. The sequence goes on from JAFQFI010000016.1 coordinate 43,752, forward strand.
ATGATAATATAAAAGAATTATACACTCGCACACTATCGGCTGCCCCTATTTCAGGACATATGAGTGTATCGTCTGGCAGAATGGCCGCAGCAATATATCAAGATATGCTTGTTGATGCTTCAAATAAACTTGCAAGAATTCAAGGACAAAGTGTTGTTGAATATTTTGAATACTTAGAAAAGCAAGAAACAATTGCTATTGAAAATTACACAGAAAATAAAATTGCAGAATATGCAGAAACCTCAAGAGAATTAACAAGGTTAAATAAAAATAAAGGTATTTCTGCAAAACTTACAAACTTTTTTGGTCAAGGAGAGCAAAGAGTTGCAGAATTAAGTCAAGAAATGGATGTTTTGTGCGAACAATATTCTGTAGCACAAGATTCTACTGAAAGTTGGTCATATATGACACAAAATGAAAGAATGGAATATTTGCTTGGAAGAAGTGAAGTTGATAAAATTACATCTTTTGATCAAAATGGCATCGATACTTTAGGCAAAAGTTTATCTTTAATGCGTAGACAAGGTGAGTTTGCTCAAGATGTGTCTATGGCAGTAACAACAATTAGTTTTGAAGAATAATTTTTAAAAACCATAACTAAACAAGTTATGGTTTTTTTATTTAAACAAAAGAAAATTAAAAATATATATTAATTTGCACAAGTTTTCTTTTTTTATCTTGTTTTTTTTATTTGCTTTGATATAATCACACTGAGAGGTAAAAAATTAATGAGAAAGGAAGTTCCTTATAGTATTGGCAAAAGAGATTTGTCTTGCCAAAATAACTGGAAACAACTTAATACACGCTCATATAAGATAGACAAACCAACTATCTTTTGTTTTGGTGGAAACGCTACAAAAACAGAAGAAATTGCAAATGGTATGTGTAAAGTTGCTGCCTCATTAATTGGTTTAAAACAAAAAAAAGTTGACGAAGGTGCAACATACGACGAAGTTGATGTTGTAGGTGTAAGTTATGGCGAAACCTTTAAAGATTCGCCAGAATTTGCTTCTTTTATTAAGCAATCTGAATTATTAGAACTTGTAGATAATGTTTTTGTTCCACTTGCTGTTGATGAAAATTTTTCAAGGTTAAGTACAGAACAAGCACAAAAGAATTTTAATCAAATAACATTTTTTTCTCATTGTTATGGGGCTGTTGTTGTTAATCAACTTGTAAGTTTTTTATTTTCAAGAATGCAAGCTTTTGGTTATTCAAACCAAGAAATTTTAGACATACAAAAACAAATTACCAGCATAAGTTATGCTCCTATGGAAGAAATTTGTAATGTTTCAAGCATATATGCAATATCTGCACACGATAGGGTTGTAGAAGTGCCAAAATATGCTTCAGAGGGCTTTAAAGAAGTTTATAATGGATATCGTGAAGGCGATATTGTTTTTGATGGAAATTATTTATTTCAAGAAGACGAAAATACTGTTGTTTTATTTACTTCTAATATGAATAAGGGTCCTGTTAGTGAACATGCATTGTCTTTGCTTGAAAGAAATGAAGATTGGAGATATACAACTCTTAATGATGACAATGCAAATGCTGTTTCTCAAGTTTTAGGTTATGCTATGGCACAATCTGTTGCTTGTGGCTTGCAAAATAAAGATTCACAAACATTTATCCCCAAGCCCACTTTGTCAGAAACACTTGAAAGTTGCCAAAGTATTTTAAGTGATTTTAAACAAAGTGATTTAGGTATTAGTTTAGTTAAATAATTTGTTTTAAATTCATTATATATTTATTGATAATTTTAATAGTTTTTTATGACAAAAAAAGATTTTTATAAAACAAAAACCTTTTGGTTTTTTGTTGTTTTTTTGCATTTAAAAATTTAATTAAAACAAATTATTTTTTCTACTGCTTTATTTTATAGATAGTAATTTAATTTTTAATTTTTTAGGGGATAAAATATGAGAATAGTAATTAAAATAGGAACATCTACCTTAACACATAGTACTGGTAGATTAAATATAAAAAGAACAAATGAAATATGTCAGACAATAAGCGACCTTAAAAATGAAGGGCACGAAATAATTTTAGTTTCTTCTGGTGCTATTGCAATGGGGGTTGGAAAACTTTCTTTAAGCGAAAAACCAAAAGACATTCCAACAAAACAAGCAGCAGCTGCTGTTGGTCAATGCGAACTTATGTACACATATGATAGAATTTTTAATAGTTTTAATCATACTGTTGCACAAATGCTTATTACAAAATCAGATTTAGATAGTTTAGAAAGACACAAAAACATAAGCAATACATTATTTAAATTGCTTCAACTTAATGTTTTGCCAATTATAAACGAAAACGATACTATAGCAACAGAAGAGATTAAAGTGGGAGATAATGATACTTTATCAGCCCTTGTTGCAACAAGTGCAAAAGCAGATTTATTAATTATATTATCTGATATTGATGGGTTGTATACTGCCGACCCAAGAAAAGACAAAAATGCAAAATTAATTAAAAAGGTCAATGGTATAACAGAAAAGATTTTTGCCCTTGCAGGTGGAGAAGGAAGTAAATTGGGTACTGGTGGTATGATAACAAAATTAAACGCTGCAAAAATTTGTAATGACAGTGGTTGCGATATGGTTATAGCTAATGGGCAAAATGTTAAAATTTTGTATGATATAATTAATAATAAAAAAAGAAATTATACAAGGTTTTTTGCAAGCAAAAATTTAAAAGAGGGGGGAAATAAATAAATGCAAACAACACAGCAAATATTACAAAATGCAAAAAAAGCTAAAATGCAGTTATCTATAATGACAAAGGAAGTTAAAAATAAAGTATTAGTAAAAATTTCTGAAAATATTTTAAAAAACAAAGAAGACATATTAAAAGCAAATAAAATAGATGTAGAAAAAGCACAAGATACTTTAAGTGAAGTTATGATTGACAGATTGCTTTTAAACGAAGACAGAATAAAAAAAATGGCAGATAGTGTTTTAGATGTTGCTTTGTTAGAAGATCCTGTTGGAAAAATATTGGAAAGAGATACTTTAAGAAATGGATTAGAAGTTAAAAAAGTTTCAGTACCTATTGGGGTTATAGGTATTATATATGAAAGCAGACCAAATGTTACTTTAGATGCTGGCGTATTGTGTTTTAAAAGTGGAAATGTTTGTGTGTTAAGAGGTGGCAAAGAAGCTTTTAATACATCTTATGTAATAGTTCAAATTATGAGAAAAACATTAAAAGAATTGGGTATAAATGAAAATTGCATATCTTTAATAGAAGATACTTCAAGGCAAAGTTCTTATGATCTTATGACGGCTGTTGGTTTTATAGATGCATTAATACCTCGTGGTGGGGCAAGTTTAATTAAAGCTTGTGTAGAAAACGCTAAGGTTCCTTGTATACAAACCGGTACAGGTATTTGTCACATATATGTTGACGAATTTGCAGATTTAAATAAAGCTTTAAGTATAATAGAAAATGCAAAAACCTCTCGTCCTTCTGTATGTAATGCATGTGAAGTTTGTCTGGTAAATGCTAATATAGCAAAAACATTTTTGCCTATGCTAAAACAAAAATTAGTAACAGAAAGAAAAAATAAAAATCTACAAATAGTAGAATTTAGATGTGATGAACAATCTTTAAATATTTTAGGTGGAACTTTGGCAAAAGAAGAAGATTTTGATACAGAGTTTTTAGATTATATTCTTGCAGTAAAAATAGTTGAAAATGTAGAGGAAGCAATTGAACATATTTCTCAACATTCAACACAACATAGTGATTGTATTATAAGTGAAAACAATTTAAATTGCGAAAATTTTACAAAGTGTGTAGATAGTTCTGCAGTATATGTAAATGCCTCTACTCGTTTTACAGATGGTGGTGAATTTGGCAAGGGTTGTGAAATTGGAATTTCAACTCAAAAACTTCATGCAAGAGGTCCAATGGGATTAAAAGAACTTTGTTCTTATAAATATATTTTAAACGGAAACGGTCAAATAAGATAAAAGGAGAAAATAAAAGATGAAATATAAGTTTGGTTTTATAGGTTGTGGCAATATGGGTGGTGCGTTAGTTACTTCTGTTGTAAAAGTTGTTAACGCTAATGATATTGCTATATGTGATTTTGATAAAAACAAAGTTGAAAATTATGTTAATAAATATGGTGTTAGGTATGCATCTTCAAAAGAGATTGCTTCTAATTGCAAATTTGTTGTTATTGGGGTTAAACCACAAGTTATGCAAGAAACTATAAAGGAGATTTCAGAAGAGTTAAAAAATAGAGAAGATGTTGTTATTATTTCTATGGCCGCAGGCGTAGAAATTAAAACAATTTTAAGTTATATTGGCAAAGATTTGCCTGTGATAAGAATAATGCCAAATACTCCAGTTTCTGTAGGGGAAGGTATGATTTTATATACTTGTAAAAATGTTTTAGTTGAAGACGAAAATGAATTTTTAGCAAGTTTTAATAAAGCCGGAAAAATTGATAAATTAACTGAAGATAAAATTGATGCTGGTTGTGCTTTATCTGGCTGTGGACCTGCTTTTGCCTATATGTTTATAGAAGCATTGGCTGATGCCGGAGTAGAGTGTGGTTTATCAAGAGATAAGGCAATTATGTATGCTTCTCAAACATTATTTGGTAGTGCAAAAATGGTGTTGCAAGGCAATCACCCAGCTGTTTTAAAAGATGCTGTTTGTTCTCCTAACGGAACAACAATTGCAGGGGTTCACGCTTTAGAAAAGGGTTGTTTTAGAGGCACAACAATGAACGCTGTTTTATCTGCATATGAAAAAACATTATCTTTAAAAAATAAAAAATAAAAAAAAGACCTAACATCAACAAAGTTAGGTCTTTTTATTTTGTGTTAAAGTTTTTATTATTCTATGCAAACATATAAGCCATTATCATATAAAGGTAATTGTGCTATTTTAAAAAGTTTTTCAAATTCGTTGTCTTCCTTGCTTATTTGTGCTTGTTTATAAATATCTGTACCTTCATCAGGAATCATATCGTCTAAACTAACAGGAAGGTCTTTTTCTATAAAGTTTTTATCTACCCCATATAACATTATTGGGTATTTTTCTTGGTATGCTTTGTTTATGTTTTCTTCAAAAACTTTATAAACAAATAAACCTTTACTATATTTTAATTCGCCTAATGCAAGGTCTTTATATTTTACTATTAATCTTTCCATAATTTCCCCTTATTATTGTTGTGGTGGTAATTCTTTAACTAAAGTAAGTGTAGGTTGTTCTGCTACTTGTTCCATAGGTTGACCTTGTTCTGGTAAAAAGTTAAGCGTTTCAAGTGTTGCTTGGTCTACTGGAATGTTTGCTTGGTTTGCCAATTTCATAAATTCTTGTACATAACCATCAACGCTTTCTTGCAAAGGCAAAGCTCTCATTTGTTGCTGTAAAGCAACATATAATTCATTAGGTTGTTCAAGATTTACCTCGCCAATACAACTTGTATATGCTGTATGAAAGAAGCAATCTGCCATTACTTGTGAAATAACGCTTGTCTTATATCCGTTGCAGGCGTTCATTGCTTCCAAATAAAAGTCAGGCCATCTAAGTCCATAATCTTTTGACATTGATCTTGCTGCTTCAGCCACATTAAAGTTTTGTTCTATTTGATATATAGAAGAATATATTTCTGGGTTTGCTAAAGCGTATGCTGCAACATCATATTCATACTCCATAGGTTTGGTACCTAAAGATTTTGGGTGTCCATATATGTCGCCTGCACCAAGTTTAAAAGCAGTGTGTTCTATAAACCTATTTTCTGTAAAAACAGTTTGTGCTGCCTGTTCTGTGGTAACTTGACTTGTACCCAATTCTTTTTGAAACATTCTTTCGTAAATACTTGTTTGAGAATTGTTTATAAAGTATGTCAAACTTGAGTCATAAGCGCCACCATTATCAATTAAGGTGCTTACTTTTATATAAGGCGTTCCGTCAGGTCCTTTTGTTTGCACAAAAGTAATATTGTTTCTGTGGTTATCTGTATTTCCAACCTTCCAGCAAAAATAACTGTTAACAATTAAATCTCTTTGAAGGTTAGGGTCTATAGCTAAACCAATGGTATCTGCATAACTTTGTATTGCTCTAAGATAGTTTGGTAAGTTGCTTCCAATATTACCTTCGTTTAAAAATTTTAATAAAAAGTCACCTTGAATAAGGTTGTCGTTTTCCCCTAAAATATTTCTTGATAAGCAACCTCTTTGAAGAATGCCTTCTTTGTCTTTATATTCTGCAAGTTGGTATTCTGCAACATCAACAACAGGGGCATCATATTGTCTGCCATAAATGTCTGTTTTTTTAGTTGTTCCTAAACCTTTTGAAACTGTATAGCAAAAAACTTCTGCAACATCTTCTAAACAACCTTTTAGTTCGTTATAAACAAAATGGTGTTGGCTAAATGGTGTTGGAGTGTCAAAACTTCCCATAGAGTGAAAGTATTGTACAATAGAACTTCTATTGTTGGTTTGCATAGAGTCAGCACCATAGTTTCCGTCTTGTTGTTTGCGTTTAAAAAACCAATCTTGTGATATTTGGTAAATTGATGAGTGGCCTTTGTTTACTGATATAGATTTAGGGTAACCAGATTTATATATCTTTTCCCAATCAATAAGTACTCTTCGTGAAGCAATATCCATAATTAATCTCCTAATATAATTTTACTTTTAGGTTATCTTTTTGTCAAGATGTGATAGGTGTGGCAATATATATAAAAAAATAAAAAAGAGAAGATAAATTTAAATGTTTTATTAAACTCTTCTCTTTTTTTAAACGGGGCTAAAATTTAAGTTTTAAGCGTTTTTAGTTTTTTCGTAAGCTTCTCTTACGGCAAGTGCCAATTGGTCAGCACAAGATGTGTTTTTAAAGCCACAAGTGTTGCCTTTAACTTTGTTTTCAATTTGTTCTACTGTCCAACCATCAAGTATTTTAGAAATTGCTTTTAAATTTCCATTACAACCACCAAAAAATTGAATATTTGTAATAACATCTTTGTTAATATCAAATTTAATTTGACTTGCACAAACGCCCTTTGTTTTATAAATATATTCCATAATAAATATCCTTTTTTTATTATCTTAATTATTAATGTTAAAAGTTTTTCTGTCAACAATTTTATTTTTTATTGCAAAGTTGTTAAATCAATTTTATTGTGGTATATTACAAAAAAGATATTTTATTTATGGAGAAGAAATGAAGGCAACAAATATGTATTTAACTTTGGGTACAGAAGTTATATATGATGACGCATCTTTTCAATTAAATAAATTAGATAAAGTAGGGGTAGTTGGCGTTAATGGTGCAGGAAAAACTACTCTTTTTAAGGTTATTTTAAAACAATTAGAATTGGACTATGGTTCAATTAATATTGGCAAAGGAAGAATAGGGTTTTTACCTCAAGAAGTTAAGTTTGACAACCCAAACTTAACGGTATGGGATTATCTTTTAGAAGCCCGTCCAATACAAAAAATAAATTTACGACTTGAAGAAATTTATACACAATTATCTTCTGCAAATGAAGAAGAACAAAACAAACTTTTAAAAGAAATGGCTTCTTTACAAGAAGAGTTAGAACTATTAGATTGTTATAACGCAGAAAATGCCCTTCTTCAGATTATAGAAGAAATGAAAATTGATGACACACTTTTATATAGCAAAGTTGGCGAACTTTCTGGTGGACAAAAATCAAAAGTTGCATTTGCTGGAATTTTGTATGGAAAACCAGATTTATTATTGTTAGATGAACCAACAAATCACTTAGATGTATCTACAAAAGATTTTATTGTTTCTTACTTAAAAAATTATAAAGGAACAATTTTGGTTATTAGTCACGATATTGATTTTTTAAATAAAATAATAAATAAAGTAATGCATATAAACAAAATAAATCATAAAATTAAAATTTATGACGGAAATTATACAAGTTTTAAGAAAAAATTGTTAGAAGAAAGTAAATTAAAAGAACTTCGTATAACTCAGCAAGAAAAAGAAATAAAAAGGTTAGAAGATTTTGTTTTTAAAGCAAAACAAGCAAGTAGAACTAACCACAATTTAAAGCGTATGGGGCAGGATAGAGAAGTTAAACTTGAAAAGAAAAAAGCCGAACTTGAAAGACGAGATAAAGAATATAAAAAAGTTAGTATGAATATAGAGCCAAATAGAGAGGGCTCAAAAGTTCCTTTAAAAATAGAAGATTTAACTTTTAGATACGAAGGTAAAAATAATTTGTATCAAAAATTATCTTTTTATTTATCTCAAGGCGAAAGGTTTTTGGTTGTTGGTGAAAACGGTGTAGGCAAATCAACTTTATTAAAATTAATTATGGGACAGTTAAAACCAATAAAAGGAGAAATAAGTTTTGGTACAAAAACAGATATTGCTTATTACGCTCAAGAGTTGGAACTTTTAGACGAAAACAAATCTATTTTTGAAAATGTTCAAAGCGAATATTTTACCGATTTAAAAATAAGAAACATTTTAGGCAATTTCTTGTTTTTTGATAAACAAGTTTTTAAAAAAATAAAAATATTATCTCCGGGTGAAAAAGCAAGGGTTTCTTTATGTAAATTGTTATTACAAAAAGCAAACTTTTTAATTTTGGACGAGCCAACAAACCACTTAGACCCAGACACGCAAGCAGTTATTGGTGAAAATTTTAAAGAATATACTGGTACAATTTTATTGGTTAGTCATAACCCAAGTTTTGTAGAACAAATAGGTATAACTCGTATGCTTATTTTGCCAGAAGGTAAAATAGTAGATTATTCAAAAGAGTTATTAGAGTATTACTACTTAGTAAACAACTTAGAAAAATAAAAAAGTCGTCTAATTTTGGCGACTTTTTTGGTGCTTCTGCCAAGAGTTGAACTTAGATTAACGGCTCCGGAAACCGTTGTGTTATCCATTACACTACAGAAGCAAAAGATTTACACAATTTCTTACAATTTGTTTATAACCTTAATTTTAATTATATATTAACAAATATGTAAAAATTTTCAAATAATTAAAATAAAGTTATTGTAATATGGTAATTATAATACAAAATACAAAAATTAATTTGTTTGCTTTTATAATAATTTTATATATAATAATTTTATTAGAGATATTACAATATAACCTAATAAATAAAAGTAAAAAAAGAGACAAATTGTGTTTATATTAAATCAAGTTATAAAAACAAAAAAGCCCCATGCTTGTGGTTGCAACGAGTGGACTATTGTAAGAATAGGTGCAGATTATAAAATAAAATGTAATAATTGTGAAAGAATTATTTTAGTAGATTCCACTAAACTAAATAAAATTGTTAAAAAACAAAGTCAATAAAAATTATAAAAAACAATATAAAAATTAAAAGGTTAAAAATGAAATTTTCAGATATTTCTTTACAAGATGTAAATAAAAAATATTCAAATAAAAAACCCATTATATTAAAGATAATAGATGTGGTTTTTGCTTTGTATATTTTATTATGCGTGGCTTATTTAGTTTTTTGTGTTGTTTTTATAAAAGCCGAGGTTATTGGTGTTTCAATGCAACCCACATACAATAAAAACTTAAGTTTAAGTGAAGATTATGAAAAATCTATATATAAAGATATTGTTTTTGCAAATCGTTTTGAAAAGGGAACAAACGGAGACATTGTCTTGGCTCAAGTAGAAAACGAACTTGTTATAAAAAGAATAATAGCAACAGAAGGTCAAAAACTTACTTTGCAATTAGAGTCAGACGGTTATTACTATTACTATTTAACAAACGCCGATGGTAAAACAAAAAAATTAAATGAAGATTACATTGCAAACAACAGATACGCAATGAACTTTGAATATTACCTAATGTTTAGAGAAGCAAACAAAGATATTGTTGTAGATGAGGGATATCCAAACAGAACAACAATATTAATACCAAAAGATAGGGTTTTTATTCTTGGTGATAATAGAGGTCATAGTAATGATAGTTCAAGTTATGGTGCAATAAAAAAAGATAATATTGAAGGCAAAGTAAGTTTTTCTTACGAATATAACCAAAATTTCTTATCTTTTTTATGGAAAGAGTTTTGTAGTATATTTTAAAAAATAAAGGGGATTATACAATGTGTATATCCCCTTTTAAATTATTAAAATATTGTATGTTATTTAAGATTTTACAATTTTATTGTTATTATCTTTTGTACTATGATATATAAAACCTTTATCAAATAACATATTCATTTTAAGTTTGTTAAAACTTTCTGTTTTTAAATCAGAGCCCAAAAGTTTGTTTTCAAAAAAACTAAAATAACCATCAGGTGATAATATAATGTGGTCGCATAACCTTATTGATAAAGAGTCGAACAACTCGCACAAGTTCATTGTAAAATCAATATCTTCTTCGCTTGGTACAGGTGCTCCATTTGGGTGTGTATGACAAAGAACAATTGTATGTGTTGGGTATTTTAAAATTTGTTGAACAAGTTCTCTGTTGTTAACATAAAGTTGAGTTATAGAGCCCGTTCCCATCTTTTTAAAACACAAAACATCACCTTTTGTACTAAGACAAATATAATAAAATTTTTCAACAGAAGTAAATTCAATAACACTTCTTAAAAAATCTATAATTTGTGCAGGGGTATTTAACTTACGCTTAAAATTTGCTTTACTATGTTTATAAATTTCTGGAAGTTTAGAGCAAAAACTTAAAAAGCTCGCAACAACATCACCAACCCCTTTGATTCTTTTTAAACTATCAGGCGAAGCTTCTAAAACATTGGTCAAACAACCAAATTCGTTTAATAGTTCGTGTGCCAAAGGGTTTACATCTTTTTGTGGCAAAATAAAAGAAAGCATCAATTCAAGTACTTGATGTTCTGGCATAGTAACTACATCTGTATTATTAAAAGCATTTCGCAATCTGTGTCTGTGACCCTTATGGGTGTTTTTGTCGTTTAATACATCTTTTTTAGGTTCCATAGATCTTGATTATAACATAATATAAAAAAATGTGGCAATAAATTGACAAAAAAATAATCAAAACTTAAAATATATATGTTAAATAAAAGGAAAAACGCTTATGAAAATAAAAATAACAGCAGATAGTACAATAGATTTAACAGAAGAACTTATTAAAAAATATGATATTGCAGTACTTCCATTAGTAGTAAACTTGGGCGAAAATTCTTTGTATGATGGGGTAAATGTATTTCCAGACGATATATATAAATATGTAGAAGAAACTGGAGATTTGCCAAAAACTGGTGCAAGAAGTCCAGAAGATTTTAAAGAATTTTTCAAACCTTTATTAGATGAAGGATATGAAATTGTTCACTTAGGCATTGGCTCAGATTTTTCTTGTTGCTTTCAAAACTTAAATATTGCTATACAAGAATTAACTGGTGTTTATCCGGTTGACTCTCAATCACTTTCAACAGGAACGGGGTTACTTGTTTTATATGCTTGTGATCTTGCTAAAACAGGAAAGTATACTGCAAAAGAAATTGCTGAAAAAGTTCAAAATAGAGTTAAAGATGTTCAGGCATCATTTGTTATAGAAAAATTAAAATTTTTATACAAAGGTGGCAGGTGCAGTATGTTAAGTATGCTTGGTGCAAACTTGCTTAAAATTAAACCAAGTATACAAGTTGTAGATGGTAGAAATGTTGTTGGTAAAAAATATTTTGGAAATATGGTAAGTTGTGTAAAAAAATATACAGAAGATACTTTAGAAAAATACAACAATCCAGACCATACAAGAGTTTTTATAACATACTCTACAGCAACACCAGAAATGATTGAATCGGCAAAAGAAGTATTAAACAACTATGGCAAATTTAAAGAAATTATTGTTACCCAAGCGGGCAGTGTAATTAATTGTCATTGTGGAAAAAATACCCTTGGTGTTTTATACTTAAATGATGGTGACGAAGGTCACATTTAGTTTTGTAATTAAAGAATTGTATTTAAAGGTACAATTCTTTTTTTTTGTAAATGATTATAGAAAATAAAAAAAGAAAGCAAAAGAAATATAAAAAAAGACACAATTTTTTTTGTTGTGTCTTTTTTATTGCAAAAATATAATTGTAATACCGGGATTTTGGTTTTGTAAGTCGCTATCTAATATAAGCTCTGGGTATAACTTTGTAAAATGTTGATACTTTGCGTTTTGCGTGGTAAATTTTTCGTTTTGGATATAATCCAAAATTTTACCTTGGCTTAAATATCTTTTTAATAAGAAGTTAAGTTCTTGTTTTATCTTTCCTCCAACACCCTTTGAGCCATACCCATGTATAACTTTTAATACTTTTGTTTCTTTACTAATAGCCAAAGTTTCAAGCTCCATTTCTACTTTAGAAAGGGCTTCGTCAACAGCCAAAGGCATTTCTTTTGTGCTTAAACATAAAATTTTCATATAAAAAATGTTATATTTTTTTTAAAAAAAGTCAATAAAAAAAGATAAAATGCTTTATTTTAGTAGGATATATCATTTTTTTATGATATAATCGGGTTATCCAGATTAGGAAAATTTAAAAAAGAAAAGGAGAAATTTTTATGAATAAAGGAGATGTAGTAAGTTCTATTGCTAACAAAGCAGGTTTCACACTTAAAGATGCTGACGAAGCATACAAAGCATTTGTTGAAACTGTTGCAGAAGCTTTAAAGAAAGGCGAAGATGTTGCTCTTGCAGGTTTTGGTACATTTAAAGTAAAAGAAAAAGCAGCAAGACAAGGTATCAACCCACAAACTAAAGAAGCTATCACAATTCCAGCAACAAAAGCTCCAAGCTTTAAATTTGGAAAAAGCTTTAAAGAACTTATTAAATAATTTTTAATAAAAATTTTGATTATAAAAAAGATGACTACTTTAAGTAGCCATCTTTTTTTATTTGTTTTTAAACTTTTTATAAATTAATTATTAAAAAGTAAAAATTAAATAAAAGATATTAAAAAACTGTTTATTTATTATTATTAATTATTTTAATTAATTTTATTTAAAATATTAAAAATAATTAAAA
>JAFQFI010000017.1 GCA_017398655.1 Clostridia bacterium
GAAGAAAGTGTTATAAAAAATGTATTATTACTAAAAAAATTTTTATCTAATTTATTAAAGTTTTAATTAAATTACTAATTTAATTATTAATTTATTTTATATTTATTAATTAATTTATATATTTTTCTTGTATTTATTTTTTTGGGGTAAAAATGAAAAAACAATCTTTTGTTTTAGGTGCAGTTTTACTTGCTGTTAGTGGAATATTTTGTAAGTTGTTGGGTGCGATATATAAAATACCTCTTACCAATATTTTGGGTTCGCAGGGTATGGGTATATATTATTTGGTTTTTCCAATATACGCTTTTTTATTAACTTTAACATCAAGCAGTTTTACAACGGCTGTTTCAAAAAGTGTTTCTACTTTAATTGCAAAAGATAAAAAACTTTATGCTTATAAAACATTTAAAGGTTCTTTAATTTTATTATCTCTTTTAGGTTTTATTGCAGGATTGTTTTTAGTTTGTTTTTCAAGGGCAATTGCCATGCTACAGGGCTTAGAAAATGCCTTTATTTGTTATATTGTAATTGCGCCGTCTATTTTATTTGTTGCGATAAGTAGTTCGTTTAAGGGCTATTTTCAGGGCTTACAGAATATGACCCCAACGGCACTATCTCAAATTTTAGAGCAAATTATTAAATTGTGCCTTGGTTTTTTGTTGGCAAAGTTGTTGTGTCAAAACGGAGTTGTTTATGGAACAATGGGTGCTCTTGTGGGTGTCACTTTGTCAGAAGCAACTTCTTGTTTGTTTTTTATATTTTATTTTTTAATATTTAAAAATAAAAATAAAACTTATTTTAAATTTTTGTCTGCAGACGAAGGAGAAAAATCTGTTTTGTTAAAAACAATTGTAAGGCAAGTTTTTAAAGCTTCAATACCCTTTACACTTAGTTCTATAATACTTCCTATGAGTTTGGTTGTAGATAGTTTTTTAATTATTAATATTTTAAAAAGTATGCAATTTGATAAAGTTTTTGCAACAAGTTTGTTGGGTTTAAATTCTGGAATAATTAATACTTTAATTGGACTTCCTTCAACTTTATCGGTTGCAATTTGTATGACAATTATTCCGTATATTTCTTTTGCATTAAGTAAAAAAGATTTTAATGGTATAAATGAAAAAACTTCGCTTGCTATAAAACTTACAATGTTAGTGGCAATTCCATGCGTTTTTGTTTTTATTGCTTTTAGTCCTCAAATTTTAAAACTTTTATATAGTAGTAGTTTTAAAAATAATTATGAATATAATGTTGCATGCTCGTTGCTTACAGTATCGGCTATTAATGTTTTATATTTATCTATTTTGCAAATTAGCACTTCGCTATTGCAGGCAGTTAACAAGGCATATATTCCAGTTGTTAGTTTGGCGTTTGCTTTAATTATAAAAGTTTTATGTGAGGTGTTATTAATTAACAATCCGTATTTAAATATTTGTGGGGCAATTTTATCAAATGCTATTTGTTATATTGTTTCGGCTACAATTAATATATTCAACTTTAAAAAAGAATTTAATTTAAAGTTTTCGTTTTATCAAACAATTGTATGTCCTATAATTAGTTCTGTTGTAATGAGCTGTGTCATTTTTTTGTCAATTAAAATTATGCAAACTTTTTTGAGTTATAGTTTATCTATTTTATTGTCATTTGTTTTGGGTTTTGTTTTATATTTAATATTGTTGTTTGTTATGAAAGCTTTTTCAGAAAAAGAAATGAGTTCTCTTTTATTTTTTAAAAGGAAAAAGGGTCATAATAAAATTTAAAGAATATTTTATTTCTTTTTAAAATATAATAAAAATTTAATATAAAAAAATAAGAAATAAATAAAAATTAATTAAATAAAAATATTATAAAAAATAAAAAACTGAAAATAATTTTAATATGAATAAAAATGAACTAATAAATAACTTAAGTAATATAACGGGTTACAGCAAACAAACTTGCAAAGATGTTTTAAATAATTTTTATTTTTTAATTTGCGATAGTTTAAAAAAAGGCGAAGAGGTTTGCTTTAGAGGTTTAGGCAAATTTTATGTAAAGAGCAAAAGTGAAAGAATAATTAAAAATAATTTAGGGACATATTTAATGAGTCCAAAAAAAATAGTGACTTTTAAAATAGGTAAAACATTTAAAAATATTATAAATTAAATAAAGTTTTGATTGTTGTTTAGTTTTATGTTATATTTATTAATATGAAAATAAAAAATGTAGAGATAAATAACAATTTATTTTTAGCCCCAATGGCAGGAATAACTGATAAAAGTTTTAGAACACTTTGTAAGTATTACAAAGTTGGTCTTACTTATACAGAAATGGTAAGTGTTAAGGGGTTGTATTACAACTCTGAAAACACAAAGGAACTACTTGATATAGATAAAACTGAAACCCCTTGTGCAGTTCAACTTTTTGGACATGAACCAGAAATTTTTAGAGCAGTTATAAAAAGTGGGGTATTAGATAAATTTGATATAATTGATATTAATATGGGTTGCCCAGCACCAAAGATTGTAAAAAATGGCGATGGCAGTGCTTTGATGAAAGATTTAAACTTGGCAAGCGAAATTATAAAAGCTTGTGTAGAAAGTACCGATAAACCAATTACTGTTAAATTTAGAAAGGGCTTTTATAAAACAGATGATAAGTTAATAGAATTTGCTAAGATGTGTGAAGAAAGTGGGGCAAGTGCAATTACAGTTCATCCAAGAACCCGTGAAGATTTCTTTAGTGGCAAAATTGATGTAGAAGACATTAAAAAAGTAAAAGCAGTTGTAAACATACCTGTTATAGGCAATGGTGATGTTGTAGATAAAAAAACATATGAACATATGCTCACTTCTAACTGCGATGGCGTTATGATAGGGCGTGCAAGTTTTGGTTGTCCTGAAATTTTTAGTGTTTTGCAAAACTTAGAAGTTAAAGAAACAAAATTGGAAATAATTAAAAAGCATTTATCTTTACTTAGACAAGAATATCCTGATAGTTTTATTGTTAAAATTTTCAAAAAACATATTTTGGCATATTTATCAGGGCAGAAAAATGCAAACGAATTAAAACGCAAAATTGTTTTAATAAATGACCTACCAACTATAGAAAATATGCTTGAAGAATTTTTTAACAAGAAAGATTAGTTTGTAAATTATGTTGACAAAAGATTAAATTATAATTTTGTTAAGTTTTGTTTGTCAAAGTTTAAAAAAAGCATAAAAAAGAAGTTAATAAAAATTTAACTTCTTTTTTTATTTAAACTTATTTGAATTTAACAATAATAAATAAAAATTAATAGTATGTTTTGTAATGGATTTATATTTTTATAATTATTGTGGGTTGCATAAATTAAAAAAAGATTTATATAAATTGACTGTGTTAAATAACAAGATTTTTGTTATTGGGTTTGGTGGGCAAACTCCTATGTTTTTAAGTAGAGATTATTACAAAATATTAAAAGAATTAAAAAGCATAAGCAGTAAGCATAACTGCAATTTTTTAATGTGTTTTTATATAAAGCAAGATAGGCATTACTTAAATGCAATTTACATAAAAAGGGGTAGGGTTGTTAGTATTATTGGTGAGAGTTTTACTAACAAAAATATGGTTATAAAAGAAAGAAACAAAAACATACTAATTTTGTTTTATTTTGAGTTGTATGACATAACAATAAAGCAAAGGATAGATTTTAGTAATATAGATTTAACTATTGGTATAGATAACGAAGAAATTAGTGAAGACATAGTTTTTTTAGATAACAAATTTTTTAATAAACTTATTATATTGGGTGAAAACTGCAATACAAAGTGTAAAAATAAAGAAAATATATTAAAAATAAAAGAAAATTTAGTTAAATATAATGTACAAAATTTAACTTAATTGATAAAATAAAGTTATTAAAATAAAAGGTTTATACAAAAATAAATCTATGTTTTTTGTTTGTTTGCTTATGCTTATAAAATAGAATAAGTTTTTTGCAAAAAACAAATAAAAATGTGGGGGAAAATATGAAAAGAACAATAAAAGAATTAGATGTAAAAGGAAAAAAGGTTTTGTTAAGATTAGACCTTAATGTTCCACTTGACAAAAAGACAGGAGAAATTTCTGACGACAACAGAATTATGGAATCACTTTCAACTATTAATTATTTAGTTGAAAATGGTGCAAAACTTATTATTTGTTCTCACCTTGGCAGACCAGAAGGTGTTGACAAAAAATATTCTTTAAAAGTTGTTGCAGAACGCCTTGGCAGTTTGCTTAAAAACAAAGTTACTTTTGCAGAAGACACTGTTGGTAAAGATGCAAAAGCAAAAGTTAAAGAACTTCAGGATGGCGAAATTTTAGTGTTAGAAAACTTGCGTTTTGATGAAAGAGAAGAAGCAAATGATGAAAAATTCTGCAAAGAACTTGCTTCTCTTGCTGACCTTTATGTAAATGATGCTTTTGGTACAGCTCACCGTAAACACGCTTCAACATATGGCGTTGCAAAATTGCTTCCTAATGCAGTTGGTTTTTTAATGAATAAAGAAATTAAAGTTATTAATCAAATTTTAGAAGCACCACAAAAACCATTTGTTGCTATTCTTGGTGGAGCAAAAATTAAAGATAAAATTCCTGTAATTGAAAATTTAATTGGCAAAGCAGACACTATTTTAGTTGGTGGTGGTATGGCTTACACATTCCAAAAAGCTCTTGGTGGAAATGTGGGTAAATCTCTTGTAGATGATGAAAAAATTGAACTTGCAAAAGAGTTAATGGAAAAAGCAAAAGCAAATAATGTAGAGTTTGTAATTCCTGTAGACACAATGTGTGCTGTAGAATTTTCTAATGAAAGCAAAGCAAAGAAATTTGCTGCTAACAATATTCCAGAAGAATATATGGGTATGGATATTGGTCCAAAAACTATTAAAATTTTCAAAAAATATATTAAAAATGCAGGAACTATTGTTTGGAACGGACCTTTGGGTGTTTTTGAATTTAAAAAATTTGCAAAAGGTACAAACACTATTGCTAAAGCAATTGGCAAAACAAAAGCTTTCTCATTTATTGGTGGTGGTGATAGCGCTTCTGCTGTTATTAAATCTGGTTATGCTAAAGAAGTTAGCCACATTTCAACAGGTGGTGGCGCAAGTTTAAATATGCTTGAAGGTAAAGTTTTACCGGGTGTTGATATTATTGAAGAAGTTAAATAATTGTTTAAACTTATTAAATAAAATTACTATCAATTTATTTTAAATATAAAAAATATATAAATAAGAAGGTATTATGAACAAGAAATTAACAACTTTAATTATTATGGATGGTTTTGGTGTTCCAACAGATATGGAAAGAAGTGGTATTATAGAGAATAACACTGTAAACTTAAGACAACTTAAAAATGATTATTCTTATGCAACCCTAAGAGCCAGTGAAGAGTATGTAGGGCTTCCAACTGGTCAAGCTGGTACAAGCGAAGTTGGTCATATGACCATTGGTAGTGGTAGAGTTACTTATCAACCACTTGTTAGAATTAACAGAGAAATTGAAAACAAAGAGTTTTTTAAAAACGAAACTTTAAATTGGGCTATTGATGAGGCAAAGAAAACTAATAAAAATTTACACCTTATTGGTATGCCAAGTGATGGTGGTATTCACTCTCATATAAATCACTTATATGCATTGCTTGACCTTTGCAAACAAAAAGATTTTAAAAATGTTTATATTCACTTTATTACTGATGGTAGGGACACACCTCCAAAAAGTATGAAAGTTTATTACAAGCAAGTACAAGATTATATTAAATCTTGTGGTGTTGGTAAAATTGCAACTATTATGGGCAGATTTTATGCTTTGGATAGAGATAAAAACTGGGATAGAAACAAAGTTGCATATGATGCTTGGGTAGATGGAAAAGGCAATCAAGCAAAAGATTGGGAAGATGCAGTTGACAATGCTTACAACAATGGTGAAACTGATGAGTTTATTAAACCAATTATTTTAACTCGTTGTGGCAAACCAATTACAAAAATTAAAGAAGGCGATGTTGTTATTTCTTACAACTTTAGGGCTGATAGAGAAAGACAACTTGCTTATGTTATGGTAGAAGATAACGACCTTGATTTTGTAAAACCTCTCAACTTAAAATTTGTTACAATGACAGAGTATGATGAAAACTTTAAAAAGGTTTACATTGCATACAAAACAGAAACTTCTAAAAATATTTTATCTGAAGTTTTATCAAACAATGGCATAAAACAAGTTAAGATTGCAGAAACTGAAAAATATGCACATTTAACTTTCTTCTTTAATTCTGGTAAGCAAGATACTTTTGAAGGGGAAGATAGAATTTTAATTAATTCTGAAAAAATGGCAAGTTATGCAAACAAACCAGAGATGAGTGCTGAACAAATTACAGAAAAAGCATTAAAGATGATTGAAGAAGATAAATATGACTTTATTGCAATCAACTTTGCAAATTGTGATATGGTAGGACACTCTGGCGATAGAGATGCAGTAAGAAAGGCAACAGAAGTTGTTGACAAATGTGTAAAACAAGTTGTTGATGCTGTTATAAATAAAGGTGGTCAAGGTATTATTACTGCAGACCATGGTAATGCAGATATTATGAGATATGAAGATGGTTCACCAAACACTGCTCATACAACAAGTATTGTTCCTTTTATATTGTTTGATGCAGAAAATCCTAAAAAAGATTTAAGGCAAGAAGGTACTTTAGCAGATATTGCACCTACACTTCTTAAAATGATGAATATTGAACAACCAGTTGAGATGACTGGCAAATCTATGTTTTAATAATTTAAATTAATTTAATTTTAAAAGAGGAGATAAAAATTAAATGAGAAACAAATATGCAATGGCAAACTTTAAAATGAATAAAACTGATGCTGAGGTTGAAGAATATCTAAAGGTTCTTGTACCAGCAGTAGAAGGAAAAGAAACTAAAGTTGTTTTGGGTGTTCCTTTTACATCTCTTAAAACTGCAGTTGAAAAAACTAAAAAAAGTGAAATTATGATTGCTGCTCAAAATATGAACGAAAATGAAAAAGGTGCTTACACTGGTGAAGTTAGTGCAGATATGCTTTCTAACCTTGGTGTAGATGCTGTTATTATTGGTCATAGCGAAAGAAGAAGCATTTATAACGAAACTAACGAAGTTGTAAATAAGAAAATTTTAAGAGCATTAAAAAGTGGTTTGATTTCTATTTTCTGTATTGGCGAAACTATGTATGAAAGAAAAAATCAACTTACAGAACAAGTTTTACAAAAACAAATTACAGAAGGTTTAAAATCTGTTTACGCTAATGAACTTAAAAACATTATTATTGCTTACGAACCAGTTTGGGCTATTGGTACAGGTGTAACACCTATGGATGTTGAAATTATTGAAACTTTAAAAGTTATTAGAAAAGTTCTTGCATCTATGTATGACGAAGCAATTGCAGAAGAAGTTGTTGTTACTTATGGTGGCAGTGTAAACGATGCTAACTGTAAAGAAATGGCTAAACTTGAAGGTGTTGATGGTGCTTTAGTTGGTGGCGCAAGTTTGGTGCCAGAAAAATTCTTAAAAATTATTGAAGCTTTTAAACCAAAAGCCACAAAGAAAAAATAATTTTTAAAAGTTAAAAATATAAAAAATAAAAGTAGGTTTATTGTTTTAATAAATCTACTTTTTTTTACGCTTATTTTTATAAATAAGATTTTTAATACTTATAAGTAAAGACAAAAAAAGTTGGGTATTGAAAAAAGTTTAAAGATATAGTAATATAATAGCGTAAAATTATATAAAGGATAAAATTATGAACATATTTGAAAGTATGTGGGGCTTAATTAGGGCTAACTTCTTTTATGATGTTAGGTCTACAATAGTTTCTATTTGTTTTTTATTGGGTGTATTTTTCTTTATGAAATTGCTAAAATATGATGGAGAAAAAATATTTAAAAGTATGAGATATTTAACTTGCGTTGTTTTATTTTTCTCTGTTGCTTTTATTTTGCGATAAAAGGGTTTTAACCAAAAATTATAGTTATTTTATAAATTAATTTATATTTTTTTGTTAAATTTAAATTTATTATTGTTTTTATTTTACCTTTACTTAAAAAAATAAAAATGCAATTTACTTTTAATTGCTTTTTTATTTTTAATATGTTAAAATTTTTGCTGTAACAAAAAAAGGAGTTATTATGTTTAATTTATTAGCAAGCGCTACTTTACCTAACTGGATTGTAAATTCTTTTCCTGTAATTAAATTTATTTTACTTTGTTTAATAGTTCTTTCTGCAATCGCTTTAATTATTTTTATTTTACTTCAAAATACTGAAGGTGGCGATTCTACAAATGCTATTACTGGTATTAAAGATACTTATTATTCTCAAAACAAAGGTATGAACAGAGAAGGCAGATTAAAAAAAGCTACTGTTGTTTTATCAATTTTTATTGCTGTTGCTGTTGTTATTTTCTTTGTTTTAACAGAAATCTATCCAAACAGTTTATGGAGCTAATTTAAAAATGTAATTAAAAACTAAAACCTATTTGAAATTATTCAAATAGGTTTTTTTATTTGTATTTATTAAAAACTTTTTATTTTAAAAAAGAAAAAATTAAAAAACAAACTAAAATTTATATTAAAAAAGCACTAAATTGTTTGTTGCGTTGACATAAAAAAAATATTGATATAAACTAAAAATATGGAAAATTTAAAAGAAGAATTATTAGAAGTTTTAAATAAAAAATTTATAAACCATAAAGGTTTAAGCAAGTTGGCAGATGTTTTATCATCTATGCTTCATAAAAACAAAGAAGATGTTATGCAAGCACTTATAGAGCTTGAAAAAAGTGGAGATATTTATGAATTTACAAAACATAAATATGCTTCAAGTTCTTCTCTTGGACTTGTAAAAGGCAAGGTAAGTTATTCTGGCTATAACTATAGTTTTGTGTTAAACGAAGATGGTGACATTTTTGTTCAACGCAAAAATTTACTTAACAGTATGGACGGAGATACTGTTCTTGTTAAAATTTTATCTGGCGAAGTAGGTAACAAAAAGCGTGAAGGTAAAGTTTTAAAAGTTTTAAAAAAATCAGACGCTGTTATAGTTGGAACTTTTACAAGAATTAAAAGTTATGGCTATGTTAAAAGTGATAGAAAGAATTTTGATAAAGATATTTTTATTGATGTTGCAAATATAAATGGAGCTAAAGACGGAGAAAAAGTTGTTGTAGAACTTATTTCTACAAAAAGTGGAAATCCTGTTGGTAAAGTGGTTGAAGTTATTGGTGACCCAAATGCTGTTGGTACAGATATTAAATGTATTTTAAAGCAATATAAGGTTATTGATAAATTTCCAGATGGTGTTTTACAAGAGGCAAGGTCTTTTGCTCAGGAAGTTGAAAAAAGCAATTATCCACATAGACGCGATATTACAGATATGTTTATGTTTACCATTGACGGGGCAGATGCTAAGGACTTAGATGACGCTGTATCTTTGCAAAGAGATGAAAAAGGCAACTTTATTTTAGGTGTACATATTGCTGATGTTGGTGAGTATGTTAGATATGAGTCAAAACTTGATGAATCTGCTTTTGAAAGAGGTACAAGTATATATTTTTTAAACAATGTTATACCTATGCTTCCTAAAGAATTATCAAATGGAATTTGCTCGCTTAACCCTAATGTAGATAGATTGGCTCTTAGCGTAATTATGAAAATTGACGCCACTGGTAATGTAATAGAAAGCGAAGTTTTTGAAAGTATAATTAACAGTAATTATAGGTTGGATTATGACGAAACTTTAGAAATTATTGAGGGTAATAAAGAAACTCAAAATAGATTAAAAGAACTAACACCTGTTATTCTTGATATGTATGAATTATCTCAAATTTTAGATAAGCGTAGAAGAGATTTGGGTTCACTTGATTTTGATTTGCCAGAAAGCAAAGTTATTGTTGATAGCAATAATAAACCAATAGAAATTCAAAAAAGAAGTACAACAAAATCTACAAAGATTATTGAAACCTTTATGGTTATTGCAAACGAAGTTATAGCAAAGAAATTTGAAGATGCTAAAATACCATTTATTTATCGTGTTCACGAAAAACCAGATGCAGAAAAAATGTCTACTTTCTTTAACTTTATTTCTTCTCTTGGAGTTAAGTTTAATTTGGATAAAAAAGACATTATGCCAATGGATTTGCAAAAAATATTAACTTCTGTTGAAGATTTACCTGTTAAAGGTGTTGTTAATATGATTATGCTTAGGTCTCTTAAAAAAGCAAAATACATTGAAAAATGTTTGGGACACTTTGGTATGGCTTTAACTTATTATTGTCATTTCACTTCACCAATTAGAAGATATCCAGATTTGTGTATACACAGAATTATTAAAGAATATCTTCATAATAACAAAACATTTATAACTTCACCTAAAATGATTGGTTTTGTAAGTAAAGCTGCTGCAAAAGCAAGTGAAATGGAAAAAAATGCAGAAGATGTTGAAAGAGCAGTTACTGACTATAAAAAATGCGAATATATGTCTCAATTTATTGGAGATCATTTTGAAGGTATTATTAGTGGTGTAAATGCAAGAGGGTTCTTTGTAGAACTTGAAAATACCTGCGAAGGTTTTGTAAGTGTTTCAACCTTATCTGACGATTTTTATGATTTTGACGAACGCACTTTAACCTTGGTTGGTAAAAAGAACCTTTATAGAATTGGTGAAAGTGTAGAAGTTGAAGTTGCAGATTGCAATTTAAGTGAAAGAAAAATTAACTTTAACATTGTAAAAAAATTAAATAAAAAAACTACAAAAGTTTAATTTAAAAATTTTTAATGGTTAAAAAAAAGGCATTATAAAGATATAATGTCTTTTTTTATTTGTTAAAAGTGTCTATTGTTTGGGTTTGTTTTAGTTGGTATAATCGCAATAAGAATTTTAATAGGAAGTTTTTTATGGACGCAAAAAAATTTAAATTACCAAATGCACAAACAGAAGCAATTGAAAGGGAAGGAGTTTTTAATTCTATTCTTGTTTCAAGAAGTCAAAGTAGTGGTTTTCCAAAAAGCATGGAAGATGGGGTTGTTTTTGTTTCAAGTGATATAAAACTTATGACTAAAGATGGGTCAAACAATGTTTTATCTGCAATTGGTTTGTGGCAAGAAGGTATGGAAGTAACTGATAGTTCTTCAAAGTTTTTTAGGCCTACAACTTTTAGTGAACTTATAACTGCTTTTCAATTTACAGACAGTCGTGGCTTAGAAAGATTTTTTAGAGAAGGCAGTGAAAACAATACTAATTTAAATCAATTAATATGTTCCTTTTTAAGAAACAATTTAGATACACCAAGTATTGATCCAAAAGAACTTGCTAAAACAAGTTTTGCTGTAAAGGGTATTGTTGATGAAAAAGCAGAAACTTTTTATAAAGAAAAAGAAAATTTTTATTTAAAGAAAATTCAAAAGTTTGAAGAAAAAATTAGAGAGTTGAGTTTAGAAAAACAAGGTATAACTTCTTTTGGCTCTGTAATAGAAGATGAAGAACAAACTTTTGGTGCTGTAATTGAAGGGGTTGTTGCTGAACACTCTGGTAGCGAAGAACCTGTATCAACAGAAATGCCAATAGAAGATATTTTAACTTATTTTGATAAAAACAAATTTGCTGATAGTCAACAAGGCGAAGGGGTTACTCAAGGTGTAGTGTCAGATGTAAACATAAAACCTACTGTTGTAGTAAAAGATGTTGTTCAGGAATAGCATTATAAAAATATAGAAATAAAAAATACTGTCTATTTTTATAGATAGTATTTTTTTGTTAAAATTAAATATTTGATTTTTGTAATTAATATGCTAAAATAAACTTAGGGGAAAGTTGATAAGAAAATGAAAATTGTTGCTAATAATAAGTTTGCAAGTTTTAACTATTTTATTTTAGAAACCTATGAAGCAGGAATTGCTTTGAAGGGTAGCGAAATAAAATCTGTTAGACAAAACGGTATGACATTAACAGAAAGTTTTGTTTTAATAAGCAAAAATCAAGTGTTACTTAAAAACAGTTTTATTAAATCTTATCAAACAGCAAACAATTTTTCTCCTAAGCCAGATAGAGACAGATTATTGCTTCTTAATAAATCAGAAATTTTAAAAATAAAGCAAAAGGTAGAACAAAAAGGTTTAACTTTGGTTCCAATTAAAGCATATTTAAAAAATGATTTATTAAAGATAGAAATAGGTGTTTGTAAAGGCAAAAAGTTGTACAATAAAAAAGAAGATAAAAAAGAGCAAGACATTAAAAGAGAAACTGCAAGAATTTTAAGTATGTAATTTTTTAAATTTCTTTTAATTGTAAAGCAAATTTACTTGGGGGTGCACCGGTTTCGACAGGGTAGTTGAAGGGCAAATTAAGCGAGATGTAGTTTCTGCTACATTAAAAACAGAAAAAAGCTTAAATGCAAACAATAATAATAATGTTAAATTAGCAGTTGCTGCTTAGTTTAGCCGTTTAATAGAATTGTTGCTCTCATAGCAATCTATTAAGCGTCAGAAATATGAGAGAACTTTATTTAGTGTTTGGCTAAATAATTTTAAAACACAAACTCGTTTTTAAAGTATTGGTGCTTTTACTTTAAAAATTAAATTTTAAAGCACCTGTTCTCGATAGAAAGATTTGTTGTTGCTATTTTGGACAGGAGTTCAATTCTCCTCACCTCCACCAAATTTTTTATAAAAAAGAGAGATTTTATATTATGGATTTAAAACATGTAAGGTCAGTTTTGGCTGATACAACATCAAGAATGGGTGATAAGCCAGTTGTTGAGTTGATTTCGGAAATGGCACAAAGTAGTAAAAGTTTAAAAGAGGTTTCTTTAGATAGTCAATATATGTTAGGTGCAATATTAGGTTCTATGTTGCATCAATCATATTGCGATGGAAGAAGATTGGAAGAACCATTAGAAAATGGTCTTGTTAATAATCCTCGTGAAAAAGAATTAACAGAACCTTTAGACAGAGATTTTGTGTTGGGTGTTTTGGAAGGCAGAATACCAAGAGATGAAACTCTTTATGTAAAAGATGGTAGAGTTTTTATGGATATTGCAAATAGAGATTTTACTCAACTTTCTCCACATTGGCAATATGATAACTTTATGGCTGGTTGCTGTGCTGCTCGATCTGTTTTAACTAATTGGGAGGGGTTAACACATAACAGCGAAGAGGTAAGAGAATTTACTACAGTTGCAGTTGCAAACGGTATACACGAAGCTTGGATTGCAAGGGGTAATGTGGGAGATTATAATGCAGACCTTGCTACAGCATATGTTAATTTGCCTGTTGATGAGCAAGCAAAGGATTTAGGGCACTTTACTATGGCTACAGGTTTAATTGACTCTTTACAACAAGAAATAGTAAAATATCAAGCAACAACACAAACAGATACTCCAACAGAATAAAAGTTAACAAAAAAAAACGATTTCAAAATCGTTTTTTTTGTTTTTGCAATATTATTAAATGCTGTGTTTAAAAATTTATATTAAATTAAATTGTTATAAAAATTTTTTTTTGATATGCTTATAAAAAAGGAGATTTTTATTATGTTTGGTAGACCAAATAAAAGACCGGAAAAAGAAGAACATTCTTGGAAATGGTTAAGTAGATTTGCTGCTATTATTATGACAGTTGTTTATGCTGTATATGTTTCTAATGTTGTTTACAATTATATTCCATTTGATAGTTGGTGGTTAGATTTTTTAGACACTTGTGTTTTTTATGGTCCTATTGTTATTTGTGCTGTTACTGCAGTTGCATCGGTTTCAAACAAAGGTTTAATTATTAGATTGGCTTTTCTTGCAGTATGGGTTTTAATTTTCTTGTTTTCATTTTTCCCAGAAACTTTTTACAATATAATTTACTAAGGAGATAAGTATGTCAAACAAAGTATTTGATTTTATTTTGGCTATGGTTGCCATATTTATGTTTCCTTGGTTATATACAAATTATATTTCCAAAACAATAGCAGATGTTTCTTCTTCTATTTCTTACAACGATATAAAAAATTCAACAAATGTTGTTAAAGATACAAGTAATGGTGGCACTGGGGGAAGTTCTGGCAGTACGGGTGGTAGCACAGGTGGAAGTTCTACTCAAAATGACCAACTATATAATAACAGTGTTTCTTTAGATACTATGTGTTATTTAACTGCAGAGGCATCTGAATATGGTGATATTTATAATATTTTTAAAAAATATTTAGAAATTAAAAATAATAATGCTCCGGGTTGGACTCATGTAAGGCAGGGACATTACTCAAGTGGTTTGTCTTGGACTTTATGGCAAAATAATTATAGGTCTAACACTTATTGCTTGGTTTATGCTGGTACAGACCAAATTTTAGACACTTTATCTTATTTGCCTATGATGATTAGAGAAGAATATTGTACACAAATGGATCAAGCAATTACTGTTGCAAAAAGTATAAAAGATTATGCAAAAACAGATATAAAAAATTTATTTATTGCAGGTCATAGTTTGGGTGGATATTTGGCTTCTTATGTAACATCAGATATGGTTGATTATAATGTTAACCCTTCTAATACTCATAGTAGAATTAAAGCAAGTGATGTTGAAAGTACTTTATCTTTAGGAAATGTAAAATGTTATACCTTTGGTGCTCCGGGTTTTTACTACACACCAATAAGAATTCCTGTTATTGGTACTAAGATTGTTTCTCTTACTAAATGGGGAGAAGAAAAGAAAGCAAATAATATTGCAGGAAAATATACAAGTTATATTTATAATGTTAGAAATAAATATGACCCTGTTGGACACTTGTTTATTTCTCCTAAAAGCTTTACTCATTTAGGGTTTGTAAGAGAATTAAAAGTAAAAAGGATTACAGCAGGTCAAACAAATGAATTTTCAAGATATGTAAAGCAGCAAGGTTTAATAGGAAAGATTTATAATATTGCTAATTTATTAATACCTGTATCTGAAGTTTATTATCATTTGCCTCATGTTTATATTAATGCTATGTAAAAAACAAAAAGAGTATTACATAAATAATACTCTTTTTTTTATTTAAAAATATTTTATAACGCTTTTTTGTTTTTTATTTTTTTAAATACAATTTATAATATAGTTATATTTTAGGAGATATGTTTTATGGAAATTTTAAAAGTAAATGGTTTGGATAAAGATTTTGTTTTGTTGTGTAAAAAACTTGAAGATTTTCAATATAATTTAATACCCGGCTTAAAAGAAAAAGGATACACTTTAACAGATGATTTAGACAATGTTACAGGTTTTATTATGTACATAGATAAAAAACCAATTGGCAGTATGGGTATAAAAAGAGTTTCTGATGAAGTTTGTAATATTGTAAGAGTATTTGTAGAAGAAGAATATCGAGGAAATGGATATTCAAAACAATTATTTGAAAAAATAGAAAATTTAATAAAGGAACTCAATTATAAAAAAGCCGAAATAGTTGCTTGGTGTGATGCAAAACCTGCTTTAAGGTTGTATGAAAAAATGGGCTTTAATTCAAGCGAAGAAAAAGTTTCTGAGTGGTATGGTGGTTATAAATATGTTGAACTTTATAAAAATTATTAAAATTTAA
>JAFQFI010000018.1 GCA_017398655.1 Clostridia bacterium
ATTTAAATTAAAAATTATTTTAATTCGATTGTTGCGCCAACTTCTTTGAATTTTGCTTCTAATTCTTTAGCAGCTTCTGTTGGAACATTTTCTTTAATAGTTGAAGGTGCACCATCAACTAATGCTTTAGCTTCTGATAAGCCAAGACCTGTTGCTTCTCTAACTACTTTGATTACAGGTATTTTGTTTGGTCCTACTTCTTTAAGTACGATTGTGAATTCTGATTTTTCTTCAGCAGCAGCTGGAGCAGCAGCACCAGCAGCAGGAGCAGCAACTGCAGCAGCAGCGCTAACACCAAATTCTTCTTCTAATTTTTTTACAAGTTCACTTACTTCTACAAGTGACAATTTTTTAATTTCTTCAACAAGATTATTTAAATCTGCCATAATATTTTATTCTCCTTTAATTTTTCTTTTTATTTATTATTTTTAATTTTGTTTTTTAATTTTTATTTATCCACATTATAAGTGGCTTTGTTTATAACTAACTAAAGATTATGCATCTTTTTTAGCGATAGCATCAAGCACTCTTGCTAAAGCAGCAACTGGAGCATTGAGCATACCAAGTAATTGAGCAATAAGAACTTCTTTTGAAGGTATTTTTGATAATGCTTCGATTTGAGCAGCATCAACAACTTCGCCATTAACAATACCAAATTTTGTTTCTAAGATATTGAATTCTTTAATTGCTTTGTATAATACAGTTGCAGCGCCAACTTCATCTTGACCAAAAGCAACAGATGTTGTTCCATCAAGATATTTAGCGTCGTAATCTGTAATACCAAGTTCATCAAGAGCAATTTTGATTAAACGGTTTTTGTAAATTTTATATTCTACATTGTTTTCTCTGAAAGATTTTCTTAATTTAGTATCTTGTTCAACATTAATACCTTTGTAGTTGATAAAAATTACGCTTTTGCAATTGTTGTATTTTTGTTTAAATTCCTCAACAATTTGCTTTTTTGCTTCTAAAACTTCTTTTGACATATATCCTCCTTTTAACAAAACAAAAAACCTTATACTCGAGTAAGTATAAGGTTTAAATTTCAATTAAAAGAAACATATAACCACAACTTACCTCGGCAAGCATTTCTTAAAGAACTTTACGGGTTGCCCCACTTGCTGTCTTAAGTAAAAAAGGTTTTTATTTAAAACATACGAATTATATATTATCTTTAGTACATTGTCAATACTTTTTTTTGTTTTTAATGCCAAATTAAATAAAAAGCAATTATTCCTCAAAAGCTGCACCAGAAGATGTAAGTTGAGCACTTTCTACCAAAACTGTTTTAACAGTAGGAAGAATACCTTCTTCAATAGCAGATTCTTTAGTGTTGTCAGAAGCTATTAAAGTTGCAACAATTTCTTCATCTGTTTTACTTGCAAGTTGAGCATCAATAGAACCATCTTCAAGACCACCAACAATAACTGGAATTGCAACACCCATCATTGCTTCTTCTAAAGATAGAAGTTTATTGTTTAATATTGCAACATTTTCAGATTGTCCTCTTTCTTGGCAAGTTTTAATATCTCCTTGAATAAGACAACGCACTTCTTGATAATTTGTTCTGCCAGTAGAATAAAAATAACCTATTGAACAAAGTTGTGCAATTTTATCTTCATCACAATTATTAATAAGATCTTCTCCTAATTTACCTACACAAACTTCAAAAACATTTTCTGGGCTACTTAACACTTGACTTACCCTACTATAAATACCCCTTGCAATATCTTCTGTTGTTAAAACTGGAGTTTCCACTGGTCTATTTTCTTTGTCAAAAAACATTGCTGCAGCAACTGCAGCTTCGTTTCTTGCATACTCGTTTTCAATATAACCTTCTTTACCATTTGCATTATTTCTTGCAATATATGCTAATGCTTCTCTATCAACATCGTTCATAATAAAATCCCTCTTTTTTTATTAATACATTAAAATTTTAACATAAGCATTAATGGCAGTCAATATAGCAATTTTCATAAAAAAATATAAGTTACTATATAAAAAAAGACTGAGATATAAAAATCTCAATCTTTTTTAATAAATTAAAAGTCAATTTTATATTATTTTAAGACATAAAACATTTTTTTTGTTGATAGTCTTTTAATTATATCGTCATTTATATT
The DNA here is from genome assembly GCA_017398655.1 of Clostridia bacterium. Lineage (GTDB taxonomy): Bacteria > Bacillota > Clostridia > Christensenellales > UBA1242 > UBA7862. The sequence continues at coordinate 2,124 of JAFQFI010000018.1, forward strand.
TGTTTAATTTTTTTTAACCTTTATTTCATTGGTCCCATTTCATTAAAAGGAAAAGATATTTCTGCTTCCATATTATGATGAGATAATAATAAATTTGTTTCTTGGTCTTTAAGCTTTGAATAATTTTCAATTAACGCAGTGTCATAATCTCCATTTACAAAACCTGTTTTTAATTCTTCAGCAGTTGGAGCAACAGCATTAATACCTTGTTTCTCAATAACACCATAAGCGTAATCAAACCAAACACCATTTACTTGTTGGTCAAAGCTTAAAACTTCGCCTGTAAGTTTATACGCCAAACTTTTAATATTTTCTGAACTCTCTTTAGCAAAAACTTTATTAATAGAATTAGTTACCAAAGCCATAGAAGTTAAAGGCATATATTCTCCCTCTTCATTAATACCCAATTGTCCACCCAATTTGTTAAGCTCTGTTGTTGTCATACGAGCAGTTCTTTCACTCCACAAAGAAGATAGTCCTCCTGCTTGTTCTAAACTTTGTTGCAAAGACATTAAATATTCGTTTGCTTTTTTAAGTTGAATTCCTTTAAGTGCAAGTTGAGATTTCATTTTTCAATATCACCCCTTATCTAATTATATTTTATTATATCTTTAAATTAAAGTCAATAAATGGCAATTTTGACGGTTATGTAAAAAACAAAAACAATTATAAAAAGACAAAAAAAAAGAACTAACGATTTCTCGTTAGTTCTTTGAAAGTTCCATTTAATAGTTAAAGCTTTTTGGGTTGTATTTTTACTTGTTTTATTCAAGTGTTTTTTAATTTAGTTTTCTTTCTAACTTGTGTACCTGCCAATTATTTCTAATTGGTTTCGTCGACTTCACTTCTCTTTAAAAGGAGGTGATCCAGCCACACGTTCTCGTATAGC
>JAFQFI010000019.1 GCA_017398655.1 Clostridia bacterium
TATTTATTTTTTGTTGTTTATATTATAAAAGTGTGATAAAATAATTTTATTAAAAGGCAATAAGTTTTATTAATAAAATTTATTATAATAATTTTTTAAAATAAAACTATAATTATAAAAAATAAATGATAGAATACCAAAATTTAATTTTACAGAATAGTCAGTTTAAAAGTTTATGCAATCAACCTTTGAATTGCAATTCTTTTTTATTTGAAAGTGCAGATGAAATTTTCTTAAATAATTTTTCTTATTGTTTTGCCAAGTATATTTTTTGTAATAATTTGCAAAATAAGCCATGTAATTTATGTATTCAATGCCAAAAAGTTGGTTTGTTAACTCACTCAGATTTAAAAATATATCCAAAAAATAATAAAAATATTTTAGTTGATGATGTAAAAGATTTAATTGAAAATATAAATCTTACCCCTATAGAAAGTGATTATAAGGTTTTTATTTTTAATAATTTTTCTTCAGCAAATCAGCAATCTCAAAACAAACTTTTAAAAATTTTAGAAGAGCCACCAAAAAATTCTTTTATTATTTTAAATGTAACAAATATTAATAAGGTATTGCCAACAATATCTTCAAGGTGTAAAAAAATAAGATTAATACCTTTAAGCAGAGAAGAGTTAAAAACTTTTGTTAATTTAGATACTAAATCAGAAATAGAAAAAGAAACAATTTTTGATATTGCTCAAGGTTCTCTTACAAAAGTTTTAAATTATGCAAATAATAGTGATTTTTCTGATACATTTTCTTCTTGCATTAAATGTTTAACAGAAATGCGAGATAGTAAACAACTTATTAAATATTCTGCTATGATTTCAAATTCAAAACAAACTTTTGAAATGGCTCTTGAGATATTTGAAAGTATTTTTAGAGATGTTTTAATGCTTCGTCTTAACAAACAGAACTTAGTTAAAAACAACAACATTTATGATAAGTTGGTAATGATAGCTCAGAAACTTGATTGTGATGCTGCAGATTTAATTATTAAAAAGATTTATTCAATAAAAAAGCAATTAGAGTTTAATTGCAATTATATTCTTCTTATTGATAATTTACTACTTTATATTTTGGAGGTTAAATTTTTATGCAACAAAAAGTAGGTGTTAGGTTTAAAATTGGTACAAAAGTATACACCTTTTTGGCTGATTTTTCAGTAAATGTAGGGGATAATGTTATTGTAGAAACTTCTCTTGGACAAGGTTATGCAACTGTAGATAAAATTGAAGATGTAAAAGAAAACGAAGATTTATCTAACTATAAAAATGTATTAAGAGTGGCTACAAAAGAAGATGACAAACAAAACGAAATAAATATGGATAAAGAAAGAACTGCAATTGCCACAACAAAAGAACTTGTAGAAAAAATGAATTTGGATATGAATGTTGTTAATGCAGAATATTCTTTTGATGGAACAAAAGTTATTATTGATTTTATATCTGATAATCGTGTAGATTTTAGAGATTTAGTTAAAGACCTTGCTGTAAAATTAAAAACAAGAATTGAACTAAGACAAATTGGTATAAGAGACCAAGCAAAAATGGTTGGTGGTATTGGTATTTGTGGTAGAGTATGTTGCTGTGCTTCACATTTAAAAGATTTTGAAAAAGTTTCAATTAAAATGGCAAAAGTTCAAGGTTTGGCACTTAATCCTACAAAAATAAGTGGTTCTTGTGGTCGTCTTATGTGTTGTCTTGAGTATGAAAATGAGTATTATTCAGAAGTTTATCCAAAAATGCCTAAGTTGAATGCTGAAGTTAAAACTCCAGATGGTGTAGGTATTGTTATGTATACAAATGCATTAAAGCAAATTGCTTCAGTAAAATTAACAACAAATGATGGTGGCTTTACAATAAAAGATTATTTGTTTGATGATATTTCAAAAGTTGCTTCAAATGGAAATAACAATCAAGGGCAACAACAAAAAGGTCAAAAAACTGAAAAACAAATAAAAGTTAATTTAAAGCCACAGGTAGAAGATGTAAAGGAAGAAACTTTGCCAAATAAAAACAAAAAAAATAAACATTTAAAAAATAATAAATAACAAAAAAATAATTAAAGGTTTTTTTAGATATTAAAAAAATAAATTTTGTGCCAAACAAAAAATTTTTCTAAAATAACCTTTATTTTTTGTATTTATAAAAGTTAAAAAATATTTAATATATGTAAAGAGAAAATTATGAAAAATTTATTGAAAGAAAACGAAGTTTTAGATGATTTACAATTAAATAATTTAATGATAATACAAAATAAAAATAATTATCGTTTTACTTCCGATAGTGTTTTATTGTCAAACTTTGTAAAAGTAGGGCATAAAGATTTTGTTGTAGAGTTTTGTTCTGGAAGTGGAGTAATTTCAATATTAGTTAACGAAAAATATAAGCCAAAAAATATTATTGGCTTTGAACTTCAATCAGAATTATGTGAAATGTCTAACAGGACTTTATTATATAACAACATTACTAATATTAAATTTATTAATAAAGATTTATCTCTTGCTTATGAAGATGTAGGCAATGGCAAGGTAGATGTTTTAATTTGTAATCCACCATATTATATTATGCCTGAAGATAATTCTAATATTAATAAAAAATATATGTTAACAAAATATGAAGTTTCTACTTCTTTAAACGATATTTTTAATAGTGCAAATAAAATATTAAAATATTCTGGTAAATTTTTTATGGTTCATATTCCAAGTAGAATACAAGAAATTATGAGTGTAGCAAAAGAATATAATTTTATTTGTAAAAAACTTCAGTTTTTATATCCAAACAACAAAAAAGAATTAAGCCATTTAATTTTGTGTTATTTTACAAAAGGTGGAAATAATGGCTGTGATGTTATAAAACCAAATATATTAAAATAAAAAAACAGTTTAGTCAGTCAATTTTGAAAATAGTGTTATAAATAAGAGTTAAGATAGAAAAATCTTAACTCTTTTTGTCTGCTTTAATTTAGTTTATGGGCGTGTGATTGTCTGTTCGAGCGAAGCAAGAACAGTTATATAGACAAGCACACGCATAACTGTCATTATAATGTTTTTTATTTATCGCTTACCATATTTTTCTTAAATGCAATAATTGCTAAAAATATGCTAACAATCATAAACAAACTTATAGAAATTAAACCCAAGCCAGCAACATTATTAAAAGAATAAGTAATTCCTAATGCATTTTTTGAATTTGTAATTATTCTTCCAATGTAAACTGATGGGTAAAATGGTAAAAATCTGCAAAAAGTTTCAAAGCCACCCATTGTTTCAATCGGCATCCAACAACCACCAAGTATTCCAGCTAAACTTATAAATACAGAACAAATACCCGGTGCTGATTTATCATTAAATATAGCTCCAAACAATATTCCTAAAAAGATATTTGTAATAAGTATTGGTAATTGAGCAATAATTAAAAGCAAAATATTTCCAATTGATACAAATCCTACATTAGATATTAGAGAAATTATTAATCCAGTAATAACACAAACTAATGTTTGTAATAACCCAACAAATAAGCCAACAAGGGAATATCCCAATATAAAATGGTAAGATTTCATTGGAGATGAATATAATCTTTTTAAGAAAAATGTTTGTTTATCTTTTGATACAATAATAGCAAGAGTTAACATAACAAAAGAATATGAAAATACAATAATTCCAGGAAGTAAAGACAACACTTCAAAAGTAGGAGTATGCCCATTTGAAAACTTGTTGATTATATAAAATAACAAAAACATTGCAATAGGAAACCCTATACAAAAAATATAAATAATAGGGTCTCTTAAAATTTCTTTTAAGTTTCTTTTATAAAAATTTACAACTTTATTCATTCTTTGCCTCCACCAACTTTATAAA
>JAFQFI010000020.1 GCA_017398655.1 Clostridia bacterium
ATTTAATTCTTTTATAGCTTCAATTACTTTTTCTTTATTAAAACCAGCAGAAACCAAATTATTATAAAGAGTTTTTCTTTTCATTTTAAAAGAATTTGATACAAAATCGATATATTTTTTAGTTTCCTTTATATTAAATTTATTACTGCTTTTTTCTATTTTTATTATACAAGAATCAACATTAGGCATAGGTTTAAACACAGTTCTACTAACATTTCTTACAATTTTACAAGAACCAAAACTATCTATTAAAACCGTAGGTATACCATAATCTTTAGTTGAATTTTTTGCACAAAACCTAATGCCAACTTCTTTTTGAACCATAACATACATTTGAGAAACATTTGAAGAAAACAAAAACTTAAAAATAATTTGTGATGTTATATAATATGGTAAATTTGCTATTAATACATATTCTTTACCATCAAACAAATTATCTATATCTTCAGTTTTTACACTTAAAACATCTTTAAATACAAATTTTAAATTATTATGTTTATTTTCAATGTTTTGTAAATGTTCCGTTAAAGTTTTATCAATTTCAAAACTAATAACTTTTTTAAAATTTTCAGCCAAAACTTCGGTTAAAACCCCTGCCCCTGCACCTATCTCTAAAACAATAGTTTTATTATTTAAGTTAAAATCTCTTACCAAAGAGGTCATAAAATTTTTGTCAAGAATAAAGTTTTGTCCAAATTGTTTTTTAAATTTAAAATCTTTAGAAAGTTCTGCCATTTTTTTACCTTTTAATATTAAACAATGTTAAAGCATTTTTTGTTGTAATATCAATAACTTCTTTTTTTGTCATTCCTTTAATTTCTGCAATTTTTTCTGCTATATATTCAACATATTCTGGTCTATTTGGTTTTCCCCTATGTGGAACTGGCGTTAAATATGGGCAATCTGTTTCAATAAGCAATTTATCAATAGAAATTTCTTTTACAACATCTAAAATTTTATTTGCATTTTTAAATGTAACTATTCCATTTATACCAAGATAAAAACCCATTTTAATAAGTTGTTTTGCCGTATCTACACTACCACTAAAACTATGAATTACTCCTGAATTATTAAAATATTGTGCCATTTCCTTTAAAATACTTAAAAAATCCTCAGTGGCTTCTCTTACATGAAAAACACACGGAAGTGAAAGTTTGTTTGCTAAAACAATTTGTTTTTTTAATACTTCTTTTTGCATTTCTTTTGGAGATAAATTGTAATAATAATCAAGACCAATCTCTCCTATAGCTACAACTTTTTTGTGTTTTGCCAAATTTTCTAAATCTTTTAAAGAATTTTCATTAAATGATTTTGCTTCATGCGGATGAATACCAACAGTAGCAAATACATTTAAATTATTTTCTGCCAAATCAATACATAATTTTGATGTTTCCGCACTATCTGCATTACAAACACATAATTGGTTGTTTTTAATAATGTTTTTTAATATATCTTCTTTAATTTCGGTTAATTTTTCGTCATAAATGTGACAATGAGAATCTATAATCATAAAATTATTTTAACACATTTGGTATTTATTGCATACCATTTTATTATTTTTCATAAATATTTATTATGAATAAAATTTGGTTTTGGCTTATAGCTACAAGCATTTGCATATTACTTTATTTAAATCCAGAAATAGTATTACCTTCTATGTTAGAAGCAAGCGAAAATACATTAAAGTTATGTTTAAGTTTATGTGCAATATATTCTGTTTGGATGGGTATTTTACAAGTTATGGAAGATAGTGGAATAAATAAAAAATTATCAAAACTACTATCTCCTTTTACAAAAAAAATTTTTGGTAATGTAGATGAAACAACAAACGAATTATTATGTATGAATATTTCTTGCAATATTTTAGGTATGGGTGGTGCTGCTACTCCACTTGGGATGAAAGCAATGAAACGCTTAGATGACGGAAGTGGCAAAGCTAATAGAGCTATGATTATGCTTATAATCTTTGCTTCCACCTCAATGCAAATATTACCAACCACCGTAATTGGGCTTAGAATTACAGCAGGCAGTGAAAATGCCAGCAATATAATTTTGCCAACAATAATAGTTGCCATTTTAACAACAGCAATTGGTATTGGACTTGCCCTTATTATAGAAAAGTTTAAAAGGAAGAAAAAAAATAAATGAGTATTTATTTATTACCAGTATTAATTCTTTTAACTTTTATATACGCAAAAATAAAAAAAGTTAATGTTTATAATAGTTTTATAAATGGTGCAAAACAAAGCATACCACTTGTAGTAAGCATATTTCCATATCTTGTAACAATAATGATTATGGTGCAATTTATAAAAATTAGTGGACTTGCCAATCTTCTTGCAAGAATTGTCTCTCCTGTTTTTAATTTAATTGGGATACCTTCAGAATTATGTGAATTAGTATTACTTAAACCTTTTAGCGGAAATGGAAGCTTAGCTATTTTAAACGATATATTTACCACATATGGCGTTGATAGTTATATTGGCAGAAGTGCCAGTGTTATGATTGGTAGTTGCGATACAGTTTTTTATGTAACAACATTATATTGCTCACAAACAAAAGTAAAGAAATTGTTATATGCAATACCTGTTGCATTAATAGCAACCTTAGCAGGTGCAATTTTAAGTTGTTTGTTTTGTAAATTTATTTAACTTTAATAAAAAACAACTAAAATAATAAAAAACAGATAAGGGTTATCCCGTTTGAAACAAGTGTAATAATTATAAAAACACTTTATCATAATAGATAAGGTGTTTTTTTGTTATTCGGTTGACAAACACTTATTATAAAAGTATAACAAGTATGAAAAGTATAACTTATTATACAAAAAGGAGTTGAATATGAAAAAAAATAAAACTGATAAAAACAAATTTGTTGGTATTTGCAAATTATGAGAAAAAGTACAAATTGTTATACCAAAAGAAATAAGAACTATGTTTGACATAAATCCAGGAGATTCTGTTATTGTTCTTTGCGATAAAGAAAAAGGTATTGCTCTACTCAAAGCAGATGTTATTGATAGTTTAACAGATAAAGTATTAAAGCAATAAGGAGTGTTATATGAATATTATAACAATCGATAATGTATGTAAAAATTATAAATCAAAGAAAGCATTAGACAATGTTTCTTTATCAATAAAACAAGGTGAATTGTTTGGACTTTTAGGTGTGAATGGTGCTGGGAAAACTACTCTTATTAAAATTCTTTGCGGTTTAACAAGAAAAACAAGTGGAACTATAACAATAAATAATTTTAATTTAGATAAAGAGATTGATAAAATCAAAGAAATAATTGATATATCACCTCAAGAAACATCAGTGGCAAACAACTTAACCGTAAAAGAAAATTTAGAATTTTTTGCAAATATATACAACAATAATGATGCTAATACAATAAATGAAATTGTAGATATTTTTAATCTAAATGAAGTGTTAAATCAAAGAGCCAAAACTTTATCTGGTGGTTATAAAAGAAGATTATCTATTGCAATTGCTCTAATTTCAAAACCAAAAATTTTATTTCTTGATGAGCCAACACTTGGTTTAGATGTTTTTGCTAGGCGTGAACTTTGGAATATTATAAAAAAACTACAAAAAAATATTACTATTATATTAACTTCACACTATTTAGAAGAAATAGAAAATTTATGTGATAGAGTTGCAATATTATCAAATGGTAAATTACTTAAAACAGGAACTATTGAAGAAATAAAGCAAATAACAAACACACAAAAC
>JAFQFI010000021.1 GCA_017398655.1 Clostridia bacterium
CTGTGCCATCTTGTTTTGTATTCCAATTTACTTGAGTCCAACCTTCAAGAATAAATGTACTTGAAGATACAAATGCATATGTATCAAATGTACATTCTGTACTATCAACTTCATTTACAATGTTTTTGCTTGCTGTTGCAGGTTTATTTGCATTGTAATTAATAGTATAAGTATTTGCTTGCCAAATTACATATAAGGTGATGTCTTTTTGAGGCATTTTAAATCCTTCGCCAGTTGCATCATAAACAACACCTTCACCATTTTGATTTTCACAGAAACCTACAAATGTATAACCAACCCTTGAAAGGTTATCTGCAAAATAAGCTAATGCTTCTTTACCTTTTGTTGTTTGACCAAAATCAGAGAATACTTCTTTTGCCAAATCTCCAGTAAGAGCAATATCTTCTTGTTCTCCACTAAATTCTGCTCTTGTAGAACCAGTAGAATCATTTTTGTTAATTGTTAAGATATGGAACTCTCCAGACCATATTGCATATACAGTTAAATCTTTATATGGCATATAGTTTGGATTATTTAAATCAAAGCTTTCATCTAATCCATCAGCTTGAGTATCCCAATCTTCATGTTTTCTGTTTTCTCTTGTAGCAGAAACTTTATTTAAAATATCATTAATATTTGAATTATATTTAACATCAACAATTAAATTGTTACCAGTTTTTACATAATCACCAGTTAATGCTGCTAATGCAGAAACATCACCACCATTAGCGTCAAGAGTTAATTTAAAGTAAGCTTCAGAAATTACAAGGTCGTTTCCTACAACTTTTAATCTGAATTGATCTTTCTTATTTTCATCAATATCAAATTTATTTACATTAGGTGTAAGAGCAGTTGCAAATTCTACAACCTTAACATCATTATCTTTAGCTTCTGGGTAGAACTCTGGAATAATTAAAACTTTATTCAATGCATTAATTGTTCCTTCAACCCTAATATAAGCATTTTCTTCTAAGCAAACTTGGTCATAAATTGCATAGTTAGAACTTAATACAAGTTGAGCAAATTCACAAACATAAACACTTGATGGAGTTGATTCAGAACCAATTCTACCAGCGTTAATTCTAACAGTACCAAAGTCATTAGCGTTGATAGAAGAAATATACATGTCTGGGCCAACAGAAGAAGCAATATTGTTTTCTACAACACCACCTTTAACAAGTAATGTTCCACCATAAACAGCAACACCACCACCTTGAACTTTACCTGTAACAACAGTTTTTGCTTGGTTTGCAGAAATGTTACCTGAAGTAAATTCTACTATATGAGAACCATAACCAAATTTACCATCTGATAAACATAATCCAGCACCAGTATTTGCATTATTTTCTTTAATTTGAGCCCCATCAATTACTAAGTTAACTTGAGTGCTACCTTGAACATTGCTACCATCAACATAAATACCACCACCATAGAAAGAAACATTCTTATCAATAGTTACGCTACCTAATGTTAATTTACCACTATTTAATGCAACATAAATACCACCACCATGATAACCTTCACTTAAAGTTGCAACCACATTGCCATTTGCAGCAATATTATTGCTTGAAATATTACCACGAGAAAGAAGGTTTGCAGATGTTGAAGCGTAGTAAATACCAGCACCATTTTTAGCAATATTCTTAGAAATATTACCAAGTGTCATAGAAATTGTTGCTGCATTTGTTACATATACACCACCACCATTTTCTGCAGTGTTAGATTCTATAGAACCAGAAACAATTTGAACACTTCCAGTTGCATAAATACCAGCACCATTTTTAGCAGTGTTTGCTTTAATAGTTGCACCGTTAACAATAACTGTACCAGCAGCGTTAACAGCAGCACCATTTCCATCTACATTATTGTTATCTTTAATAATAACAGATTTATTTAATGTTAATTGTTTAAATGCTGCAACATAAATAGCAGAATTTGCACTATTTATATTTACACCAGAAATTGTTAATTCGTTGTTTGTAGTATCACCAAATACAACTTCTGCTTCAATATTAAACATATAACCATTAATAAAGCTTGCAGCTCTTGTTAAAGATACATCTGTGCTTGAAACAATTGTTATATCTTTGTTAATTGTGTATGTAGATTTAATTTCTATATTATTAACAATAACAAGAGTATCTCCATCAACTGTACTTTGTAATGCTTCGCTTAATGTTAAGAAGTATTGATTATTAGGATTTAAATTTCCAGCTTTGATATATGCTTCTGCATATTCCCAATAACAGTACAAGATAACTTCTTCTGTAGTAGAAATATCAACAGTTTCATTTAAATCATATAATCTATCAATTATTTCGTTGTAAGTTTCATCTGCACCATTAAAGAAGCCAGTTAAAATGTAACCTGTTTTTGTAAATACATTTACATAATCTGCCAATACAAATTCAAGTTCATCTTGATAAACAACAACTTCAAAGTTTTCGTTGCCTTCTGAAGTTAAACCACCAAGACCTTTAATAATAATTGTTACTTCTGTTTTTGTAAATTTAGCAACAAAGTAAATAGTTCTATCATTTTCAATAATTCCGTTATAAACAGAAATATATGAATTTACTGAACCAGAAATAGCATTTTCGCTATCTAATTCTTTAAGTTTGAAAGTTGTAAATTCAGGCAACATTAATCCTGTCATAACAAAATTATCGCCAACTTTATATGCAACTTCCCAACCAACAAAGTCATGATATGTTTTTGAAGCAGTATCTACATAAACAGCTTTGTTAATATTAAATTCATCAAGGTTAGATTCGTTACCATCTACAACTTTTTTAGCATTAATTTCAATTACATCCCAATTTGCTTTTAAAGTTATAGGATATTGAGGGATTAAACTTTCTGCAGTATATATAATACCATCTTCATCTGTAAATGATGTAGACAAATCAAAACCAAATTTATAACCAGTTAATTGTGAAAGAACTGTAAATGGTTTACCAGTTAAACCAGAAATATCAATTGGGAATAATTGTCCATAAGTTTCTTCAGCATAAGTAATAACACCTTGGTTTGGATCAATAGTTACACTTGCAGCAAGTTTAGCAAGAATTAAACATTTGCCTTCTTGTTCAATATAGAAAGCTCTGCCAACTTCTTCGCTAATAGCAAATGGGTCTTTTGTAACTGCTTCTTCAGAAGTAAATTCAACCAATACCTTACCTTCAGAAGCTTTATCAAGAACAATATCAATAATATTTTCTTCGTTAGTAAAATCACTTGTTAAACCACTTAAAACTTTAATTGATGTAATACCAGCTAAGTAAACATCTTTAGTTAAAGCAGTAGAACCAATTTCAAATCTACCAAAAGATTCGTTATTTAAAGCAGATACATAAATATCATAACCAGAGGTTTCTTCGTTTTCTGCTTCTTTTACATTTCCTGCAGTAATAGTAAATGTTGCATCATTAGAAATATAAACACCATCACCTTTGCTGTTTGCTATATTTCCAATAATGTTTGTACCATTAACAACTAAGTTACCTGCCATTACATAAATACCACCACCACAACTTGTAGCAGAAACATTAGCTTTGTTGTTGTTAATAGAACCAACAGATAAATCATTTAATAAACTGCTTGAAGCAAAGTAAATACCACCACCACTTGAAGCTTCGTTTTCTGTAATTAATGTTCTGTTTGTAGAACCATTTATTACAAGATAACTTTCGCCTATTAAGAATAATCCACCACCGTTTGTAGAAGCTTTATTGCCTTGAATAATAGCACTGAATAAAACAATTTTTGCATTTGATGTTGCATAAATACCAGCACCATTAATAGCAGTATTTGCTTCTATTAATCCGTACACAGAAATTACTGAATCTTGTGCAGCATAAATTGCGCCACCATTATAAGTTGGGAATCCAGTTTGTGTACCATTATTTTTTAACTGAGTAGCACTGTCAATTCTAACATCTGCACACTTAGCATAAATTGCACCACCGTCTGATGCTTGGTTTGTAGTAAGTACAATATCAGAAATGTTTACAATAATTTTGCTTTCTGGGTTTGTGCCTTCAACATAAATTGCACCACCAGAAAGAGCTTTGTTTAAGTTAAATAATGTTTTTTCGTCACCAGCATTAGAACTGTTAATTGTTAATTTTGCTTTTGCATAAATTGCACCACCATTACCAGTAGAAGCAGTATTATTAACAAATTGTGCACCACTAATGCTTACATCACCACTATTTGTATAAATTGCACCACCGTTTGTAGAAGCAGTATTATTAACAAATTTTGCTGCAAGTACATTTGTAGTTGAAGATCCTTCAACATAAATTGCACCACCATTTGTTGCTGTGTTGTAGTTAAATTCTGTTACAGCAACAGTTTCCTCTCCTATTTCACCAATAGTGAAACCTTTGTTTGCATAAATAGCACCACCATTTGTAGAAGCAGAGTTATTAACAAATTTAACATCTTTTACTGTTAAGTTTGCTGCAGCGTTAAGATAAATAGCACCACCATTTGTTGCTGTGTTGTAAGTAAATACAGCTTTATTAATTGTTGTTGTAGCACTATCTACATAAATTGCACCACCATTTGTTGCTGTATTGGCACCATTTTCTTCTCCAAAAGTTGCATCATTAATAACTAAAATACCTTTTGAATAAATTGCACCACCATTTACAGCTTCGTTTGCAACAAATACTACACCTGTAATATTTACTATAGCAGTAGCATCTATTGTAATTGCACCACCAACAGTATCTGCATTAGATTTACAATTTTCAAATCTAACACCATTTAAGAGGTTTGCAGTACCTTTAATTACTAAGAAACTATTTGTTCTGCTTTCATTTGCACTTTCAAATGTAATTGTAGCAGAAGTAAGTTCTTCACTACCAATAGATACTTCAACGCCATTAGCAATTTCTAAAGCACTTGCAGTTAAAGGTAAACTTTCACCTGCAACAACTTTTACACTGCCAGAATATGGACGAATCTTAACATTTTCTGTAACAACAACAGAGCTATTAATACTTGTATCTTTTGTAATAAATAAATTGTATTCATTAAGTTGTACAGAACTATATATACCTTGAGTTAAATTGTTGTTAATATCATTTACAGCTGCTTCAATTGAAGAGTAGTAAACATCATAATATGCATCTCTCTTTTCAACAGCATTATCAACAAAACAAACAGCTTCTTCCCAAATAGCATAAATAATATACATAGCAGTTGCTGTTTCAGGAACAACAATTTCTTCTAATGAAATAATTTCGCCATCTAAAGAAGTACTAAAGCCCTTTAATGCATAATCTTTTTTGTAAACAAATTGTTCTACATTGTTGTAAACAACTGGTTTAGAATAATTTGGCATTACAAATGTATCGCCTGAATAACAATTGTATTCAAAACCACCTTCACCACCGTTTGCGTTTACAATAACTGTAGAAGACATTCTTTCAAAACAAATTGTTACATTAATTACTTTTTTGTTTGTACCTTCTTCTATTTCGTATGCAAATAAAGAGTTTGCAATATTAATATCAAATTCATCTCCGGCACCAAAGATACCATCACTTACTTGATATTGTAAGAATTTATAGAAGTCAGGTCTGTAAAGTTGTTTGTAAACATAAGTAATATCATTGTAAGTAAAGCAATATCTGCCATCAGCAGTTAAAGCCATATCAATTGCATTTTCTTCGCCATTAATATCTATTTTTTGTGGATATAAATAAGCATTATTTCCTGCTTCATTTACAAGAGTATAATCTTTTGTAAATACTGTATAGAACTTATCTACACCATCAAATAAATATTCTGTACTATCATAAGTAAATGTATATCCATTTGATTGAAGAGCTTGAACAGTTTTGCCACCTTCTAAAGTTATAGTGATATTTCCTGTTGTTTCGTCTTTAGTCATATTTGTATATTCTAAATATGAAACAAATTGAACATCATATAAATCATTTAATGCAATAAATGAATATGTATCACCATAAGTAACAGTTTCTGTAAATACAGTTAAGTTAGTGTTATCAATATCAACACCATTTATAGAATAACTTGTTTTTCCAAATGATTCATAAGAATTGTCATATTGATATCTAATTTCAAATTCATATGGTTTCCACATAGCATACAAATTAAAGTTGTAGTTTCCAATAGAAACAGCACCAATAAGATCTGTAGCATTTTTATAACCATTTTGAGGAGATGAAATTAAATCATAAATTTCAACATTTCTATCGGTTGTAACAGCACCAACTTTACCATTGCCATCTGTATAATAAGCCCAACCTACAAAATCATATCCTGCCCTTGTAGGAATTGTATCTTCAGCAGTATATTGATTTATGAAAGTTTGAGTAAATATATAACCATAATCAACTTCAACTGTGTCAACTTGAATGTATACATTTCTATCTCCAGAAACATCATTAAAGATAACATCATATTTTTGATAGTTAATTACAAGAGCAAGTAACTCGTCGTTTGTTGATACTTTAAACTCTTCAACATTAATAAGATTAAAGTATCCCTTGCCATCGTTTGCTTCAAATGATGCTTTATAGTTGTCATAAGCATCTTGTGTTGTAAATTTTACAAATACAGCATCAATTATGTAGCTATCAACAGCAATATAAATATCACCATTGGTTGTATTTGTATTTGTATAATTGTTTTTAGAAACAGTAATGTATTGATATGAATTTACACCATTTCTTTCTACATAAATTCTTTGGTCAGCATGAATTTCTGTATCAGCAAAAATTTCAAAAACACCAGATGTGTAAATTTGGCTATGTCCGTCTTCTTTGTTGTATTCTACTTTTACTTCACCAAATTTTACAGTACCTAAGTTATAAATTACTGAACCATAATAAGAATTATTAAATCTAATTTTACCATAATTATAAATTACAGTACCTGCTTCACTATTGTAAATAAATCCACCATATGTAGCGTAGTTACTATAATAAATTAAATCTGCTTCGTCACCTTCAGTAACAATAATATGTTCTGAAGATGAAACATCTGTTAAGTTTACAGTTGCTGTTTCAACATAAATACCAGCACCACTATAAGAATGGTTTTCTTCAATTAAAACATTTGCTGTAAAGTTAACAACACCGCGTTCTGCATAAACAGCGCCACCTTTAAAGTTTGCTTCTTCAGCTTCTTCGTCTTCTTCAATAAGAGCAATGTTGCCAGCAAATCTTGTATCAGCAATATAAGTATTCAATTCGTCTGTAGCAACATATAAACCAGCACCATTATCTGCTTTGTTATTTGTTATTTCGTTATTAGTTTGTTTTTCATCACCGTTTTCAAGGGTTTCTTTATAACTATCAATTACATATAAAACTCTTTCGCCAATATAAATACCAGCACCTTTTGCTTCTGCAGTATTTAATGTAATTTCACAACCTAAAATATTTAACTTAGAAACAGTTTCTTCTGTTCCAACAGCATAAATAGCACCACCAAAGCTATCTGTTTCGGTTGCATTATTCTTAGCAATTGTTGACAATTCAATTGTTAAATCGCCTTGAGAATAAATTGCACCACCATTGCCAGCAGTATTTCCATTTAAGCTATCTTCTTTAGTACCAATTGTACATGTATTTACAACAACTTTTGCTTTGTTGCCAACATACAATGCACCACCAAAACCATTATTGGTTGCAGTGTTAGAGTAAATTTGAGAATTGCTTAAATTTAATGTACCAGTAAAGATATAAATTGCGCCACCATTGTTTGCTAAGTTGTTTGTCATAACAACATTATCAATATCAATTAAGCCATTGTTAATGTTAATTGCACCACCATTAATAGCTGTTCCTGCTAAATTATTATTAGCAAATTCAACGCCACTAATATTAGAAACAGTTGTGCTTGTACCATCAAAGTAAATTGTACCACCATTGCTTGCTGTGTTATTGTTAAACACTATTTCTTCAGCACTTTCGCCTTCTTGTTTTTCAATATTCAAAACAGAATTTGAAGAAACAGATAACGCACCACCATAAGTAGTTTTTCCTTCAGTTGTAGCTTCAGCAATATTGTTTGTAAATCTACCACCAAATATATTTACAGTAGAGTTAACTGCATATATAGCGCCAGCACTTCCGTTGCCATTTTCAGAAACAGACATATTAGAAGAAATTTCACCACTATTAATAGTTAATGTAGCGTTAGAAATTGAAATTGCACCACCATATGTATTTCCGTTTGTATTAATTACTTGGTTAGAAGAAATAATTGCACCATTAATTTCAATAGTACCATCTTGAACATAAATTGCACCACCATAAATAGTGTTGGTGTTTTTATTTTCTCTAATAACAACACCAGAATTAAGTACAAGATTGCCACCAAGAACATTTATAGCAACACCACAAGTAGCATCAAAAGAACCATTAATTGTAAGAGTTCCAAATGTGTTTTCTGCAAAAGTTAAGGTTTTGCCTTCTTCTACATTAAACATAAAGTTTCTTGTATCACCCATATCTAAGTTGAAAGTATTGTTTCTCATAATAGTAACATCTTTCTTCATATCTGGGTCAATACTAATTGTTAAGTTTTTATTAACAATAATTGTTTTTGATAATAAAACTCTATCTGTTAATATAACAACCTCATGACCAGAAGAAGCTGCAGCAACAGCATTTTCAAATGTATCATAGAACTTATGGAAATTTCCTTCATAGTAACCTTTAATATAAGATGTTGACTCTTTCCATTCAACCCTTACCAACAATTCATAGCCATCAAGAACATCACTTGAAAGAGTAATAACTGTATCAGAAATTGAGTTACCTCTTACTAAGTTATAATAACTATTAGTGAAATATCCAAATTTATATAAATCTTCAAAAGAAATTAATTCAAATGCTTCGTTAAATGTTTGGTTTTCAATTAAGATAAATTCTCCATAAGTATCGTCAACGCCAGTAGAAGCTAAATATTCTGATTTATCTCCAATATATTCGCCACCATTTAAGAAGATTTTAACATCAACATCAGTTGGTTGCCATCTTGAGAATATTACAACTGAAGTTCTTACAGCACCTTCTGAGTTAAGTGGTAAATCATTATTTACATTTAAGATAAATGAACTATTTTGATCATAAGATTTTTTAGTTACATCATTATACCAACCAACAAATAAGTAGTTTGTATAATTCCAGTTAGACATTCTTTCATCAGTTTCTATATTAGGTAAAATTATTGTTTCACCATAATTGTATGTTGCTGTGAAAGGTGTACCATGATTATAATTTTGTTCATCAATTGTTGCACTCTTAAACTCTACTGTAATTTCAAATGGTTGCCAGATAGCATATAAAGTTTTGCTGTAACCATCAGAAATTGTATATTTTACAGAGTTTTGATTATTGTTGTTAATTAAATTAGAACTTGGTCTTCCAGCTTCAACATATTTATCATAATTGCTATATGTATCAGACCAACCAAGGAAGTTATAACCAGTTTTGTTAGGTCCTAATGGACTTAAAGTTGCAGTTACTTTTGCTGGAATATCAAAGTGATAAATGTCAGCATCATTTTCATCAGGAACACCTGTAATTCTTGGAATTTCTGTTTTATCAACATAACTGCCATTTTCTAATACTTTGTATGTACCACCATTAAGTTCTACAAACAAATAAATATCTTTCCATGCAGCAAACAATTGAATTACTTCAGAATCTCCTCCACCAACAGTTAATGGTCTTAAAGAATAG
The DNA here is from genome assembly GCA_017398655.1 of Clostridia bacterium. Taxonomy (GTDB): domain Bacteria; phylum Bacillota; class Clostridia; order Christensenellales; family UBA1242; genus UBA7862. The sequence goes on from JAFQFI010000021.1 coordinate 9,732, forward strand.
TTTTGGTTTCCTGCTTTATCAACCCAACCTTTAAATGTTTCACTACCTTCTGCCAAAATTAATTTTAATGTATCAATTGTTTGAGAGTAATATGTTGCAATTGTTATAGCATTTCCTGCAGGTACTTTTGTAAAGTATTCTCTATTTGCATCATAACTTGTAGCAAGTGTAAATTCACCTGTATTAGTTTCTTTATTGTATGTATATACATAATAAGAAGCGTAGTTAGTAGCAGAAACACCTGTAGCCAATCTATAACCACCTTCAGTTACAGTTGCATCAGTAAATTCAGAATAATCAATTACAGCACCCTCTTCTATTGTATCTAAAATTACATATCTAAAGTTTCCAGCCCAAACAATGTTTTCTGTTTTATCTTCAGTAATATTAGTAATTTGTTTGTTTGCAATAGAATCTGCTGTATTTATATGATAATTTTCTCTTTCAAACCATGTATTTATGTTTGAAGGAAGTGTAACTGAGCTATTTTTGTGTGTGTATAAACTTATGTAAGTTTTATCTTCACTTA
>JAFQFI010000022.1 GCA_017398655.1 Clostridia bacterium
AAGTTTTGTTTTATATATCCTTTTTCTTCTTGATTTAAACCAAATAAACTTATACTTATACAGTATATTATTGTGTATGCTACCACTTGGATTGCAAACATTATAAAACTATTAATTGGAAATAATAGGTTTAAAATTATTCCCGTTGCAACAGGAATAATCATAGATGGTAAAATTTTTAAAATATTCAACCAGAATCTACCCATTTCAAGTTTCAATGATTTTTTATAGAATATATTAATAATTACCGTGTTTATTACTAATGAAATAGCTGTTCCTATAGCAACACCTATAACACCAAAATTTATTCCTAATGGGATTGATATTAAAACATTTAAAATTGCAGTAATAAGCATAATTAAACTAATTAATTTGTGTTTATTTTTTGCCCTTCTAATTTCAATACCAATACTTTGAGTTAATGATATAGTAGCAGGAGCAATAAGTAATAAAGCAGCATAATATGCTGATATATACTCTGGTCCGGCCCAAATTGAAATAAAGTAATAGCCAAAGAAAATAAATCCGGTTAGAATTAATGAGACAACAAAAAATTGTATTCTTCCCACCTTAATCATTAAATCTGTTAATTTTGTATTTGTATCAGGAGAGTTTTCAACAACTATTCTATTGACTTTAGGAGCAAAAACGCCAGAAATAGCAGCTGGAAAACTTATATACATATTGTTTATTGTAGAAGCTACTGCATATACTGCAACGGCAGAACCATTTACAAATTTACCTAAAACTACTTTATCTGTTTCCCAATTTAACTGATCAATAATTTGATTTATTGCTATAAATACAGAAAATATAGCAATCTCTTTTAATAAAGGTTTATCAATTTTACCAAAAGAAAAACCCATTTTTAGTTTTTTAAAACAATAAAAAATATTTATTGCATCCACTATTACAGAAAGAACTGTTGTCACAAAAACCATACCAATTGAGCCATAACCCAAAAATAATAAAACAATACTTAATGCAGGACTCAAAACAGTTTTTCCAATATTTAATAGTTTTTGAAAAATAAACTTTTCTTGACTTGTTATATAAGAAGTAAAAACACTTACAGGAAACGAAATTGCTAAATTAACCGTTAAGAATAACATTAATACTTTTGCAATATGCATTTCATTTGCAGAATAACTGCTATTAAAAAACCAAGAAGTGTTAAACGATAATACTAGACCCAAGATTAAAGACACTAAACCCATAATTGAAAATACAATTAAATAAAGTCCGTTTAGCTTTTTTAAACCTTCTTCATCATTATTTTTTTTGTAGCGAGAATAAAAGTGAATATAGCCCACCCCAAAACCCAAGGAAAGTAGACTTAGATATCCTATTATTGATGAAGCTAGGTTATATAATCCATACTCGTTTTGCCCTAAAATTCTTGTCATTATAGGAACATATAAAAGTTTGATTATTATACCCAATGCCATTTGGACATACTGTAAAAGAATGCCCCACTTTATCTGTTTATTCATCTTTTATCATTCTCGACTTTTACTTTTTAATTTATTTTTAAAATTTTTTTAATTTTTCTTTTAACCTTACCAAAAAAAGTTAAAGTTTTGTTTTCTTCTTTTATGTTGTAATTAATAGAATCTTTAATTTTTTTACTTTTTATATCCTCAAAAAAAGTAAAATGTTTTCTTAGATTATTATAATTTACTGCACACTTAAATAAATTTTCATTACAAAACTGATATTTGTTTTTTGGTATTTTATATATATCATAATTTTCTTTTAAACTTTCAAAAATGCCTTTTCCTTTTGAAGTATTAAAAGTTAAAATAGAAACCCCTTTATCTGTATAAAAATTTTTATTAATTTGTTTTATTCCCCAGCAATCCCCAATAATAATATCTGCACCTGTTTTATTACCAGCGTATCTACAATTATAACAACTTTCATTTAAGGCAACATTTTTTAAAAAAACATTTATATATAAATCTTCATCATTATTAAACGCTAAAATCTTATTTGTAAAATAATATTCTTCATTATAATTAAAAAAGTTTTTTCCTTCTGCCCTAAAATTTACTTTTTTAGGTATTTCGTTAAATCTTTCTAAACATACTTGATTAAACAATTTTTGTGATGGAACGCCATGACAGACAACTTGTACTAAAATTAAATTGTTATTGTATTTAAATTTTCTTCTAAGGCCTGCGATTTGACAAGGAGTTGCCCCCACTAAAACTTTTTGATTTTTCGCTAAGCATTTTTCAATTTCTTTATATATGTTAGAAACATCAACTTGAAAATATTTACTGCCTTCAATTTTACTTAAATTTTTCTCACTTTCTATTTTTACAAATCGGCTATTTTCTTTTTGATATTCAACACCAAAAACAGCACCGTTTTCGCTTAAAACTTTTTTTGCTATTGATCCAAATATTCCAGTTGAAGAAAAGTTTCCTTTTGCATTATCTTTTCTTTTTAAAGCATAAAGACCATTTGTAAAATCTAACTTTTCATAACTTCTTAATTGAGAACAATTTTTTAAACACAAACCACAGTTTACACATTTTTGTTTATCTATTACTGGGTGTATAAAACCTTTTTCATTTTCTTGTAAAGATATTGCACCAACAGGACAAATATTTTTACACAAACCACAACCGGAGCAGTCAAAATCAACATCTGTTAAGTTATTGTTTTTTTCTACTTTATCATTAAAAGCGTGAGTTAAAAAGTTTAAGGATTTTTCTCTTTCTTTATTTAAAATTTCATCTGTATTTTTTAAATTAAATTTAAAAAGATTTTCTACTTTTTCTTTTTTTGCATCTTTTAGTGTTTTAAATTTAACATTAAAAATTCTTTCCAAATTTTCAATTCTTGCTGTAATACTTGAAAAATTACCTTCTCTTTCAATATGAACAACAGGAACTTTGTTAATAATAGAAAACACTATAGAGTGAAAAGAATCTGTTAAGATTAAACTTGCATTTCTTTCTAAATATAAAAACTCTGCTGGGCCTATATTACCATATTTATTATTAGGATTTGTTACATCAATAACTTCATAGCCAAGTTCTTTTATTTTTAAAACAAGTTTTTTTGCTTCTTCATTTTGTTCACTTAAAAAACAAGCTAATACATATTTTTCTGGCATTTTGCAAAAAGGTTTTCTTTCTACTTCTGCCCACTCCTGTTTGGTTAATAATAAGGTTGGGTCAACTAAAACTTCTACTTGTTTTTTGGTGTATGGTTGCAATAATTCTGCAGCATTGCCTTCTCTTACAGAAATTGATTTAAATGTATTTAAATATCTTTTAAAAGTACCTTTCTCAAAACTTGATAGTTCTTTCTTTGCAATGCTTGCTGCGTAAGAAATTCTTTTTTCTTTATCTACATATGGCAACAAAAAAGTTATTAGATTGTTGCTCATTTCTTCGTTCCAAACTTGATCGGAACCAACAACAACATAATCATATTTTTGATTAATTAAGTTTGAGTTTTCAAAATAATATTGCGTTTTATCAAAATTGATGTTTTTATTAAAAGCATTAAATTTTCTTGTTTTGCTTCTTGATTGTTTTGGCTTTATAAAACTTTTAAAATTTCTATAAGCTCTTACTAAAAATTTTTGTTGATTACCAAAAGGAGTGTTTTCAATTGAAAAAACTTCCATATCTTTAAAATTTTTATTTATAAAAAATTGTAAAGCATAATTTTGCAATCTATTACCATAATTAAATTTTCCACCTAAGGTAGCAATTGCAACCTTTTTTTTATTTTTCAACTTTATTTTCCTCACTTTTTATACAAATTATTGTATCACAAAGCTACTATTTTACAAACATAATTTGTATCAACTTATGAAGTTAATTTGTATAAAAAATATATATAAAATTAATAAATTCCTTCAATTTTGTAACAATAATAATTTGTGTTGTTATTAAATTTAGTATTACCTCTAAAAAACTCAATTGAAAAATTACTTTTGTCTTTGTTTACAGAAGCAAAGCAACCATATACATATAATGTTCCACTTGATATTCTTGGGTTTGCTACTGATGAAGAGTAATATCCATAAGAACTTACTAATTTTTTTAAATCTATACAAAAGTTTGAATAATCCCAATCTATAACAGAATAAACTTTTATTTTTTTATATTTGCTAAAATCTAATCCTGTTATTTTTGTTCCACCTTTAATGCCACTTGTATACCCTAAATTTATATTACTATCAGAACTACTCATATCATAAAAAATTTCACTATATTCCAAATTTTTTAAATTGCAATCTAATACTTCTTTTTCATAACTTGGGTAAATATAATTTGAATGCGTTGCACCCAACTCTAATTTAGCCCATGCAATATTTGTAAAACTTTCAGTGTTTTCTTCCCTTCTATCTTCAATAAAAATTTCTATTTTTATTGCCTCGTGTGGTACGCTAAAAGTTATACTATTTGTTGCCACTCCACTTATAACTTTTGTTTCTTCTATATAATTATTGTCGTCTATCCAAATTCTTGCACCCATAGTAGGTCTTGGGCCGTACCCATCTCTTACAAAAAAAGTTAGTGTTGCTTCTTTTCCTAATAGGGTTTTTATTCCATCTTCTAAATTTAATGTTTGAGATAAATAAGCAGAAGGATATAAAAAAATTCTTCCATAATTTTCATAAGACCCCTTACCTGTTAAAAACCACTTATTTGCAACTTCTTTACTTTCTAACCCAGTAGAATTTAAATAACTTTCTGCCCCTTGTTGGTTTATTAAAAAATTAGAATTTAACACAAAATTATGTGTTTGAATGCCATTTAAATTATTTTTTGTTTTGTTAAAATCTTCTTTTATATAATTTAACTCATATAAAATTTCATTTATTTTTGTTTCTAAATAATCAATTTTTTCCATTTTTTGTCTCCTATTTATTAAAATTACATATAATTTTATTATCAAATACACAGGTCTTTCAATATATAGTGACAATAAAAAAAATAGGTTAAGATAAATTTTCTTAACCTATTTATTTTTAACCAAAATTTTTATTTATATTAAAACTTTAAACTTTAACATATCAATAAACTTTTATAACCTATTTCCCATTTGGTTTATTTGGGTTTTGTGGATTTTGAGGTCCGTTAGGGTTGTTATAATTATTTTGATTATTGTTATAATTTGGATAATTATTTTGTGGATATTGATTATTGTAGTTTTGTGGGTTTTGATATTGATTATTTACATTTTGGTTGTAGTTTTGATTATTATATTGTTGCTGATTATTGTTCATGTTTTGGTTATAGTTTTGGTTAGGCATATTCATATTTTGAGCATTTTGAGCGTTTGCATTGTTTGCGTTAATTTCATTTTGAGTACGCTTATATTGTTCTTTTTGAATATTTTGTTTGTTTTTCTTTCTGTTTGCTCTAATTGCAACAATAACAATAACCATACCTATTAAAACAAGAGCAATAGCGCTAATTAAAATAATCAAATTGTCGTAAGTTTGAGCTTCTAATACATCAAATGTTGGAGAGTAATTTGTGTAATAGTTTGTATTTTCAAATACAACATTTACAGTGTATCTACCTTGAGAAATAACTGTTTCTTGTTTTTTGCCGTCTTTGTAGAAAATTAATTGATACTCTGGTATCTCGCCATCTACAAAGTATTCTGGCTTAAACAAAGCAGAAATCTTGTCTTTCAAGTTAGAACCGTCTTCTCTTAATACACCATGTACAAGTTCAAAATCTTTAATTTCTTTTCTTTGAATTGTGTATGTTGATTTGAATATGCAACTATCTCCAAACTCATAGTTTGTACTTAAACTATTATTTAACTCTAAGATAATGTAGTAAGTGCCAGCATCTGTAGAATAATTTAAATCGGTTTTTATAAACATTTCTTCATCAGCGTATACAGCCAATACATAATCTTTTTCTGACAATGATTCAATGCCGTTTGCTTTTATTAATGGGTCGTTATTTATAATTAAATCACCATATGTTCTTACTACTGTATTTAATGAAATGTTAAGCTGAGCTTTTCCAATTTCAATTGTTTTTACCATCTTATGTCCGTCAGCAAATTCGTAGTAATTACACATTCCTTCATTAAAGAAAGCAGTTATTCTATATTTACCTGCATTAAGAACAGTGTCTGAAGTTAAATCTGTATAATCTGGGTCAACTTGATCTTCACCATTAAATGTATATACCCTTTGATATTTATATGTAATATCATCAAGGTATTGAAGTTTTGCATTTGTTGATGTAACGCGAGAAATAATTGTTAATGTAGGTTTATTTACATAAATTAACTCAAGGTCATCTTCAAAATTAAGTGAAGCTATATCTGGATCAGCACCAGAAACTAAAACTTTAACATCAAATATGCTATAATCGTTGCCTTCTGTAAAGTTTTTATCGTTTGCAACAAATTTAATTTGTTTTGTTGTATAACCAACATTTGTTAAAACTTCATCTCCATTAAACCATGTTGCTGTACCTAAAATTTGTATCCAAATGCTTGCATCTTCATCATAATACTCAAGAATATATGGAACAACATCATTTGGATTATTTTGGTTAAGAGGTGCGTCCCAAGTTGCAATAAATGATTCTCCATCTATAGCAATATTTGGGCTATTAGGATCAAGATATCCCTTTAACATTGGAGAAATAATATTAACATTAATTGTTAATTTTTCTGTTAAAGATTCGCCATAACTATAATAGTTTGCATTATGTTCAGAGTTATAATTATAAATAATTGAATATTCGTTAGTGCCATAAATTACACTCTTTGATGTATCGGCAAAAACAAATCCATCTGGTAATGCAATATTTAAATCTTTTATAGTTAAATTTGGTTTATATGCTCTTGGAGCAACAGTAAAGCTACCCAAAGCTCTTAAAACAGTATTTCTATCAAAAGTTGCTTTTTTAACATAAACTTTAACTTCTACAATCATAGAGTTATAGTTATACTTACTACCAAAAATACTTTCAACAAACTTGTTGTCATATTTTGGTATGTAATTCATATAGAAGATTTCTCCATCTTCACCATTTGCAACCAATATCTTGTTAAAGTTTTCTTGCTCTGTATACCAAGTATAACCAGCAGTCATAATTGCAATTTTACCAACTGTTAAGTTTTCTGTATATGTAATTGTTATTGGAGCATGTTCAAAATTATTTGGTTTTAAATCTCCTCTAACAATTCTTACTTCAACTTCTAAGTTTGTAAATGTTTCATAATTTTCTGGGTTTTCGTTATAACTTACAACAAATATATCTGAGTAATATTCATAACTTTCAGAAATAACTATCTTGCTTAAGTCAATATCTTTTGCATAATAAGTTACGCCTTCAACATAATCTGTTGGCAATGAAACAGGTTGGAAAGTTCCATCTCTTGTTAAGATATAGAAAAGACCATTTGTTTGAGCGTTTACATTATCAACCTCTTGATATTGCCATGCAAAATAATTTGGCAATGTTATTGCTTGTAATGTTAAGCCAGCTGTAAATTTAAATTCAACATATTCTCCAAGTTTCTCTCTAACATATTGTTCTGTATAAACACCTTTGTCAATATTAAATGTAATTAAAACATTTAATGTATTATAGATTTCTGGGTCTGGGTTGAATTTTACATAAGCACTAACTTGACCGGCATTAGAAATAGTAATGTTTGTATTTGCCCATGTTATAGATTCTATAATATTTAAATCGTTATCAACAAATTTTAAATCAGCAAGAGTTACAACTTCTCCATATTTTGCATTTGACAAATCTGTAGCATCTTTATTAACTACATGGTATGTAATTGCATTAAATTGATCCATTGTAGGTGTTGCTTTATCAATTGTAAATGAACGAGTTAAAGTACCTGTATAATTTCCTCTAAAGAAAATATTTACATATGCCATACCATATTCTGTGTTATTTGAATATGTTAATACATAGTCAGTACCATCAACAAGAACAATTTCTTTACCATTATCATTTGTATAAATGATTGGACCATTAGTATAAGGTTCTGCATAAATAGGTCTAATTTCTTCACCTGTTTTTACTTGAGTTCTGATATTTGGAACAGTAAATGTAGAGCCGTTATATTGTCTTTCAGTTATAACAAATGTAAGAGTTAAATCTGTACCGGTGTAATTACCTGTTAAGTTAAACTTAATGGTAGCTTCGCCTTTATTTGTATTGTTTTCGTAAACAGCATTTTGGTCTGAAACAACAATTGTTTCTTTACCATCAACAGTAATTTCAAATTCACCAAGTTTAATTTCTTCACCAGTGAAAACTCTGTTTTGACTTTCTACAAACGCAATATTATCTGTTGTAATTTCTTTTGAAATAATTGTAAATGTTTTTGTTAATTCTCCAGCAAAATTACCTGTACCTTTAATTACTATTGTTGCTTCGCCAACATTAATGTTGTCGAAATAACTTGCAACATAGAAATCTGTTTGGTTGGTTAATGTTGTTGTAGAATTATCCTCTTTAGTAAATGTTATTGTTACCAACTCATCTACTTTTATTTCTTGACCATAGTTATAAACCTTATCTTCAATATCATCTATATTAAAGTTTACTTCGTCAAAATGTTTTGCAGTAATAGCAAAGTTAATTTGTGTTGATCCAGTTAAATTGCCCATACCAGACAATGTAATTACAGCAGAACCAACATTTGTATTATTTGCATAACTTACTAAGAAATCTTGACCAAGAACCAAAGTTGTTTCTCCAATAGTAAGCATATCTTCAAAATTCTTTGTTTGTTCAAAACTATTATAAACAACAGAAGCAAATAAACTTTCGTCTTTTAATATCAAGTTGCTTGATATATCAAGTTTTTTAATTTCATAATCGTAAATAACTGTACCGGTGTAAATACCATTTGGTCCACCAAATACAATTCTTATTGCACCATAACCAACATCTTTGTTGTTTGTTGCAATACCAGCAAATGTTTCTGCAGAATTTGAAATAACTACATCTGCAAAAGTCATTTCATATGCAGGAGATCCATTTGTTTCTTTTAACACAATAGAAACATTATCTATTGTAAGTTTTGTTTCTTTACCAGAATAATAAACATCTGATTTTAATTTAACTTCAATATCATCAGCTGTAATATCTACTTTACCAATTTTAAATGTTTTTGTTGTGTTTCCACTATAATTTCCAATAAAGTTAATAGCAATTGTTGGCAAGTTGCTTTCATCAACTTCAGCATACCAAGAACCACTTTCATATCTATGAGTAATACCTTGGTTTTTAGTGTATGTTAATGTGTAATCAACATTTTCTACCAATGTAATACCATTTGCAATAATAACTGGTTTTGGAGTAATAAGATTGTTTGTATATCTGAAAATATCTTCCAAACTTACAGACCAATCTCCCTCACCATAAGGACGAGGAGTAATTTCATAATTGAATGAAAGGTTTCCACCAAAGTTTGCATTACCTTTAATTGTAAATGTTGCTGTACCTGCATTTGTATTATTTTCAAAACTTCCAGTAACTATTGAATAATCTGTTCCATCATTATTTAAAACTCTGCCTAAATAATGAATTTCAAAATCTTCTAAAGTTAATTCAATAGCACTACCTGTAAAGTATTTTGTTTCTAATAAAACAAATTCAAATTCTTCTGCATGAACACCCATATCACGAGAAACAATTGTAAATGTTTCGTACTTAGTACCTGTATAATTACCTTTACCAGTAATTGTAACAGTTGCTGTAGAACCAACATTAATATTGTTTTCGTAAGTAACATCATAATCTTTTGTAACAATTAAAATATAATTGCCATCTGTAATTACAATGCCTGCATCTGGCTTAATTTGTTCGCCAGTATATTCTTGTCTTGCAATTTCTGACATATTAACAGTAACTTTAGATAAATCTTTTGGCAAGATATTAAATGTTTTTGTTAAAGTGCCTTCGTAGTTGCCCATACCAGTAATTGTTATACTACCTTGACCTACATTGATATTTGTAAATGTTTCTGTAACTGCTACAGAATAATCTTTATTTAATACCAATGTTTCTTCTCCATAAGTAATTGTAACTTCTGGCAATAATATAATACTGCTATATGTTGCATCTGGAATATCACTTACATTTTCATCTAATAATTTTCTTGCTGTAATATAGAAAGAATTTGCAATTTTTGAAGTATAGTTGCCTGTACCAGTTGCTTCAATAAATGCCTTACCTACATAAACATTATTTACAAAACTTAATCTGTAATCTGTATTTTCTATTAAACGAGTGTAAGTATAGACACCATCTAATTCTGTATAACTATAAACAAATACTTCTTTTTTAATTTCTTTTGAAGTGTAAACTTCGTTAGTAATTGTTTTGTCTGGAGCAGTTGTTACACCTGTATGGTCAACAGTTGTAATAAAGTAAGAACCATCAAACACTTTAGGGTTAATTATAAAGTTTTTGTGTACAACACCACTAAAGTTTCCGGTAGAACTAAATGTAATTTCAATAATAGCTGTACCAGCATTTATATTGTCTATATAATTTGTTGCTGAATAATCAATATTTCTCTTTAAGTATAAAGTATAAGGATTTTCTCCCGGAACACTATAAGCAATACTTAAAACTTGTGGTTTTATTTGACTGCCAGTGTATACATATTGAGTATAATCAAGAACAATATCAAGTCTATCTGAAACATCATCAGATAAAGATAATCTTGAAATATCAAAGTTTACAATTCTTTCGCCAGTATAATTGCCTGTACCAACTATTGTTACAGAACCTGCTCTTGTACCAGCGTTAATGTTTTCACCATAAGATTTAATTGAGAAAGTTACATATTCTTTATTATCTGCATCAAACACATATTCACCAGAAATATCTTCTAATGTAGGTGCAATTTGTCTACCTGTATAGTTATATGTATTAACTACTTGGAAAACATCTAATGCAGCTTCTTCAATGCTTCTTTGTTCAATTATAAAAGATGTTGTTTTTGTACCAACAAAATTACCTAAACCATTAATAGTTACTTTTGCTGTGCCTGCGTTAATATTATTATCATAAACAACTTCAAAATCAGGTGTTTCTCCTTCATAACTCAATCTTTCTGTTGCAACATCATATTCTCCATTTTGGTCTTTATCCCAGAAGAAACTAATTTCTGGTTTTATTTGACCAATAGAATATTTTTGATTTGCAATATTTTGAATTACAAAGAATTCGTTATTAGTAAAGTTAAGAGGAGTAATGTTAAATTCAAGCTCTACAGTACCAACATAGTTTACATACAATGAATTTACTGCACCATTAATTGTTGCAACTACATAATATTTACCCACATTAATTGAACCATCTTCAACTGTATTTCCAGCAGAATCTTTATAACTATAAGTTTCTGTAACATTAAATGAAATACCTTTTGTTTCGCTGTACAAGTATTTAACAGTTGGAGTTATAGAACTTCCTGTATAAGTAAATGTTTCAGATCTAATAGAATTAAATTCTAATGTGTAATCAGTAATATCAGAAGTTGAAATTTCTTGTGGTAAAATATCAAATTTAATTGTATGAGCACCAGTTACATTGTTACCTTTACCAGCAATAGAAATCATTGCTTTTGAACTTTCGCTACTTACATTTATGTTGTTTGAATAGAATATTTCAAAATCTGTATTCAACCACAAATCAATGCCTGTAGAACCAACAGTAACTTTACTTTTTGTTACACCGTTTTCAATTGATGTGAAATCTTTAACAATTGAAGATCCTGTGTAATTTTGTGCTGCTGATAAAGAACTTGCAAAGTTTGCTCTTGAAATATCAAATTTTGCAATTGAATAATAAGCAGTTAATGTACCAGTATAGTTACCTGTTAAAGTAACTGTAATATATGCTGTTTTATAACCAGCATTTACAGCATTACTATATGTTGTTTTACTATTATCAATTTCAAGAGTTGTTGTTAAATATGAAATAGAAGTAATAGTAGGGGTTTGTCTTACACCACTATAAATACAGTTAGAATCATCTAATACAATAGAAACACCTTCTGTATCGTTAGTTAAAATTTGACCTTTTACAGTTAAATCACCATATGAAATACCACCTGTAGCAAATGCATAATTGTCATGTGTCAATTCTACATCTACAAATTCTTGATAAGAACCAGCAGTTAAAGTTTTATGGTCAATTCCACCTTTAAGTATAAGTTTACAATTATCAACAATAGAAACTTTATCTACTGATGGGTTTATAAGATCTTCATCATACAATGTAAAGTTTGAACCATCAACTTTAACAAGTTCTCCTGTACCATAAGTCATTATGGCATCTGGAACACCAATTCTTATTAACTTTTTATTAACAGTAATTGTTGCTGTACCTGTAAAGCCCTCTACATAAGTTTGTCCGTTTACATCTGCACCTTCTGACTTGTAACCACCAAGAGCTACCGTTCCTGCTTTTGTTAATCTTACTAAAACTTTTATTGGGCTAACTTCAAAAGTAACACCTATTGTTGAAATAAACTTACTTAAAGCAGTGTCTGTTACTTCCGTAACATATGTAATATTTGCATATTCATAATCTTTACTTATATCAGCAAATACAGAGTTAACAATTAACATATAGTTATTATCTGCTATTAATGTATTGCTTTGATCAACAAGGTTTTTACCACCAGCAATAAAGAATGTTAAAGTATCTCCATATGTTGCTGTTATGGATGTGTTATTAACTTTAGTATAATTTCCGTTATCTAAATAATATAAAGATATTTCGCCTTGAGAAAGGTTTGATGGATAGAATGTTTGTTGTAATGTTACATCTGTAATATCTTGATAGTTTTTAGATTGTAAAATATTAGCATTAGAAACAAATGTAAATTTAGGATTGTATGGTCCTTGGTTATATTCGTTATAGCTAACAATAGCATAAGAATATTTTCCTGTTAGATATAAATCAATAATATTTCTATGGTTGTTATAAATAGTTGAATATTCTGTTACATCTCCAGGAAGGTTTGTTGTTAATTGTTTACCTACAGAAGAATTGTTTGTTGTATCTGGAGTTATAAAATCAAGAGTAACTGTTCCAGAAGGAGCTTCTGCAGAATCAATACCATAAGCAACAATTAAAACAATTGTTTCTGTATGAGTATCTTTTGCTCCTGTTTCAAGAGCAACAACTGCATAACTCTTTAATGCAGCAGGTAAAATTTGATAATCAACATATTTATTTATTTCTGATAAAGTATAGTTTTCTCTACCTGTTGTTGTTAAATTTGCTGTTACCCTAAACTTTCCTGCAAGTTTAGTTATTCCACTATGAGCAATATAACTTAAACCATTATCCAAACTATATTGATAAACATATTCTATTGGAGAATCATTACCTTGTATGCCTTGAATATTTGCTGTTGGATATTGATTTTCTCCGTTATAAATATAGTTTCTTGATTCTGGAATATTCCAACTTATAATTTCTAATTCTACTGGAGTAATTTGTAAAGAAGCTTTTGTAACTTCTTTGCCATCTACTGTTGCATAAATTAATGTATAGTTGCCTGACTTATCGCCACCTAAAGTGATTTCTGGCGTATATGTTCCTACTTTAATTTGGTTATAAGACATTTCTCCATTATACAATGGGTAAACACTACTTTCATCACCTGAAACAATACCATTTGCTCCGTTTGGAACTAAGTTAACTTTTAATTGTTGATTTGAAGCATTGTAAGTAAGTGAAGGGCTGTTTTCAAATTTTAATTGAATTTGATTTACAATCCAAGTTTTAGAAATGTTTGTAACACCTTCTAAAGTATAGTTAGAAGAGTGAGCACCGTTTAAACCTTCAATATTTCTTACATATCTACCAGCATTAACAGTTGTTGTTGTCATATAATTGTTTAACAATGTTGTATATGACAATCCAACAAATTCACCCGGTAAAACATTGTTTATGCTTGGAGTAAAGTTTATATCATTACCAGTATATTCGGCTGAAGAATCTCCTACTTCTGCAACTTCTATATTATTTGCTGTCCAAACAATATTTACTTGTCTTGCAGTAATTCTCCAATTAATGTACCAGTTATTTGTTTCATCAGCATTGCTGAATTTGTAGTTGGTATTATTTAATGCTTTAATTTTTGCTTGATAAGTTCCAACATTAATTTTTGCATTATCTTCATAACCGTTACTTGTTGCTACTGTAACAGTATCACCTGTTATTTCGCCTTCAACCTCTGCTAATACAGTTTGTTGTGCACCTGTATATTGCAATGGGTTATCATCAGAATAATTCCAACTGAAAGTAATTGTTTTTTGTTCTATTGTCCAAGATCTTACTAAGAAATTTTCTGCATAATTTGCTAAAGAATAGTTGTCTTTAAAGTCACCCTTTAAACCACTAATTGTTAAAGTATAATTACCAGCATTTGCACAGTTTGTTAAATTTGTAAATGATTGCTTTGTACCATCTGGACTTACAAAGTTAATTGTCATATCAAATTCGACAGATTGTGTACCAACCATAGTTGAAGTATCAACAATCGGTTCGTAATATTTAGCAGTTTTATCATAAATCCAATTAGTTGTATTTGGCTTCCATTCAAAAGCAATTTTTGCAGGAGAAATTGTCCAAGACCAAGAAGTGTTTATACTGCCATCTAATGTATAGTTATCACTATCATTACCTGTTAAAGATTCAATAATAGTTGTATATTTTGCTCCTCCAACAGTAACAGCAGTTTTGTTTGTATCTCCTGTATAACCAGCAACTGCAACAACATCATTGCCAATTCTACCAGAAATAGTATTTACTGTAGGATTATAAGGAGAATTTGCATAAGTGATATCGCTATAACTCCAAACAAATGTTAATGTCTTTTTGTTAATAGTCCAGAATTGTTCTGTACCTTCTTTTAAGACATAATCTCCATCACCTTCAATTGAAAGTGAACATTTATAATCACCAGCATTAATACATGCTTCTGCACCACCTACAACTTCTGTCCAGTTTGCACCACCATCATTTGAATAATAGTAATAATGATTTAAAGTGATGTTCATAGAACTAATTAAGTTTGCAATTGTAGCAGAATAGTAAATTGGGTTTTTATTATAATTTGCAGAATCACCAGAGATATTTGTTCCTGTCCAAGCAATAGAAGCTTTTCTTGGGGTAATCTCCCACTCATAAGTAGATTTACTATCGTCAATCATATAGTTGTTGTTAGATAATTCTGTAGCTTTTGCTAAGTATTTTCCAACATTTATTGCAACATTTGTATAGTTGTTAGAACTATATTCGTGAGCACCCGGAATTTGTTCTGTAGAATATGAAATAACATTTACAGAATCTGCCCCTTGAATATTTGTTACAATAGCACCAACATATTTATTGCTACCAGTAAATGAATTATCTTCATAACTCCATTCTAATTCTGCATATAAACGAGTTATTTGCCATTCAATTGTCCAAGAATATTTATCTGTTAAAGTATTTGTAAATATGTAGTTACCAGTTTCTATCAAATTAACAGTAGCAATATAATTGCCAGCATTAGTTTGAGTTGTTCCTGATGTTGAATATTGAATGCCTTCTGTTAAAAATTCATCTGTTCTATAAGAATTTTTAACTTTTACAACAACTGTTTGTGGTGTTGCATTATAAACAAAAGGAGTTGTAGAACCATTACCATAATCAAGAACTAATATATCATTTAAGTTTGATAAATTTAGTTTTGCAGGAAGAAGAGTCCAACTCTTTGATGCATTTTCTGCATCTGTTAAAGTATAGTTATTTGAACCACTTAAACCTGTAATTGTTGCAGAATAAGAACCTGCATCTTTAGAATTTACTTCTAATAAAGAAATATAATCGTTAAGTACATGACTGCCATTGTTAAAGCCACCAGAAATAACACTTTTTGCACCTTGTGCAACAACTGTAATTTCAAATGTAACTCTATCTCTTGACATCATATTTGTTGTAAATGTGTAATACTGAGCTCTGTCAGAAACAACATCAACTGTTATAGATGCATCTGTTTCGTTCCAAGCATAATAATCAGTACCTGTCCAAGTAAATGAAACTGGACGAGGTGTAATTGCCCAAGATTTTGAACCGGTTACTTCATCTATATAATAGTTTCCACTATATGTTCCTTCAAGTGAAGTTGTTGCAAAATAAGTGTCAACATCTACAATTGATTCTGTTCCAATTTCTCTTGAAGCACTGTTTGTATATGTTACTTTTACTGTAACGCCAGCAATTTCTGCTTCTAATCTACCAACAGGGTCAGAAACATAGTAATATTTTGGAGTTCCATTATAAACCAATGTTTCAACATTAGAGCCAACCCAAACAAGTGTTAATTTTCTTTGACCAATTTCCCAAATTTGAGTAACTGTACTATTTGTTTCTACAAAAGTATAATTTGAATTTCCAACAGAAGCTACTTTTGCTACATATCTACCAACAGCAGTTGCTTTTTCTGTATAACTTTCAGAACTACCCTCTATAAGTTGAGAAGAATAACTTATTTCAAATTGTCCTTCGTCACCAGCAATTATGCTTGCAGGATTTACTTCTGCAGAAATACTATGTTGCTCTGCACTGTAAGTAAATGGTGCTGAATAATTCCAAACAAATGTTACTTCTTTAGGATCAATTCTCCATGTAACAGTAGTTGTTTCATTTTCTGCAAAAGTATAGTAACTACTATGACCACCAGATAATGTTGTTCCATCAATTAAACCTGTATAAATACCAGCTTGAATATTGTTAATATCATTTCTTACATATTTTGCAATAGCATCAACATCTTCATATCCATTTACCTTGTTTGAAATGTTAGGTATTAAAAGGAATGATTTTCCGTTATAAATAGAAGTAATTGCAGCTGAAGTTCCAGCAGGAATAATTTGTGTATCAAGCCATTGAATACCTGCTCTTGCTCTCCATTCAAACTTAAGAACACGAGGTGTAATTTCCCAAGTTTGAGTTAAGTTTTGTTCACCTAAAGTATAATTAGGATTTAAGCGAGTATCAATTACAGTACATGTATAAGTTTGAATTTCACTACCACTATGACCTTCGTAAGAAATACCATGGTCATCTGTGCCTAATAAGCCATCAATAATAGGTGTAAATGTTTTTGTTTTAGAATCCCATTCAAAAGAAGTTGATTCTGGCCAAATTAAAGTTAATGCAGCTTTGTTAATCTTCCAAGTAAATATTTCTGTTCCTTCTGCAATTTCATAGTTGTAATCAAGTTCTGGAATTAACACTGCAGTAACATTATATTCTCCAGCGTCTCTCTTTAAGGTATCACCTAAATAAGTAAATGATAATGTAATACCCTTATCATTATCTACTACAGCAGATTGATGATAATTTGCATCATATGTAATTTCATTTACTTTGTTTCCATCAATACCCCAGTTTAAAGATACTACATCTTTTTTAACAATTAATGTTATATCATAAACTGCAGTTGGTGATGGGAAGTAATTGCTTGCTTGAGTGAAATATTCTTTAGAACTATCAAATTCTACATCTTCTGCGTATGCAGGAACATAAGAACCATCAGCATCTTTTACAAAATATAAATTAGCTTTATAATCTGCTTCATTAGCATCAATAACAATTTCATATTCTACAACACTAACTGTAATTGTATATACACCTGCATCAACAATTGTTAAGAATGTGCCTGCAATGTCTGTATTTAAGTAATTTGTCATTGTTGTGTAGAAAACAACTTCTTGAGTTACACTATCACCCTTGTTTGTTGTACCTACAACACTAATTTTCATTTTTAAATTACTACTAATTATACTTATAGAACCATCATCTTTCTTAGTACCCATCATAGAAGCTGTTACTCTGTAACCGTTAGTACCAACATAATCAACTTCAATTGTATGATCTACTAAGTTATCATGAACATATTCTTGAGAACCTACTTTCCATTTTTCAATGAAAGCTTGTGTACCAGTAATATTCCAGTTAAATACAGTTGATCCTTCTTCTGGTAAAGAATAGTTTGTGTTATCAATTGCATAAATTTGTGTTGAATATTTACCAATATCTCCAAAACCAGTTGGGCTTGTTTGTGTTAAAGAGCCAAAGTTTTCTACAAAATAATTATTGTCTGAGTTTGTATATGTAACAAAGCTTCTTTCGCTTCCACTCATATATAACTGAGAAATAATTCTATCTTTAACACCAGCAACAGTTTTTATGTTTTTGTAAATTGGTATGATTAAGTGAGCAATATCACCTTTTTCATATGCACTTACATATCTTTGTCCTGTTACAGTGTCATACCAGTAATCAACTTCCAATTGCAATGGTAAAATCTTCCATGGCAAACTATCATATTTTAATATGTAGTTTGTATTTGCAATTGCAATTTTAATTAAATATGTTTCAGTACCTGTGTTTGCAAGTAATTTTGTATATGTTCCGTCTAAAGAATCTAATCCTAAACCTTCATATGTATCATTGTATTGTAAGGGACCTTCTACAAGATGAATGTTTACGCCACTATCAGCACTTTTTCCATCTTGATACAAAGCATTAATCTCTTCACCTGTATAAGTAAATTCATTTACAGCAAGATTAATATCTATTTCTTTTGGTAAAATTGTAAGAAGTATCTTATCTGAAAAACTATCTCTTCTGGTTGTTATTCCATCCTCAGCAGCACCAATTACAACAACATAAACTTTATAGAAGCCAGTTGCATCAACATCATAAATTGTTAATGTATCTGAAGTTGCATTAGCAATTATTTCGTCTTGATAATACCATTGATAAGAATATATAAAACCATCTGATTCGTTTTTATTTAATATGTTTGCTCTAACAATAATTGGAGTTCCATATACTTCTTGAACACTTTCTGGAACAAGTTGAATAATAGGATTTGATACAGACCAAGAAATATAAATGTTTCTATTATCAGTTTCAAGGTTTTGATTGAAGTAAACTTGAATTGTCATATCTTCAATCTTAGCAGCACCACTTATGCCACCTTCGCCTAAGAAGTGATAACCCTTAATTTCAAAACCTACATTTTCTACAGTAACATTACCATATGTAGCAGCTTCTGGATTTGTAGCTATCTCTTCTGGGTTTAATAAAACATTACTTAAAATATTTCCGTTAATATAATTTTCAAAAGTATCTCCATATCTAACTTTTATTTGATAAACAGTAGAACTGCCATATTCATAATTTACAAATAAAGTAAATGTATTACCTATTTGCAATGTAGGGTTTCCACCGTGAGTAGTAATTTCTGTTAAATAGAAATTTTCTGAATTGCTTTTTATTGTATAGTTAGAAATTATGCTATCTCTAAAGTCAACTTGTTCAACAATTACTCTACTAATTTTGTACTCATCTTCAATAGCAATTTCTATATCGCTATCAGCATTTAAAGCAGCAGATTGAACAATAATACTATTTTGACCTAAGAAAATTTGACCTGTTATATAAAGATCTGTTTCTATAGCAGAATCTGCAAAAACTAAACCTTTTTCATTTTCGTTGTCGGCATTTTTATAAGAAGTATACCAAATTGCATTGCCGTTTGTTGCTTCGTTACCAACAATTTCTGCACCAGAAATTTTTAAAGATGATTTATGTTCGTTTGCAACATAAATAGCGCCACCATCATTAGCTGTATTATTTCTTGAAACGCTTATTCTGTAAACAATTGTACCTTCATCTTCTATATTTTCTGCTACAGGAGAAAGTTCTACTTTACCACCATTATTATAAATAGCACCACCATTGTTGTAGCTTCTATTATTTGTAATAGTTGCTTCTGTAATTAAAAGTTGAACTTCACCAAGACCTTGGCTGTTAATGTAAATAGCACCACCATTTCCACCAACAAAACCAACAAAATCATTTGCTTTGTATGTTGCGTTATATCTAATTGAAGCACCATTAATTGTTGCCGTTGCATTTACTACAAGAGCAATTGCACCACCATAACAAGCTAAGTTTCTTTGAATTGAAGCGCCCTCTACAAGTAAAGAACCTTGACATTCAATAGCACCACCACGCTCGCCTTCTTTGTTAACTTCATTGTTTTGAATAGTTACATTTTTGTATAAAGATAATTTTGCACTTTCATAAACAACTATAAGTGATTTTTCTGCAACTAAACCACTATTTTTTGCATAATTAGCAGCGTTAGGAGTTGTATTTGCATTGCTTGATGTTTGCCATATAGCACCACCATCAATTGTTATTGTTCCAGACATTAATTCTCCAGAACTATCTTTACCAATAACTAACTCTGCAGATCCAGTTACATTAAATAAAGAACCTTTAAAGCCACTAAGTCTCATTATTGTTATGTTATCTGAAACAAATAAATATTCTGTTTCGTTAACAACATATGTTGCACCTACATAAACTGTTGCTCTAACAGAACCAACACTCACAATGCTGTTAATAGCTTCACTCATAACTTTTGCATCACTTGGTTGAGTAAGATTTGCATCTAAGAAGAAGCCAGTTGTTCCATCTTGTGAAGTTGCATAATAAATAACATTTGCATAAACCCTTATTTTTATTTGGAAGTCCACACTACTATAAGCAGCGTTGAAAGGTGTAAATGTTACATAACCTGTTTGAAGTCCAACATTTGTAAATATCATTTCATCATAAGACCAATTAAATGTACCTTCAATTGTCTTACCATTATAAGTTGCTTTACCTCCAACAAGGGCAGGTCTATTATCTTTTCCACCAGTGCCACCAGTTTTTGAATAAAGAGTATTTACACTTGGTTTACTTGTAACTGTAGGAAATTCAGAAATTGTAGGAACAATGTTTCTGATATTAACAATTCTATAATCTAAAGACACACCTGTTTGAGATGTTATTCTTATATAAACATATCTAAACACACCATCTTTATAAAGAGGAAGATCTTCAGACCATGCATTTTCTGGTATAGTGTCATCTAAAGCTGCAACGCCAAAGAATTCAACTTTTACACCAGCAGGTTCATTAAGTGGTTTCCATCCAATTGTATGGTAAGCACCATCATAATCGCCTATATAATCACTTGCAACATATTGCAATGTTTGTGCTTCTGTAAAGCCCAAGAAAAGTTTATCGTCTTTTTTAGTTAAATCTGTTTTATCGCCAGATTGATAATAAACTTTTTTATTTGCGTTATCAGAAACAAATTTTGTTAAAATTTCTTCACTGTCAAACTCATAAGAATTTGGATTGTCATTTAATGGAACTGCAATAACAACTGTACTTGTACTTGCACTATCAACACCAACAATAGCATCGGCACTTAATGAAGGTAAAACAGAAATTGCAGTATCTTCTAAGAATACATTGCCACCAATGTTTTGGTAAATATAAGTATTTTCACCAATATATAATGTAGAGCCAGTTTCAACATGAACTGCAGCAGATTGTAAATTGTTATTTGTATTATTTGTAATTTCACCACCAAGAACAACCAATTCTGCACCAACACTATCTACAGTAGCAACTGAAATAGCGGCAGCTTCGTATAAAGAAGTATTTTCTGTAATATTTCCAGAATTTAATAATAAACGACCACCAGCAAGATAGATAGCACCACCGTGATTGTTTTTAGCAATGTTTTTACTAATTAAAACATTGTTATTTATTTCAATAAAGCCAGCGCCTTTAACATAAATAGCGCCACCTTCTTTACCTGCTGTATTGTTTGTAATTTCGCCACCGTTTAATAATAATGTTGCAACAGAAGAAGTTACATCATCAATATAAATAGCACCACCAAAACCTGTCTCTGAAGTTTTATTATTATAAATATAACCACCAGAAATTGTTAAGTTAGAAGATTTTATTTTATTAACCAAATCTGAAGCAGTAGCATCAGAATCAATTAAACTATCTATGTTTTTGTTTAAAACACCTTTTGCTTGAGAATAAATAGCACCACCGTTAGTTGCAAAGTTATTATAAATTTCGCCGCCTTTAAAATTTAAAATAGCGTCTGAAGCTAAATAAATTGCACCACCATTTGCGTTTGCTGTATTGTTGTAAATTTCACCAGCATTATAATTGATGGTTGCGCCATAGTTATAAATTGCACCACCATTGTTTGAAGCAATGTTATTGTAAATCATAACAAGTTTAGAAAGTTGTAAACTACCACTTGTTAAATAAATAGCACCACCATCTTTAGCTGTATTTTCAACAATTTCGCCGTCAACAATATTTAAGTTTGCACTTGACCAAATAGCACCACCTTGATTAGAAGCAGAGTTAGCATAAATTAAACTCTTTTCAATGTAAATGTCACCTAAAGAGTAGATAGCTCCACCATCTTTAGCGGCGTTATTAATAAGATTGCCACCATAAATATTAAGTTTTGCGTTGGTAGCAATATAAATAGCACCACCCTTACTGTCAGTACTTGAAGGGTCAAAGCCATTGTTGTAAATATCTCCACCGTAAATATCTAATTTACCACTTGAAATATAAATAGCACCACCGGCACTGTAAGCTTCGTTACCAAAAATCAAACCACCATTTATAACTACAGAGCCAGAACTCCAAATAGCACCACCGTTTTTAATTTCAGAACTTACAGCATTGTTTGTAATAATACCAGCATTAATAGTTAAATTACCTTTATTGTAAATAGCACCACCAGCAGGAGGATTTCTATCTTCGCTATTTAAAAGGTTGTTGTTTCTTAAAATTGTACCAGTTTCAATAATTAAAGAAGAACCTTCGTTAACAGAAATAATAGCGTTTTTAGCTTCTGTTAATAAACCATCTAAAATAATGTTAGTTAAAGTTAAAGTAGCGTTATTTTTAACAAGAATAAATGGATCGCTAAATGTGTCACCCTCTCTTGTTGTACCTCTAACAATTGTAACGCCCAAAGCAGATAGAGTTGTATTTGAAGAAATCTCCAATGTTTCCATTAAATAAATGGTTGCATTTTTGTCAGAAACAGCATAAGCCCACTCAAGAGTTTTAACAGGGTTACCATAGTCACCATTGTCTAAATCTGTATTATCGTTACCAGTTTTTGGTGCCCAATAAACAGTAGTTCTTAAACCATTACCAACAACCAAAATAAGTTCGTAAGTTTCTTCATTAACACTTATATTATACTGTTTGTCTTCATTAATAATATAAATAGTAGTTGCGTT
The DNA here is from genome assembly GCA_017398655.1 of Clostridia bacterium. Lineage (GTDB taxonomy): Bacteria > Bacillota > Clostridia > Christensenellales > UBA1242 > UBA7862. The sequence goes on from JAFQFI010000022.1 coordinate 23,201, forward strand.
AACTTCAACAACATCTAAAGTAGCAACTGTTAAATATTCTGCAGAAACTTTAGCAATAATGTGAGATACACTACCACCACCCGGAATATAAATATAAACTTTAGAATCGGCAGTTAAATTACCATTTTGATAAATAACAGAATTAGAAGAAGATGTTTCAATAGCAGAAACAATATCAAGTTTACCACTTAAGAAAATTTCACCATTACCACCAACACCAATTTCACTAGCATTACCAGCAATAGTAGCATTATCTAAATAAAGTTCACCAATGTCAGTACCATTAGAATAAACATAAACTTGATTATACTTACCTTTGCTTGAAATATTTCCATTAAAGAAGTTGTCGCTAACAACACTGTTGTTTGTTAAATAAACGCTACTTCCAAACAAAACAGAAATACCAGCACCAAATGCCTCAGCATTTGTATAGTTAGAATAAATACTATTGTTATAAATTTTTGAGTTATCAAAAGTTATAGCATTTTTAGTAGAATAAACTGCTCCATAAATTGTTACAGGGGCTGTATTAGAAGTGTTTAAATATCTAATAATGTTAGAAGAAATTTCAGTATCTTCAATTAACAAATTACCAGAACTTACAATACCACTACCAGCGTACAAAGTATTAGAAGAATCACATTCAATGATGTTATTAAATATTTTAGATTCAAAAATTACAGAACTTGTTATAGTTCCAACATTGCTTGCATGAGTAATTTCACTAATATTATGGTAAATACCAGCGCCCATACCAGTTGCAGTGTTGCCAGAAATAGTACCATAGTGCAACATAAACAATTTGTTAAAGTAAGCACCACCACCCTTACCATAAGCAGTAATATTGCCCTCACTGTCTTTTGTACCAACAGCGTGGTTATTTCTTAAAACAATACCACCATAACTTTTTGCACCAACTAAGGTTGTTTTGTTGTAAATATATTCTTCATTAACATATATACCACCACCATTAGCAGCAGTGTTGCCTTCTGCATAGAAGTAGTACATATTTGGCAATCTTTCAAAATAAACACCACCACCATTATTAAGAGCTGTGTTGTTAACAACATTTAACTCATAAATGTTTAAGTTAATGCCATCCTTAACATACAAACCACCACCATTATTAAGAGCTGTATTGTTTTGAATTGTTCCACCATAGAAATACGCATTAATATTTTTTCCAATGGTCATACCACCACCATTATAACCAGTACAATTATGGATATTACAATCTCTTATTTGTAATGTTTGGAAAGTACTATGATTATTAATGTAGGTAAAAGGAGCATTATCGCCACCACTATGACAGTTATACATTTCCATAGAGAACATGTAAACATTGGTTCTTGCTTCAATTAAAATTGCAGCATTTTTAGCTGTTGCAGAACCTGCAGTGTTATGATTAATATACTCTACACCCGGATAGAAATAAATATTGCAGTACCTATTTGAGTCGGTGTTTGAAATCCAAATCATTGGGTAATTTGTATTAATATTGTTGCCATCAAAAATAAGTTTGCCCGGCATACCCATATTACCAAAACCAGTTGTAAAATCACCATTACTTCTTGTTAAAGTAATCATTGGTCCAGTTGTATTTAAAATGTGTCTTTTAATAGAAACTGTATAATTTTTAAGTAATTGGTAGTATTCTCCGGAATTTACATAAGTAGAAATCATGTAGATTTCTCCACCGTCATTCATCAATTTAATTACATCACTTAATTTTGTAGAAACTTTTGCTGTTGTTGCATCTGTAATAGTGTCGTCAACTTCATTACCATGAACATAGAAGCCATCAAAACCATCAGCTTTTTTATAAAACAATTTGTCAAAACCACCAACATAAACAAGTTGAGCAAAAATAAACTCTTCAAAATCTTTTTTATTGTCTGGCACAAACTTCATTTCATAATAATAATATCCAACAGAAGTTCCAGTTGTTGTAGCTGGCTTTACCCACTCAAAATGTCCAGCAATTTGGAAGTCACTATATGTTGCCATACCACCAGTAATTGTTGCATTGCTAAGTGGGGCTTTATAAGTGCTTGTACTTACCGTAAGCCCAGAAATTTCTGGAAACTCTTCAACATAAACAGTTTGTTTTGTAATTGTTACCGTTGCACTGCCACTTACACCAGCAAAACTACCATCTGTTGCTGTTATTTTAAAATAAACAGTTTTTGGCTCTATTGTTTCACCATCAGCAGCCAATGTTCTTGCAAACTTAGTTTTATTTTCTATAAGTTCTGGTACAAAATCTGTACTATTTGCACTTGTACCATAAGTAATCATATATCTTGATGGATCCATATTCAAAACTTCAATAGAAATTGTATGATAATCACCATCATAGCCACCATAATAATCACTTGCAGCAAAAGATATGCTGTTTGGCATTGTGTTTGTACTTACTACTGCAATCAAATTTTGTGTTGTAATAAGTCTTAATAGTTTTGTATCATCATCATATTCAAACTTTTTATAATCTGCATCTGTAATATTATATATAGTACCACCAAAAGCAACACTTTCTATTGATGTTTTAACACCAACTTTTGCTGTGCTACTTAAACTATCAATAATAGCCAATGCACGAGAAACAATATAAATGTTACTGTTTTTGCCTGCACTGCCAGAAGTATAAACTCTTGCAGTTTCGTCATATTCTCCACCAGCATAGTTATCTGTTACAATAATATTTCTTGAAATGTTAAAATCTTTACCTCTTTGTGCATAAAAACCAGCACCTTCTTTACCATTTGCAACACCATTGCCGGTAATTGTTGTGTCTGCAAGATAAAGCGTTCCACCATTTACATATAAAGCACTACCACTTTCTGTAGAATAATTTCCAGTTAAAACTGCATCATTTAATCTTAACTCGACATTATCGCTAACCATATAAATGCCAGCACCAGTTGTTGCTTTACCTTGACAAAGATTTGCCTCAAAAATATTCATTACAAGAATGTTGTTACCTGTAAGAGTTGTAGTAAAGTATATTGCACCACCATTTATTGCTTGAGAACTAACAAAAGTTACATTATTTGCCTCTAATTTTGCTTGCCCACCAATAAAAATTCCACCACCATTTGTTGTTGCAACACTATTTTCAAAATTTAAATTAGATAGATTTAAATTACCATTAACAGCATAAATTACACCACCATTTGTTGCTTTGTTTCCAGTACCAAAAATATTTTGAGCAGTTAAATCGTTATTTGTATAAATTGCACCACCAAGATTTTTAGTGAGAGATCCATTATCACTAAATTCTGCTCGCATTATCTTTATTTTATTACTACCAGTTGATGTACTTTCAACACCAATAGCACCACCATAACCAACAAACTCGCCATCAGCTGTTGCATAGTTTCCTATAAATTTAGCATTGTTAATAATGACATTTTTATCATTTGAAATTAAGAGAGCTCCACCAAAAGTATCTCTAGTTGAAGATTTAACATAATTTCCTTCAAACAAAGTTGCATTTTCGTCATCAGTTGAATCATTTTCAACTGTTAAATCCCCATTAACATAAATAGCTCCACCACCAATATCTGCATGGTTATTTACAAATTCAGATGATATTAAAGTTACAAAAGCAGCTCCTGTGTAAGAGGCAGTATAAATTGCACCTCCCCAACCAATACAACTATTATCAACAAAAGAACAATCTTCTATCACTGTTATACCGGAAAGATAAATTGCACCTCCTCCACCAACGCTTTTACTATTTGATGTTAAAGCACCTATAGCTTTATTGCCTACAAAATTACAATTTTTTATAGTTAATTTTGTATTTTGATCTACATACAAAGCAGCAGCTTGTCCTGCTTCATTGTATAAAAAGTCACAGTTTTCCAAAGTGAAAGGACCCGGAACATTTATATGTAAAGCTCCTCCATTTGTTGCGTGTTGATTTACATTTCCTTCAAAAATGCAGTTTTTTAATATTTTTCTATAATTATTGACAGCATAACAAATGCCAGTGTTAGCATTTTTACCAGTATTATTTGAAAAATGTATATTTTCAATTAAAGCATTGTTTGTTGTTTCTAAAATTCTTGCTTTTGTTGTATTTCCTTCAACAACGCTATTATAAAAATGAACTTGTCCATTGCTTTGTCTTCCAAAATAAATAACTTCTGAGTTTGTAGACTCATTATTAATAAATCTTAAATCATGAGCAATTGCTTCAAATTCAGCCATAGCAGTTAAAGATAATGTTCTGCTTTTTGAATCATTTCCTATAAAATCACAGTTATAAATTTCATATCCAGCAACAGAATTACTGCAACTTATAGCAGAGTTTGCATTATCACATGTATTATACAAGAAATCACAATCATAAATTTTTACTGCTGGTGCATATAACTCATAAGTACTGTTGTACCCATAAAAATGAACACCCCCTGAAACATTTCCGTTTGAAGAGTTATAAGAGAACTCACAACCACTTATTTCGCAGTCAGTACCATAAAAAACAAATATTGACGCACCAGTTGTAAAAACTTCTCCATCAGAACTATTTACACCTGTTTCATGAATGTTTTCGACAAACTCACAATTTCTTACTGTAAAATCATATCTATCGCCTCTTGTTCTGCAATCTCCACCGTTCATAAAAATAGCTGTACCATTCCAGTTATTGTTACTTCTTGTAATATTTTTATAAAATAAACAATCTTCAACTAAAATATTTGATGTTTCTACCACTAAAGCAGCAGAGTTGCCCCATGCATCAGAATTTGCTTCGTTATACAAAAAGTTACAATTAGATACTATTGCGTCTGCAGTACCAGAAATATAATGTGTACCTCTATTTGTTACAGTTTTGTTTGAAACATAATCTACATTTGATATTCTAACTTTTCTACAAGTTGTACGACCTACGCTATATTCTGTGTTAGCACTATTGTTTTTAAATTCAACATTTTCTATTTTTACTTCGCCATTAACACTATTTCCTGCATAAAAAACGCCATAATTACTTGAAGATTTATTGTTTTCATAAATACCACCAGTTATTTCAAATCTGATTATATCATTTTTGTCTCCATTATTATTTCCAAACCAAAAAACACCTGCATCCCCATAAGCAGTATTATTTGTGTACGAACCGTCATATACAATTAAATCTGCGGAACTTACATATGCAACGCCAGCAGCACCATTTGATACATTATAATTAAATTCACCATCATAAATTGTTACATCTGCACTAGCACTACTAATTATTGCTCCGTTTGATTGTGTAGAGTTATATGTGTAAATACCATCCAATATTGTTAATGAACAATTGCTATCTACACGGAAAATTCCACCTTCACTTGTATTACTATTTCTTGTAATTTTTGCATTATTTACAATAAGCTTTGAATTGTTAGATAAAACCCTAACAACACCACCTGCTCTGTAAAATTTATTGTCTTGAATTGTAGCATTGTTAATTGTTACATCAACAAAGTCACCGTAAATAAAACTTCCACTTCTAATAAGGTCATTATTTTCTACCAAAACATCATTTACAACAATTTTTGTATTAATGTTTCCATTATATGTAAGTTCAGTTTCTCTTAAAGTGTCATAAATAAGCATTCCACATTTATTATTAATAAATTTAGCGCCATTTATAGTTACATTAACACCTCTTAAATAAAACATTTCATTATAACTTGAAGTTGTTGCAACAAAATTTGTAAAAGTTGCATTTGAATGTAAAATCATTTCTGCATTTCTAATAGCATTTTGATTATCTGTTCTAAATAAATTCTTATGATGTGTAGGGTGATAGCCATTAAAGGTAATAGAACCCTCGCCATTAGCAGAACCAATATTTATTGTTACACCATTAGAATCTGTAAAAGCCCAACCACTACTGCACTCATCAACAACAAATGTTAAATCAAGATTACTTGAAAAGTTTGTATTTGTTGTTAATGTTATTGTATTTAAAACAGAAATTGTTTTTACATTATTTGCTTCTGCAATTTCAATTGCCTTTTCTACTGTTTTAACTGGTTTGTCTTTGTGCATACCATCGTCTGTATCTTTACCATTACTTTTTAAGTAAATTCTTTCAATGTGTTCTGCAGTTGTTGTTAAAACTGAAGAGTTGCCAGAACTAATTTCTGTTAAGATATTTATTTTGTATTCAACATCACTGCCAATAACAAACTCAAAATAAAGTTCGCCATTTGCGTCAAAATCTTCTTCTGCAACTGTACCATAGCATAAAACTGCACCTGTTGCTTTGTTTGTAATTAAAGCAGTTAATCTATCATGTGTTGTATTTGCTTTATAGTAATTGATATTTGCTTTAACAGTAAGAGTGTTGCCACTAACAAACTCTGTTGTATTTAAATCTGTTGTATAAAATTTATTTTCAAAAGTTGTTGGATTGTTTGGGTTTTCAATTGCAACAATTCTTGTTGTTTTATCTGTGCTTAAAACATTGCTTAAAACAATAGGGTTGCTTTCTGTACCATTAACACTTTCACTATTAGCAAAATCTTTTGTAGTACTACCCATAGCAAAAGCAATTTTGTTAAGGTCAAGTGTCATTGCAGGACGAACACCCCACAAATCAGAGTTTCCACCCCAAGTTAATGTACTTGTTGAAAGAGGCACAACCATTTGACTATGTTTTGGGCTTAAGTTATAAGCTTCTCTTGTAGCCCAGTAACCACCACCAGAATTATTAGCATTTGTAGTATGATTTAAACTATAATCATAGTTTCCAGCAGCTATTGCATAATCTGTATTTTTAGCACTTTTGTTGCTAAAGTATTTATTAAATTCTTCATAACTTAACAAGTAAACCTTGTCATTTGTTGTAATTGATTCTGGAGTACCATATCCTGTAATTTGTGTATTTCCAGATGGAATAGTTCCATTTGATTCTACAGAATAAACTTCAACATTACTTGCGTTTGGTTTTCCACCGGTTACACCAGAAGATGCAGCATAATATTTTGCTGTGCCATCAAAGTAGTGATAATAAGTAATACCATCGCCACCTTTACTACCATTATTGAAGAAAGAAGCATTACCTGTTTGTTTTACAGGTGTAACTTTAATTGCATTTAGCTCTGCAGTGTTAAAAGCACTATTTAAAAATGAGTGATAATTTGCATAATTGTAAGCAAAAGTTGTTTCGTCTGTAGTAGAACGCAATGTTTGTGAAGCACTGTTTAAATACAATCTTAAAGTTGATTGGCTCCACTCTGTACTTTGGGTATAACTAAATTGAGTTGCATCAATAATATTTTTTGAAACTACTTGAACAGATTTGTTTGTTTCGTCTGCAGAAACAACAAGCCATTCAATTGGTTCTACTTTAAAGTAAAAGGTTTTTCCAACAACTCCAGTGCCATTATAAGGATTTTTAGCATTTGTTGTTAAATTTTCACCTGCATATGTACTCATACCTGTTGAAGAGTTTAATTTAAAAGTTCCAACGCCGGCATTAACATTTTGTGTAAAATCTCCACTTACATACTCTTTAACTTTGTCACCTTTCTTTAAAGCACCCATATCTTTTTTCAAAGTAAAGTAACCTGTTGAGTATGTATAAATAACTCCCGGATTCTCTACTGTTGATTTAGAGTTGTTTTTGCAGTATTCATCAAGGGTAAACTGATTAATGTTTATTTTTGATACATGGTATGCAGAAGTGCTATCAGTATAATCGATATTACTTGTTCCGTCAGAATTAAACAAACTTAAACCATTTGCGTTTTTAAGTTGGTTAATCCATACAACAAGTTCTGCAGTATCTTCTTCTGCTATTTGGCTTTGTGGATATTCACCAAAAAACACACTATCCCCTGCGTTTAATACAAGGTTAGTGCTTGCAGCTGTTTCAGCATTTGCTATTTGTCTGTTAATACCACCAATGGCATTTATGCCTGTTAAAAAACATGCAACAGAAAGCAATATTGAAAATATTAAACTGATACCTTTTTTCTTTTTCATTTTTTTAGTTTCCCTTTGTAAAAAATTTTATAGCCAAAAATACAGTTTTTGTTTGGCTGTTTTTTGGCATAGTTCTACATTTTTAGTATACAACAATTATTATAATATATAATATTTATTTTACCAAACCTTTTTAGGCAAATTTTTACTTATTTTTCAACTTTTTTAAAACAACTTTTTATGGCTTTTTTATTGGCTTTTAGAGCTTTTATTTTTTAAACTTTTTAATTAATTTTTATATTTTTTGTTTTATTTTTTTATGTTTTTATTATATTTTTTATTTTGCACTTTTTACCTGTTTTTTATATGTAAAATTTAAATAATTTTTTATAAAAAACTTTAACTTTTTTATACTTTTTTTGTTTAAATTTTTGTGTTTTTACACTAAAAAAAGTTTTAAAAAACACAAAATTTTTTACCTAAAACTATATATTTTTATTAAAAATTTTACCTTTTTGGGGTTTTTTACAATAAAAAATAGACGCTATTTTTTGTTAAATAACGCCTATTTTTATTATTTTTTTTAGTTTTTGTGTATTCTTTTTTACACTTTTTAATGTTTATTACCAAATTTTAACAATACTTTTTTGCTTAATTGCTTTTATTTTAAAGGTTTTTAGCAATTTTCTTATTAAACTTTTCTTATAAAAACATTACTTTTTATTTTTTATTTTAAATTTTTTGTTTTTTGGTAAGTAAAAGTAAACAGAAAATACTACTAAATTTAAGCAAATAATCATAACTAATACATTTACAATTATGCTTACTATATCAGTTTTTTGATTGTTGTTTGATAAAATTTCATTATTATCAATTGATACAGTTGACAATACATTAAACTTAATTTCTCCACCATTTATAATAACTTCACTTGTGTTTTCTGCAATATATATTCCAGCACCACCTTTTGAAGCAAAGTTAATTAATATATTGCCACCATTAAGTTTTATTTCTGCACCATTTGTAGCGTAAATAGCTCCACCATAACCAGTATGAGCATAGTTAAACATAATGTCACCACCATTTATAACTACGCTTCCACCATCAGTGTATAAAAATCCACCGTTTGTTGGGTAAGAAGCTGAAGAAACACCATTTCTTACAAAGAAACCGCCATTAACAATAACTATTCCGCCTTCGTTATACATAAATCCACCAAAGCATGTATATGTTGTATTGCCTTGTGATCTATTTAAACGATAATCACCACCGTTAAAGTAAACAATAGCATCTTCACCATAGTTTGCAATTGCACTACCTTTACAATTTGTTGTTGTACTTGTAGACATATTGTTATAAATTTGAGTACCATTTAAGTAAAGTTGACCATAGTTTTTAACAACAGAAGCTTCTCCTGCAGTATTTGTAAAACCACTAACAGAAACATTTGAATTTAATATCAATATTCCATAATTTTCAAATAAAGGAGCCGTTTCGTTAAAAGCAGCATAACCATGACGAGCTTCAATTATAATTTCTCCAGAGCCACCACCAAGACTTAATTTTAAAGTTGATGCGTTTGTTGGAAGAGAAATTATAGGAGTATCTTTATGTAAAGCATATCTTGCCATAAATATTTTATTGTTGCTTAAAACATTTTCTTCTGTAACACCTGTTGAACCAACTGTGTAGGTAGTAATAAAGTATATTACACCATTTTCTTGCATACAATTTACCATTTCAGATAATGACTTAATACCTGTTGGAACAAGATGTTCTCTATCTGTAAAGAAACCAGAAACTGTAGCATCACTATAATAATAAACTTTATAATAAGATATATTAACATTTACATATATACTTGCTTCATTTTCATAAATATCATCATTAAAAGGTGTAAATACAAGTTTGTATTTTTGAGTTGTATCGCTTGGTTTAATATTGCCATCAGCAAAAGCCCAAGTACCAGAAACAGAACTGCCGTTGCTTATAGCCATACCACCCTTAAATGTTGCTTGAGACAATGTTTCGTCTTTATTTAAATAAACAGTAGGAGCTTCTTTAACAACCAAAATCTTACCGGTTATTTTTAATTTTAAGCTACCTTTAACTTCTTCATTCTGTCTACTATTGTTTACAACTTTATACCAAATTGTATATTCACCCTTAGCCATATATCTTGGAGCATTTTCGCTGTAAACACCATTTTCTTCTTTAGCAAATGTAACTGTATAATCAGAAGAACCAATAACTTTAATATCTTCAGTTGTTACGGTTTTATATTTTCCATCAAGACCATAAACAATGTCACTTGCGTTAACAACTATGCTTCCTTGATAAGATACAGAAGCCAATACAATTTGATTTTGAGCCGCATCTAATTTTAAGCCAAAAGCACCCATATCATAGTAAAATGCCTTAAAATCGCCTGTATTTAAAGGTAAATTGTTTTTATAAGATTTTATAACAGCATCACCTACATTTGGCTTAGAACCACCATTTTTAACCAAAGAAACACCTATTTCGCTGCCCTCTACCAAACCAGTTGATAAGATGTTTAAATCGGCAGTATCAACAATGTATAAGTTTGATTCTCCACGAGAAGAACCATTGTGTTTTATGTATGCAAATAAGCCACTTTGTAAATGTAAATTATAATAATTTTCTGCAGTGTTGTTTGAATTTGCATAAGCATAATAAATACCACCAGCCACATTAGCATTGTTATAAGAAACTTCAATTTCGCCTTTAATTACAACAGAAACAGGAGAAGTTGTATTTTCTGCAATATATATTGCACCACCATTATTTGTTGCAGTGTTACCTCGTTTCTCACTGCTACCAACTTCGCCATCTTCATCTAAATCAATCCAACCACCAAATACAGTGTTTAACAAGTTAATGGTTGCGCCATTTGCACCATTTATGTATAATGCACCACCATTATTACCTGCACTGTTATTTACAAAAGTTGAATTGCTAATAGTTAATTCACTATTATTTGCACCTGCCACTTCTGAGAATATAGCAATTGCACCACCATCTTTAGATGCTGTATTGCCATCAAATAAGCAATTATCAATTAATCCTGTAAATTTGCCTGTAATTTTTATTCTTAATAAACCACTACCATTTGTTTGGTTAGAAATAAATTCACAATCTTCAAATTCAAATTTATTAACACCTTCAAGATTGATTATTCCAGAAACGGTATTAACATCATATGTTGTTTTGTTTTGATTAAACAATGTATCAACAATTTTTAATGATCCACCAATACAAGTGATAATACCATAGTTTTCTTTGTTTGAAATAAACTCGCAACCTCTAATATTAACATTAGAATCTTGTGTATATATAGAACCATAACAATTGTTTGGATTAAAGCTTGCACTTGATTTAACTATTGTATCAATCAAGTTAATAGTAGAAGAATTACTATAAATTGCCCTACCATAATGTTTTGCATTAATTAATCTTGTTTCGTTATCAAGAGTAATATCATAAACATCTAAAACAGCACCACTTTCAAGATAAATACCTGCGCCAAGTTCTGCAGCATTATCAACAACTTTACCACCAATCAATCTTGTGTGAGATGATGTTGTAAAGCCATAAATAGCGCCACCTTTACTGCTTGCATAACTTGCAGAAGATGTTAATGTATAGTTATTTGAAATTTCACCACCATTCATAACCATACTGCCAGCATTAGCAATACCAAAACCAGATGTGCTTGTTGCACCTTCTTTTGGAGTGTTATTAACAACAAAACCATCATTTATTGTTAATTGACCAGAAATATAATTGTAAATACCACCACCAGAGTGTGTCATTGTATTGCTACTTACCCTACCATTGTTCAAAATAAATTGACCATTATTATAAACACCACCACCATGACCAGCAGAGTTAGAAGAAATTTCTCCACTTGTTAAAGTAAATATACCTGTGTCGCCATTATAAACACCACCACCTTCACCATATGTTATGGTTTCATCTGGGTTAACAACATCAACTGCAGTATTATTTACAATTGCACCACTTATAAAGTTTAAAATACCAAAGTTTGCAATACCTGCACCTTTATTTGCAGTGTTATCATAAATGTTTACATCTTCAAAAGATGCAATACCTGCTGAGGCATTATAAATGCTACCTACATTTGTTTGGTTGTTATAAACATTTGTGCCTGTCATTTCAAGTAAACCATTGTTATAAATAACACCATTTAAGTTAGAAGCAAAGTTATCTTTAACCTCACCACCAATAAACTTAACATCAGCACCAGTATCAATATAAACAGCACCGTTTTGACAGTAGTTGCTTAAACCATTAGAGTGTCCTGTAATAACAGAATTCATAAACAAACCACTTGTGTTTTCTGCAAAATAAACAGAAGCACCATTTGCAGCAAAGTTGTTAGAAAGTTGACCATTTTCAAGTTTAAATGTACCTTCAACAACACTAATTAAACCACCTTTACCATCTTCGCCAGAATTTACATTGCCATAAACATTACTTTCTAAAATACTTAAGTAAAGGTTATTTGTTATTTCAATTAAAGCTTTCTTTTGTGTTAAGTTGCCATAAATAGAACTATTTACAATGTTAAATCTTGGTATACCAGTAGAAGTTGCATTATCAAAACTAAACAATGTTGCTTCTTCACCATAACCAAAGTTTCCACTTATAACAACATTTTCTAAGGTTGCAGAACGAATAAAACCATAATGAATTAAAGAACAACCATTGATATTATTTGCTACGAATTTGGTATTTTTAATATTAACTTCAACTTCAGAATAAATTGCAGTACCATACCATTCAGAAGTATTACCAATAAACTCACTATTGTTTAAAGTTATTGTTCCTAATGGGTTTTCAAAATAAACACCAGCACCACTACCTAAAGAAGTGTTATTTTTAAACACAACACCGTCAATAACAAGTGAAGATGTTTCTAATTCTGTATAAATACCTGCACCATCACCTTCAGTACGGTTGTTATAAACTTTAGAGTTTAAAATTGTAAGTTTAGCACCCAACCAAATAGCACCAGCATAATCGCTTGCATAGTTATCATAAATTTCAGAATTTATAATAGTAGAGTCAGATGTTAAAACCATACCTCCACCAAGTTTAGAAGCGTTATTATAAACTTTTGTTCCGTTAAGAAGAACAGGAGCATAAGCCATAATACCACCAGCCATACCAGTTGAAGAGTTATTATAAATTTCACCACCATTAACAGTTAAATTACCACCATATACGGCAATACCACCTCCACCACCATAAGTAGATTGAGTAGTATAATCAAAACTAACATCATTAAAGTTAACATTGGTTTTAATTAAAGTTGTTACAACATTTAATGTTGTAGTATTCCAGTTATAGTTGTTTCTAACAATTGTATTATTTAAAGTAATTTTAGAGTTTGCACCTAAAATGCCAGTACCTAAATAACCTTTAGTTGTATTGTTTTCAATAATACTATTGTTAATTTGCAAATTAGCATATTCTCTTGCATAAATACCTGCACCAGAGAATTCTTTACCACTTAATCCCCCAATGGTATTTCTATTATTTGCAATGTATGCATTTTCTACAACTAAATTGTTTGTTAAACTTGCAGAAGAACCAAATCTTAAAGCACCACCTTGTAAGGTATTTCCTGTTAAGTAAACATCTTTAACATAACCATTACTATTGTATATTGAAAGTTCACCCTGAACATTTGCAGCACTTAAATTAAAGTTGTTTTTAATATTAACACCACTAAACTTAAGATTATCAATTGCCTCAATTGCAATAGCAAAACCAATTGAATCACTTCCACCACATTTTCTGTTTTCAGAAATACTGCCACCACTATAGTTTACTGTATGACCTTGATTTGTAGTAGAACCTGAATCTGGCTCATAAAAATGAACCATTCTATTTGCAATATTGTTTTCTACAATCAAATTATCAAAATTAAGAACATTATTGTTTGTTAATTTAACAAAAAGAATAGTAGAACTTCCACTGCATTGGTTTTCAATATATGTATTATTTATATTATTAAATATTACAGAATTACCTAATGTAATTGTAGTTAAATAACCTAAACAAGCATTATCTTTAAATAAATTATTATCAAAATTTAAAGTACCTTTTTTAATGTTAAAATAGAAGAAATTAGTATAAGTAATACTACTTCCACTTGGAGTTGTATTTATGTTATGTCTAAATACACAATTTTTAACTGTTACAATATCGTTAGCTCTTTCTGCTTGAACTAAAAGGTATGTTCCATAATGAGAAGTAGAATCAGTACTTCCTAACCTGTATGATGTTTTATTTTCATGCAAATACAAATTTTCAAGAGTTACTTTGTTTGAGCCAGAAGATGTATTTATACCATTAGTAATATTAATTAATCTCCAATATGTATAATTGTAACATACTTCCGTATTTCTAATAGCAACATCACCTGCAGAATCTATATAAATTACACCATAAACTTGAGTGCTTGCAGTGTGATTTTTAAATAAACATCCATCAATGTTGATACTTGAACCATTAACACACTTATCATAACAAATAGAATTGCCTTTATAGCCATTTGATTCAACTCTGTTATTATCAAATATACTATTTAAAATGTTTACTTCTTTTACAGCTTCAAAATATAAAGCACCACCATTAAATCTTGCTGAGTTATTATAAAATAAACAATTATCAATATTTATAGCAACATTAGTTTTTGCATAAATTGCACCACCAAAGTTATTGCTTGATGTTGTGTTAAAAGATGCTTTATTGCTTTTAAAAGTAGAATTTGTAATTGTTAATACTTTTGGATCACCTGTAGTAGTAGAGTTAATAAAGTAAATAGCACCACCAAAGTTTTGTGCAACAATTGAATTACCTTCAAACCAACAATTGTTAATTGTTAAATTTCCACCAGTTGCATAAATAACACCACCACCATTTGCATAGTTGTTTTCAAACCTTACATTATTTAAAACAACATCTGCAGTTTCAGCCCTTATAATACCACCTGCTCTTGATTTATTATAATTATTATAAGCCGTACCATTATTATAAATTAATTTTCCACCACTTTTTACATGAATAAAGCCCCATTCAGAATTAATACAAGCATCTTTACCATTAACTTTATAATTACCATTTATGTTTGTATTGTTAATAGTAAGTACAGAGCCATTATCTACTATAATACAAGGATTTTTGTCATTTTTATCAAATCTAAGAGTATCATTTATATAATACTTACTTAATGTTTTGCCATGTAAATCAATTGTTGTGTTGTTTTTAATTACCCAGTTGCTCATAATTACAACATTATATTTGCCATCGGCATTTTTACTTTCAACTGCAGCCCAAGTTTTTAATGGGTCAGCATAACTTCTACCAGAGTTGGTATCTTTTGCGTTGCTTGTACTGTTATTAGGGTCAAAGTACAATGTAGAACTAAAATCTTGATTCCATACTGTTTGTGTTGTAGAAACAGCAGAAAGTGTAACACCTGCTTTGCTACCATTTACATAATGAGTATCTGCCCAACCATCAACATAAACAGCTTTTGCAAGGTTTTGAGCTTTTGCATTGTCAAAACTGCCACCAAAAGCAGAAGCAATTGCATCGCCACTACCAACATTTTTAGGTACAACAAATCTTACAATGCTGTTTGCGTTTAATTCGCCTAACAAAATTGTAGGTGCAGCAATTGTACCAGATGTTGAAGATCCAACAGGTTGAATATATTTTAAACCTTTAATAACAACTACATTTGATTTATCTGTTTTTCTTGTATCATTAGAATATGTAAAAGTTAAAGTATCTCCAACATTCATTGCTTGACTAAAGTTTGTAAAAGCACCATTTGTAGAATTTATTCTAACTTTTTGTGTAGAGTTATAAGTAATAGTAAACCAGTCACAGTTTGCTTCAGCAGCAACAAAATAACTAAAATTCAAATTAAATGCTTTAGTTGCAACAATCTTGTAATCAGCAACAGAAGATATTATGTGAGAATTAGGGTTTACAATCGCACCATCGCTACGCTCAACAAAAGTATAAGCAGCAGATGTTGTTGCATAGTAGTTAGAAGTTGTGTCTCTTGTAGCAGAAATTGTAGAAGATGTGGCTTGTAAACTCTTAGTAAAATCACTCATACAAGATAAGTTACTAATAACAGGACCATCTGTGCCACTATTAGTAGAAGTATCTTTATAGTAAACAAGTTTTACAATATCTCCTGCTTCCATTGCTTGACTGAAATGTTGAGTAGCAGTCATACCTGTGCCAGTTCTGTATATTTTTTGTTCGTTGTTATAAACAACTTCAAAATAATCAAAGCTATTTTCACTATTACTAATCCAATCAAAACTCAAAGTGGCATTTCTTAAAGCAATAAATTCTATTGAAGAAACTTTTCTGTTTGTTACTCCTCTATTACCATTAATTAAATCTCCATTTTCTAATTTAAATGGATACTCTGAGTTATTAACAATTTTAAAGTTTTCACCATAATCAATAATATTGCTGTTTGCAAAGCCATTTGCAATAATAGGTGCAGTTATAATAGGGTTACCACTAATATAAATTTTACCAGGGGTATAAATAGAATATTCTAAGTTTTCTTCTCCACCATAATCACTGGAGATTAACCCGTTAGAAGCATCTATCAAACCACCAGTTATTGTTATGCTTGCAGAAGCACTATTAGAATTAATTGCACAAATACTATTGCCTGAAATAATTCCACCATTTAATGTAAAGTGTGCGTCTGTATAAACACCAGTTTGGTTATTTTCTATAACAACACCATCACATGTTACTTGTGCGCTGGTTGTAACATATAAACCATATTCACAATTATTAACTTCTGTATACTTACTAAAGTTTGCATAGCCATCAATAATATAAAAACCATATTTGGCACCAGATAAAACACTGTTTTCAAAATTAAATCTTACATTATTTGCATGAATTAATTTTTCACCATCACAACCAATAATTGCAGTGTCTACTACATTTATCATTGCATTAAACCAAATATTGTCTTCACTTTCTGCATAAATAGCACAAGTTTTAGTTTTATAAATTTCACAACCATCAAAAGTAATATTGTTTCTTACTGCCAAATCAAATTTCATTTCTTTAACAATAGCATTGGTATTTCTACTTTTTGATAATTTTGTTGCATATAAAACATACCCGCAATCGCTAAATAAACAATCTTCATATTTAATATCACTTGAGTAAATATTGGAATATAAAGTTATTACTTGTTTACAATTAAAAAATTCGCAATCAGTAATATTTATCTTTTGAGCATTCTGTAATGAAGCTATATAGTTACAATTTTCAAAATAACAACCCTCAAGAGTTTTTTGTAAATTGTTGTTAAAGAAGAAACATCTGCTTACATTTATAAATTCACAGTTTTTTGCTTCTAAAGTACTGCCCATATACATACCTATGCCAGTAGTATATATGTTGTAAAATTTGCAATTTTTCATTACAGCAGGGACACCATTAAAATGCAAAGGATAAGTTTCTGTTGTATACAAGTTCTGCAAAGTAAAATTCTCTAAAGTTATGTTTCCATTTGTAGAACCAATAATTCTTGGTACACAAACCCTTCCGGCAACAGTAACAGTTTGATTATAGTAATCTAAGCCATTTGTTGTATTTTCATTATTCCTATTACCGTCTATAATAAGATTTTTAATAACTGCCGTACTACTTGTAGTAAAAATTACTCCACTTGTTATATATGGCATTACCCCAGCATTATTAAAGTAAACTTTAAAAGTCATACCTTTAAAATCATGAGTGCCTGTTAATGTTACTTTAGACATAACATATACTGTAACATCACTATCTGCCACCAATAAAACTTGTAATAAAGAACTAAATGGTTCGTTTATAGTTCTGCCGTTTGTTAATAAAGTTGCATGACCTGTTTTATTTTCAGGGTCAAAATAATAAACATTTGTTTGAGCAACACTACCAAACTCTCCAGCAGTTTCAGCAGATTGTAAAGCACTAACAACAATTGATAAGCCACTTGCACTTAAGGTTGCGCCATCAATTTTAAATAAATTAACAAAACCATTAAAATCTGATGTAGTAGGGGTATATCCTGTATCAACACCAATAATCATTAAGCCGGTTGCAACATCAACATTTGTTTTAATAGTTGTTTTTGCACTACCAGAAATAGAACTGGTTAATAAAATGCTTGTTGTAGAAGTTGTTGTAACACAATACATTGTACCAATATTGTTTTTACCACCAATATGAGTAGAAGCACCTGCATAAACATCATAAGTTGAGTTGTTAACAGCAACTACCTTTTTTAAATCTAATCTTGCTGTAGCATATAAACCATGTCCGTTGTTTATAAAGTGTCCACCAATAACAGTAACTGTTTTTGCATTTGGTGTATATGTATTATAAAAACCATAGGTACAACCATCTATTGTTGTATTTGTTAAGTTTAAATTTGTTTCTATATAGTTTGTATAACTGTTATTAAATTCTGTATAAAAACCATTTTTGCAGTTTTTAATTGTTGTATTAGATACATTAATATTAATTTTACAACCCGTACTTGTTGTGGTGTACAAAGAGTGTTTAATTTTTATTGCACCAGATGTACAATTATAAAGTAAACAATTTTTAATATTAATAATATTATTGTTTGTATTGTCTACACCTAAATTAACATTATCGCCAAAAGCCAATTGTATTGCAAGTTTTGTGTCATAAACAACCAAATCAGAAATTGTTAAAGTTTTGTTTGCGTTTTCGGCACTTCTTAAAATAGCGTTATCATAATTTGATACAATCAAACCAGATATGTTTTCTGTTGTTCCAGTAGTACCATTAACAGCGTTAGCACCTTTATCTAAAACAACATTGCTTCCATAAATATTAGAACTACTTAATTGAAAACCATCACTTGAATTATATGCCTTTACATCTGAAATATAACAATTTACATTTGATAAATAAAACATTAAATTTAAATTTTCAAAACTACAATTAGAAACTTCTAAATTAACTTTTGAAGTATTATTGCTTGTTAAAAACATAAATCTTTGAGCATTTGTTATTGAACTATCTTCAATTTTTACAGTGTTATTTGCTGCATTATAAACAATAGAAGTTGCTCTATTTGGGGTAATTTTTAAGTTAGAGTTATCAATTTGACAACCTTTAAAATTAACACTGTTGCCTTCTTTATTGGTTGTCATATACAAAACAGAAGTATAACCAATATTATTATAGAAGTTAGTGTTATTAAAATTAGCATTGATTTTAACACTGTCACCAGTATAAAAATTAATTGCCCCAGAATTTGCATGTGCTACACCATTTGACAATGCATAATCTGTACCGTTGTTAATAAACTCACATTTTTCTGTTGTTATGTTTACAACATTAGTATTATTGCCTGTTCCACTTGCAAAAACAAGAAGTGCTACACCACCGTAATAGGTTGCCCCATAAATTTTATTGCCTTCTATACTTGTGTTATAAGCATTAAAGTTTATGCTTTTTTGAGAGTTTGCATCATAAGTTAAATTAAATGCAACACCAACACCACCATTAATATTGTTAACACTATAATGAGTTGTGTCTGTTAACTGAGAACTTCCTCCAATAGCCGGAGATTGATAAGCATTTATTATTGTATTGTTAGAAATTTCACTATTTTTAATATCAATTTTTACTTGTGGGCTTGTATGAGTTGCTGTTGTATTTTCTACATAAATACCAACACCCATATACTTGCCCTTTGCAGTTGTATAAATTGTATTATTTGTAATTTTAACTTTATTTAAATTTAAATTAAAGTTTGTATTATTTGCATTTACTTTTAAGTGTATAGCAGTTCCACTTGTTGCAGTTGCGTTGTTTTGAATTGTTGTATCATTTAAATTAATTGTACAATTCTTTTCGCTATAAATTACTGCTTTTGCAAGTAAGTATTCGTCTGCATAAACTGCATTATTATAATGCTTTCTGCCATCTAAAATTAAGTTATTAATTGTTAAAGTTACATTGGCAGTTGTTATGTTAAACATATAAGTTGTTACAGAAGATGCTCTTGATAAAGTTATACCTGCACCATTAATAACAGTATCTGCAGAAATTTCCCATGTTTCGCACAAATAAACTGTACTACCTGTACTTGCCAAAGCTAAAACTCTATCCCATGTTAATACTGCTTTTGCACCACTACTACCATCGTTACTATTATTTCCAGTTTTTGGACTAAAATAAATAGTATTTGTTGCTTTTTGTGAATTTAAATAACAATAATATTCATTTAAAACTGGGTCATAAACATACTCTACAGTAGAAGATCCAATTAAAGCTGTATTATCCCAAGTAACTTTACTTATAATATATTCCCATTCTTCCTCTGTTAAAGCTTTGCCACTTAGTTCTACATCATAATCAAAAATTTTACCTTCAATAAATTGTCCTGCAGCATTTTTTACACCACAGTATTTAAAATTTAAAGCAAATAAATCTTTTGCGTCACCAAACAAGTGAAATTTTGCAGATTTATCGGTGTTTAAAATTACACTAAATCTGTTATTTACCATTACTCTTGTATTTAAATATATTTCACCCTTTATTTGGTAATTGGCATTAATATCACTACCATAATTTTCACCAGCATTGTATAACAACTTGCCTGAATATATATATGCCTTTGCATTTGTATTAACAAATATAGTACTTAAAGTATAGTCAGAGAAGAAACCTTGTATTATACCACCATACATATTAAATACGCCGTTGCCACTTACATAAACAGCAGCACCATTTGCTCTATAACTACTTGAAGTGTCACCATTAATTTTGGCATTATCACTACCCAACTCGCCAAAATCAAAAGTTCCGTATGTAATTACTGTACCTGCAGCACTACTACTGTTAAATTGATTTATATACATTTCGCCAGAAACAAAATGTACATAACCTCCTGCCAAAACATAAATGGCTGAACCATAAAAATAAGTAGAGTTATTAAATAAGTTTGTGTTTGTTAATATTACATTAGTATCTGCACCAGCATATAAACCAGAACCATAACTTGCTAAATTACTTTGAATAAAACTATTGTTTATATTTGCATTTACTCCATCTGCAAAATAAATGGCACCACCTAAAGCTCTATTTGCTTCATTAACATTACCAATATTATTTGTTCCGCTTAATACCTTATTTGTGTGGAAAGTACAATTGTCAATTTGTACATTTACATTTCCAACAACAGAAAGACCAACACCTTTTATTTGATAAGAATTATTATATTCTCCAATGTTACTAGCAATTATACTGTTTGTTAATGTAACATTTCCAATAGAATAAATTCCTGCACCATAAACCCTTGCCTTACAACCTTCTACTTTTATATTATTTCCAGTAAGTGTGCCTGCATTATATATTGCTCCACCATTACCCAAAGTATAAAGGTTTCTAATAATTGTTCCATCAAGATTTAATTTACCAATATTGCTAATACCTGCACCGTAAATGTTTGATGTTGGGTTTTTATTTAATTTTGCATTTTCTATAATTACATTACCAACAATATTTAACTCTGAAGTAGCACTATTTACATTAATTAAAGGTGCTGATGCATTTTTGCTATAACCAGAATCTGCACCAGTAATAGTAATTCTGCCCTTCATATCGTGGCTACCAATAGTAACTTTTGCAGATTGTGTAAGTGTTAAAATGCTTGATTCTATACTATTTGTGTTTGATATTAATCTTGACAAATAAATATTGTTATCACTTTGTAAAACCATTGTTGAAGTTATAGAATATGGGCTTAAGAAATATATTGTTGCATTATTGTTTAATAAACTTACAACTTTATCTAAACTTGCAACTGTAGTTGAAAAACTACCTTCAGAATTTGTTAGGTCGTCATAAAGATAGAAAATATTGTCTTTAAAATACAAGTCATCGTAAGCAATTTTAATTTTTACTGTAATATTTTTTAAAGTGTTATATTTTTCTATATTTTTAGGAATTACATTTACAGAAATTGATGAGTCGATATGGTTATAACCAACAACTATATCACTATTGCCATTAAACTGAAGATCTACAGCAACATCATTGCCTAAAATATCTACAATTCTTCCAGACATTGTAACTGGTAAATTTGAGTTTTTAACAAATCGTGCACCAAGAATTGTATTAATTGTAATACTTTCTGCAACTACAATATCCATACGAGAAATTTTAACTTCTCTATAGTCAGGAAAATAATTTTCTCCACTTTCGTCTAATATAAAGAACCAAACAATTTTGCTTTCGCCCGGCTCTCTTACTGTAATAGGAGTTGTAGTATATTCACCGTCTTCTGCATCACTATAGAAAATTTGATAATTGCCAACAGAAGAGTAAACTTCTATGTTAATTGTATGTTCCAAACCATCATAATCACAATAGTTATCGCTTGCTGTGTAAGATAATGTTGAATTGTCTGTAGATATTTTTTCTACAAGCAAACCAACTCCTGTTTTGCTTGAGCCACTTGTTATTGTGGTTGCATAAAAAGCATAATCTTCTTGATATTTAAAAGCATTAATTGTTTGTTGTGTAAAATATTTATCGCTTCCTGTAATTTTAGCTACAAATACACCTGTCAAATTTCTATCACTGTTTATACAAACAATACTGCCATCTTCTAAATTAGAAATGATTTCTATTGTTGGGAAAACAGTGTTATTTGCTAAAAATAAATTGTCAGCACTTCCACCAGTTTTTGTGTTGTTTTCTATAACAATTTTATTTTGTTTGTTTGCTTCACCAAAAGAAATTTTACCATTACCTGTTGTAGAAGAGAAATATACACCACCACCGTTTGTACCAGCAGTATTACCTACAATTGTAGAGTTTGTTATTTTTAAATTACCTTTATTTACATAAATAGAACCACCATATGTTGCAGCTGAGTTGTTTTCAAAAACACAGTTATCTACTATTATATTTGAAGCATCATTATACCAAGTTTGTGAATCATCTACACAAATAGCACCACCCTTACCGTCAGTATTGTTGTTAATAAAAACACTGTTTATTGCACCAATATAAGATATTGCACCAGCAAATTGAACGGCATTATTTCCTTCAAAATAACAAGATACAATTTGTCCAGCATGTGCTGCACCACCATACATACTTGCACTGTTTTCTATAAATTCACAATTCGTACAGTATGTTGAAATAACTGCACCACCACAATTAGCAGAGTTTTTAACAAATGTTGAATCATAAATATGTCCACCACTTACAGCACCACCATTATTACTTGTTGCTTTGTTACCTTCAAAGTAGCTTCTATAAATGTTAGTAAAACTATTAGCATGAATAGCACCACTTGCATTACCAGTAGATTCATTCCCTATAAATGTACAGTCATAAACATTTAAAGAACCACCATCTGCATTTTGAATAGCACCCCCAGCGCCATTAGAAGTGTTGTTTTTAAATGTACTATTTTTAATTGTTATATTGCTACCAATAGCATAAATTACACCACCACCAGAATATGCTTTAGCAACACCATCACTTAAAGTTAATGTTTTATTTCCGTCGCTGTAATTATCTTCAAAAATACTGTTTTCGATATTAATAGTAGTTCCTGCTTTATGAGAAAATATTACACCACCAATTTTAGAATAATTTCCCTTAAAAACTGCATTTTTTATTGTTACGGTTGGATTGTTATAAAGATCTTTAACATAAATAACTCCACCTTGTCTTTTTGAATTGTTGTTTTCAAACAATCCACCATTTATTGTTATTGATTGCCCAACATTAAACACACCACCACCATGAGTATTTACTCTTGAACTAATATCATAATTGTTAATAAAATTACCACTATTTACTACAATTTTATTTGCTTCAAATAAAGAACCTGCAGTGGAACCACCACCATCTCTGACAATATTATAATGGAAAGTACCATTGTTAATTGTTAAATTTATACAAGAAACAAGAATACCATTGTTATATGCTGTGTTTCCTAAAGATTCACTGGTTTGATAAATTCCATCTTCATTTGTATCAACCCAGCCACCAAAAACACCACCATTAATTTCTATTGTACCACCATAAAAGAGTCCCCAATAGAGAGTATGATTATTAGTAAAAGTACCTCCGTTTATAACAATTTTTCCATTACTTTTGTTATTTACAAGAGTTCCGTAATGTACATTATAGTTATTATCAAACAATCCACCATTTATTGTTATGTTACTACCATTATAAAGTTCAATACCATAACCAACACCAGTAGTAGAACCATCTCTTTTTTCACCATTATGGTTTACATATTGAGCGTTATCTTCAAAACATACATTTCCATTTATTACATCAATAACCCCATTATGAGCATAAAAATTATTTTTACCAATAGAGTTACCATCAACAATAACTTTTTCAAATACTACTGTTGGGCGTTTATTGTTTGCTGTGTCTGCGCTATCATAAACGCCAATTTCAAACATTGTGCCTTGATAGTTTTTTGTTTCATTTTTGTAATATCTTTTTAATGTATATTCTTTTGAGTGACCTAAAACACAATCTTCTGTAATAACAATTGTGTTCATAACATTAATTTCGCCACCATCTTCAACTTTGTTTATAGCAACATCTAAAGATTTAACTGCCATATATTCTGTTAAACCAGTTGCATCATCATTACCATTAACAGTATCAAGATAAATTGTTTTATTTGATGTTTCTTCTTGGTTTACAAAACTTTCCATCATAGCACTTAAATTTAAGTGTAAAGCAGGACGAACACTATAATTATAATTTTGATTAGACCATGGGTCACTGGAGGAAACACCATTAGCACCAACACTTAAAACAGCATTTGTTGTATAGGCACTATAATCAACAGTTCTTGTAAAATACATTAGTTGAGCTTGTTTTTGAGCTTGAGATAATTCCCATACACCACCTTCAATTAATTCTCCACCAAGTTCAGTCCAACTTGGCAACCAAATGTAATCATTCTTCCAAACATCATTGTATGTTCTACCAGCAAAATTGTGTTGTGGAGCTTCAAAACCATCGTTTAATAAATCATTAGACCATGCTTCATTTGATAAGTTGTAAATACTCCATTTTGTACCAACATTGTAATCTTTTTTTCTTTGAAATTCTTGCCACTCAACATTTACAGGTGTTGTAATAAAATCTGTTATATCATTATATTTTCCATCAATCGGCATTGTAAAATTAGCAAAAACATTATTATTGTCTTGTTCAACTTCTATTAAATTGGTATCGCTTATTGCTCTTAAACCACCATTATTTAAAACAACAGATCTAATGTAACTTGTACCATAAAGAGAAGAAGGATTTTGTAATGTTGATGGATCAACATTGCCATCCCCCACCCTAAAAGTTGCAAATCGAGTATTGGTTATACCTGACTCTGTTGTATTTGCCAACATCAATGTTAAAATTGGTTCTCCGTTTTTATTTTCAGAAAGATAAACAACTTGCCATTTTAAGCCCCCAAGAGTAACAACAATATCTTTACCCTCTTCTTTGATAGAAGAACCATTGTAAGAAGATAAAGCGTTTGCCCTCATATCTTTTGAGGTAAGCTTATTTTCTGCCAACTTTTCAATTTGATTGTATTGGCTATTTAATGTGCCAGTAACATAATCAAATAAAGTTAGCAAATTATCCTTGTTAACTTTTTGATTTGCACTATCCCACAACTCATTTACCGTTACATAACTTGTAGTGTCACTACTTGTTATAGCACGGGCAGAGTTTGTACCCTTATTAAACAAAGGCACAAATATTGAAGATACTCCTAATAAAATACTGCTTAAAAAAATAACCAATTTGTTTTTCATCTTTCTAATTTCCTTAATTGATATTTTTTAGTATTTGCAAAATATGTCTAAAAAACATATGCAAATAAAAATTATATATAAATATATATAGTATTGTACAATTTACAGTAATAATAGTCAAAAAAAATAGCATAAATTTTTATAAATTTTTCAACTTTTTTTATAAAAAATTTCTTGACTTTTTTTGTTTTTATTTTTTTAAGTTTTGTGTTTAGTTTTAAACAAAAAATTATCCACAAACTTCAGTGTTTTTGTGAATAATCTCGTTTTTACTTTTATGTTTTTACTGCTTTAATTTTTCAGTTTTTGCTTAACTTTTTTGGCAATATTTTTTTATTAATTTAAATATAAAACCCCTTAAAAAATTTAAAGTTTTTTATCTTCTTTAACTGTTTAAAATATAAATAATTCGAAATTATACATAAGCATGCTTGACAAAAAGTTTATTTTAGTATATTTTTAAATTAAGAAATGGGTTTTACGACCGTAAGTACATGTACTAAAGCGGGCTACTCGTTTCTTTTTTTGTTCTCAAAAAATCATATAAATATAATTTTCCATCCGAATCATGACGTACAAGCATCCGCAATTTATATATGTTGTACCTCTGAACTTCTCCGCTATCATTATAAACTGGCAACGCCAATCTGGTATCATAACGATACCAACCATATTGAGCCTTTTTCCTATGTTTTGAATTATAATCTTGGGCAAACGTTTTATTCGTTGCAATCTGAATTAATTCCTTTACTGCTCTCGACGCATTGGCTTTCGCTTTTGCATTTGGGCCTTTTAATATTGTTTTATCTTTTCCATGAACAAATTCATCCGGAAAATCTTTCCCTATGTAGATTTTTTCTGATGTTTCAACAATTTCATAATATTTTCCAACATATTCTTTTAGATATTTTTCTATCTCCGCCCATTCTTTTGTTGTTTTTCCTTTAAACCAAACATCACTAATCACAACAATTCTCTTTCCCTCCTGGTTAGTAATAACCTCAATATGCTTGTTCAAATAAATACCTCCTTATGTAATTGTCAACTGTGAAATTCCTCAAGCGAATGCTCAAAAAAGAAAAAAAGAACATGCAACGAAAATTGCATGTTCCGATTGTATCACCATATAACTTGGTATTCAAGTATTTTTTCTATTCCACCGGATTCGTCCAGTATTTCTGGTTGTATATATCGGTAAAAATATAAGTCAGATTTGCAGCATCAGTGTCAATATACACATCACTGATGACAAGTTCATCTTCTACCACTAACTGCTCACCAAACATATAACTGTCAAGATATTCGCCCTCATAACTGTAATAATCGCAGACAAAATCAATCACATCTCCTGCCACCACGGTATCCATGGTTTTAGCAACGGTTGTGGTTTCTCCCTCTGTATAAACTCTTCTTACACCAACAACAGAACCGTAAGGATTCTCATCCGTAAACTCTACCACCAGTTCTGCGCGCTATCCGTTATAAAGAACGGGAATG
>JAFQFI010000023.1 GCA_017398655.1 Clostridia bacterium
ATCTTCAGGGAAATAGTGAAAACTACCTCCCCATTGATATAAAAGCCTTTGATCAGCATTCTGTACATTTGGAACAGGATCTTCTTCAGTTTCTTCTTGGTTTAGTTCTTCGTTTACAATTTGCTGTTTATCTTCTTCAACTTCTTCTTGGGGTGTTTGTTCTGTAATTAAATTGCTTTCAATTTCTTCTTCATCAGTTTGTATATCTTCAATGTTTTTATCAACTTGTAAATTTTTATCTTCTTCTAAAACTTGCAAATTTTCAAATTCGTCATCTTCAAATTGTTCGTTTTCAATTTCTTCATTTTCAAATTCAGTTTTGTTGTTTTCTGTGCTTTCACTTTCAACAAAAACTTCTTTTGTTTCATTTGCAAATTCTTCTGTCTTATTACTTTCTTTTTCTTTTATTACAAATTGTTCGTTTTCAATTTCAGTTTTGTTAGTTTCTTCGTTTTTATTTTCAACAAAGTTTTCATTTGGTTTTTCTTCTTTAAAAAAATCATTTAAATTTTCCAAATGTTTATTTCTATCCAAACTAATTTCATCTGTTACAACAATGTCGCCAGTGTTGGCGTCATCTTTATACTCATACCCCTTGCTTTGCTGGTACTCTTCAAAAGTCATCTGCCCTTCAATTGGCTCTACAAAAACTTGTTTTTCATCTTCTTCGTTTTCGTCTTGCCTTACATATAACTCTTCAATACCAATTTGCCCATCTATCGGCTGTGGGGAATCTTCTAAATTTTCAAGATTTTCATCTTCAAAATTATCTTTATCCCAATTACTCATAAACTAAACTTTTTTTACCTTTTTATTTGATAACACTTTTTTTAAAAACATCATTTTTTTATTTATGTTTTTATCTTGTTTTTGTTTTTTTATTTTTGTTTTATTTTTATCTATTTTTAGTTTTTGTTTTGCTATTTATCTGTTTTCTGTTTTTTTTATTTAAATTTTAGTCAGTCATATTCATAAAACTATCAACTTTATTAAAGTCAACATATTCAGAAAGATATTTTTTTCTTGCTTCAATATCGTCGCCCATTAAAGTTGTAATAAGTCGCTCTGCGTTGGCAGCATCATCAACAGTAACTCTAACCAAAGTACGCTTATTTGGGTCCATAGTAGTATCCCAAAGTTGGTCTGGATTCATCTCCCCTAACCCTTTGTATCTTTGAATGCTATAACCCTTACCCACTCTCTTAATTGCTTCAGGAAGTTCTTTGTCAGAATAAACATACTCTACAACATCTTTCTTAGCAACCTTGTAAAGAGGAGGCATACCCATATAAACATTACCGTTTGTAATAAGTTCCTTCATATATCTAAAGAAGAAAGTAAGTAAAATTGCCCTAATGTGAGCACCGTCTTGGTCAGCATCAGATAAAATAATTACCTTGTAAAATTTAAGCGAATTAATATCAAAATCTTCACCAATACCAGTACCAAGAGCAGCAATAATAGTTCTAATTTCCTCATTTGCCAAAACTTGGTCAATACGCTTCTTTTCTGCATTAAGAGGCTTACCTCTAAGAGGAAGAATTGCTTGGAAAGACCTATCTCTTGCTTGCTTTGCGCTACCACCAGCACTGTCACCTTCAACAATAAACAATTCATTTAACTCAGCTTTACGGTTAGAACAAGCAGCAAGTTTGCCAATTAAGTTAGAGTTATCAATACTGTTTTTTTGTCTTGTCAACTCTTTTGCCTTTTTTGCAGCAAGACGAACCTTAGCAGCACCTTTGGCTTTTTCTAAAATAGAGTTGGCAATTTTTTCGTTTTCCTTTTTAGCAAAGAACTTTTGAAGTTCTTTAATAACCATATTTTCAACAATACCCTTAACCTCTGGGTTACCAAGTTTTGTTTTTGTTTGACCTTCAAACTCTATGTTACGCATTTTAACAAGAAGAACAGCAGAAATACCTTCCCTGTAATCTTCACCAAGCAAGTTGTCTTCTTTATCTTTAAGTAAGCCCAACTTTCTTGCAATATCGTTCATAGCTTTGGTAAGACCTACTTTAAAACCAACTTCGTGAGTACCACCCTCACTGGTTGGAATATTGTTTACATAAGAAAAGAAACTTTCTGTGTAACTATCTGTGTACTGAATTGCAGCCGACATTTTTAAACTGTCGCTTTCGCCTTCAATGTAAATGGCTGGCTTGAATATAGGAGATTTCATTTCGTTAATATATGAAATAAAATCAACCAAACCACCGTCATACTTAAAATCAAAAGTTTCGCCTACTTTTTCGTCAACAAAAACAAGTTGCATACCTTTGTTTAAAAAAGCCAATTCTCTCAAACGCTTTTTAATAATAGAGCTATCCAAAGTATTGTCTAAAAAAATTCTGTCATCAGGCATAAAAGTAATTTTAGTACCTGTCTTGTCGGTTACACCAACTTCAGTCAATTTTTTCTTTACAACGCCACCGTGAACTTTGCCTTTACTATCTTCGTTTGACTCAAACTTAATTTCATAAACCTTGCCTTCTCTACAAATGGTAGCATTTAAATATCTACTAAGAGCGTTGGTAACACTTGCACCCACACCGTGCAAACCACCAGAATAACTATAGTTACTGCTATCAAATTTACCACCAGCGTGAAGTTTGGTAAAAATAAGTTCTGCACCACTTACCTTATAAACAGGGTGCATATCAACAGGAATACCTCTACCATCATCTTCAACAGAAGCACTGCCATCAGCGTGAAGTGTTACCGTAATTTTACTACCGTGTCCATTTGCAAGTTCGTCCATACTGTTATCAACAATTTCCCATAAAATATGGTGAACACCTTTGCTACCAGTAGAACCAATGTACATACCGGGACGAAGACGAACTGCGTCAAGCCCCTCCAAAACCATAAGGTCTTTTGAATCATAACTTTTTGCCACGAGAAATTTCTCCTTTAAAAAAACAAAATTAACTAAAGTTAGTGTAGCATACAATCCTTTATTTTCCTAACGATTATGCAATTTTTTTGTTTTTTAAGCGTTTTGGTTGCGTCAAAACAAAATAACTGCATAAGTATGCAAATAAACAAATATTTATTCACTTTTACCATTAAAAAAATAGCAAAAAACGACAATTGAAACGCTTGCACACAAAATTTTTTGGTAGGTTTGTTATAAAAATAAGCAAAAATTAATTTTTAAATTACAAAAATAAATCTTTTTGTTGTTTTTACATATACTACTTACAATTATGAAAACAATTGTATTAACAGGTGGTGGCACAGGTGGACACATTATCCCCCATTTAAGTTTATTGCCATACCTTAAAAAACACTTTAATAAAATTTATTATTTGGGCACATCTGGGTTAGAAAAAGAAATTATATCCCCAATAAAAGATATAACTTTTTTTGAAATTCCTGCCACCAAACTTCAGCGAGATAAATTTTTTAAAAATTTTACCTTGCCATTTAAATTAATAAAAAGCGTAAATAAATGTAAAAAAATATTAAAACAAATAAAACCAGATGTAATATTTTCAAAAGGTGGATTTGTTTCTGTTCCTGTATGCCTTGCAGGAAAATTTCTTAAAATACCCATTGTCAGCCACGAGTCCGACCTATCTTTAGGGTTATCAAACAAAATAATATATAAAGTATGCACCACTTTCTGCACAACTTTCTTGCCCACAACACAAAACCTACCAAAAGCCATTTATACCGGTGCCCCTATAAGAAAAGAACTTTTTTGTGGCTCAAAAGAAATTGGCTACAACCAAACACAATTAAACAATCAAAAACCTACAGTTATGATAATTGGTGGCTCAACAGGGGCATTAATGTTAAACAAAATAATATACCAAACCCTACCAGAACTAACAAAAACATACAATGTAATACATATAGTTGGCAAAAACAAAGGAGATAAATCTATAACCCACCCCAACTACTGCCAAATAGAATATTGCTCTAACATACAACACCTTTTTGCAATAACAGATATTGTAGTTTCACGGGCTGGATCCAACGCAATCTGCGAGTTTTTGGCACTAAAAAAACCAATGTTACTTATACCCTTGCCTTTAACTGCCTCTCGTGGCGACCAAATAGAAAACGCAAATTATTTTAAAAAACAAAACTTAGCCCTTGTTTTAAACCAAGAACAATTAAACCCAAAAATTTTAATAGAAAAAATAAATTATTTATATAAAAACAAAACTATGTTTATACAAAATTATAGCAACCCAACAATAAAATTAAATGGCACAGAAAACATACTGCAAGAAATATTAAAAGCAATAAAAAAATAAAAAAACTAAAATAAACCAAGCAAAACTAAACTAAAACAAACAGAACTAAAATAAAACAAACTAAACCAACTAAAACCAAAAAAATATGACACTAAATGTTTTAAAAAACAAACCAATAATATAAAATGAATATGCAACAAAATTTTATTAAAAAAAAGAGAATAGATTTTTTTCTATTCTCTTTGTTTTTTATATTTTTTCTTTTTTGTTTATTAAGCTTCCATAACAGGACCCATATCCATAACTTCGCCCAAAATTTGTTCATATGCAGCCATCATATCTGCTTCAAACTCTTTACCCTGAGCAAACTCGTTTGTAATAGATGCAAAAAAGCCATTTGCAATGCTACTAAATCTTGTTTTTCTTTTTGGGTCTGAAGCTGTGTTATAAAACAAGTTTACAAATACTGCACAAATTGTGTTTCTTGCAACATTAAAAAATAAAGTTTTTTTATCTGTTGTAGTTAAAACTTCTTCAAAAACATAAACAATGTTATCACCAAAAGTTACATCTTTGTTGTTAACTTTGTTTGCTACAAACTCTACTATAACTGGGTCTTTTGTAAATTCTTTTTGTTTTGCTTTTGGCATATTTGCTAAAATATAATCAAGGGCCTTTTCTTCGTAAAAACTTGCACAATCTACAATAATTTGTTTTTTGCCTTTTTCTTTATTAAACTCCCAAGTTTTATAATCTTTTAAAAAGTCACTCATAAAAAAATATCTCCTCTTATTAAAGCAAATATATCTTTACCTTAACAACTATATTTTACACTATTTAAAGCAATTTATCAACAACTTTATTTACTTAAATACCCCTCTCTGTTTTTTTAAATTTTACCTCTTAAATTTTTTTTATTTTTATCTTTTTAAAAAATTTAAAACAAAAAAAAGAGCAATATAAACATTTTTTATATCACTCTCTTTAATTTTAATTTTTTAACTAAACTAAATTTTTAAAACTTCCTTTAAAAATTTATAACTAAATCAAATTTTTAAAATAAATCTTCAAGTTTACAATTTTATTTGCTTGCAAACTAAGGCCGTTAATTAAAAGCATTTGGCTATCAACTTTATCTGCTTCAATACCTTTAATTTTTTTGTAGCCATTAGGTAAAGATAAATTAACTGTTGTGTTTTTAGGAGATTTTAATTTAAGTTTAATTACGCCTCTTTTTAAGTTAAACTCCATATCCACTTTAATTTGATTATCAAGCATTAAGTTTTTAACGCTACCCTTATTAAATTGTTGTGGCAAATTTCTAAACAAAGAAATGTTGTTTTTGTTAGCGTTTACAAACATATTTTGCAAGCAGTTGCAAATACCAATGTTTTTATCAATTTCAAAACTTGTCCAAGCTTCGTAAGCACCAACACCCATACCAGAGTTATCGCCACTTGATAAAATTAAGTTATTTGTAATAAAAGCTTTAATCATAGTTGTTAAAACTTCGTAAGCACTATTACTATCACCACAAGTAGAAAGAGCTGTTGCCATATCAATTAAATTGCCACTGTTAAACTTACCAAAACTGTTTTTATATCTAAACCTAATAGTGTTTGCAACAAGGTCTTCAAAATCTCTTCTATTTTCAAAAGATTTAAGTCCAATGTTGTAAGGGAACATATGAGGAATATATGGTGAAGCGTGATTAGTTTCAAAAACATTTGTGTTGTACTCTTTTAAAAAGCCATCTCTATCCACTTCAATATCCGGAATTTTTTCCAAAAGAAGTTGCCATCTTTCAACTTCTTTGTCTTCTTTGTTTAAAGCAAGGCAAAGTTGATTCATAATAGAAAACACATGAGAAGCACAAACAAAATCGCAAACACAGTTAGAAGCAATACTAAACTCTTCATCACTCTTTCCAGCAATATTACTTGGAGTGTTAAAAGGAGAATATCCAAAAGAACTTTCAAGCATTTTTGTGTTTTTGTTTTCTTTTAAATAATCTTCGTAAAATAGGGCTGTTTCTTCAACAATTTCAAAACCCTTTTCTTTAATAAAGTCAATATCATCAGTTTGCAAGAAATATTGATAAATCATACTGCAAATATAACTTGCAACATTGTAGTTCATAACCACACCCGGCACAGTACTGCCCGGCAAACCACTTTCTGGTGCTTCTAAAGAAGGTATAAAAATACCCTTGCAACCAAAAAGACGAGTAGAGTTTTTCTTGTAATCATCTAAGTTGTCATAAAACCTATCAAAAATAGGCATTAAAGTTTTGCTTAAATTACTTTTAAAAGTAAAGTTAAACATTCTTTGAAGTTGCAAATAATTTTCTGTTGTACTTCTGTATGCCTTGTAGTCACCATTAAATAAACCACTTGGGCTAACTTTATTACCACAACTGCAAGCAAAAAGATGTTTGCCATACAAATATAATTTTTCTAAAGTGCCGTTGCTAACTTCCCCAGTTTTAGTTTTTAAAACAGTAAGGTTGTCATTTTCTTCAACACTTCCGTCCAAATTAATTTCTGTAGAATTTATAAATTTGCTATGAAGTGAAGCGTGTTCTTTTAAACTTTTGTCATAAGGAGTTTTAATTAAAGAAAGTTCTTCTTGCAACTCGCTTACCTTAACTTCTTTTTGTGCCCCAACAAACACTTTTGCCATAATAACCAACCTATCAGCCCCTTTAACGGCAAATTTGTCCACTGTTTTAGTTAAAACACCACCAAAGCATAAAACCTTAGCCACACAACCAAAGTCCGTACCGTCGTCATTTCGGCAGGAATAAACAACAAAATCTTTGTCTGTTTTTGTTGTAGAAGTTAAATTAATGTCAAAACTTTCAAAGTTAGAAGTTCTGTTGTTTGTTTTGTCATGAGCAACAATTGTAAAATCAACACTAACCTTTTTGTTGCCACTTGAAGTTATTTCATAAAAAATTGTGTTGTTTTGGCGAGATACAAAAATGTTTCTATCAAACCTAACACCCTTATCTTTAAAACTAACATTAACTTCGCCAGTTTCCAAGTTAACAGCCCTTTCATATTCGCTAACAGCGTTTTCAACCGTAGAGTTTAAAACAAAATCACAAACAGGCAAAGGATAAGCAGTTTCTGGACGATAGTTTTTGGCGTTTAACGCATTTGTTAAAACAGTTTCTGCATCTCTAAAACTAAGAGCATCTAAATTTTTCTTTATGTTTTTTGCCTTGTCAGAAACATCAGGTAAAACACCTGTCTTGCCTTGCCACCAAAGGTCTGTGTGATTAACAATTACCACTTCTCTGCTTGAACTACCCAAAACATTAACACCAACAGTGCCATTGCCAGTAAACAAACCTTCTCTCCACTTGCTATCAAAACTACTTGCAGGTGTAACAAACTTTAAAACATTTTTCGATTTTTTAAACATAACTGCCTCTCCCTTTATAATATTATTTGTTTTTTTAATTTAAAAAAGTTAAAAAACTAAAAAATACATTATTTTACATTTTTAAAACTCAAATTATAAAAAACAAAGTTGATTTTTCTTATTTTTATAAAAATTATGTAAAAAATTAATTTTTTTTACAATTTTTAACATTACGAAAGAAAGTATAACAAATATTTTTGTTAAAGTAAACGCAAAAGATTTATTAAATTGCTAAAATTTTTATTTTTTTTAATATATTTAAAACTTTGTTTACAATGAATAAAAATATATTTTTGTTTAAATTTTATCGAACATATGTTTGATTTTGCAAAAACACTGTGCTAAACTCTTAACATAAAAACACATATAGCCCTACCAAAAAAATATAAACTTTAATTAAAATAAAAAAAGAAAAAAAACAAAATAACAAAACATAAAAAATTAAAAAAAGGAGCCCATTACTATTTAACCACTATGAAACAATATATAAGTTTTGCTATATTACTTGAACTACTTCGCAAGCAAAAAGTAACAGCCAAATACCTATCGCAAAAATTTGAAATATCAGTTAGGTCGGTTTATAGATATTTAAACGAACTTGAAAGTGCCGGCATACCCACCTTTACAATAGTTGGCAAAAATGGTGGAATAGGCATAGAAAAAAA
>JAFQFI010000024.1 GCA_017398655.1 Clostridia bacterium
AAAAAGCATTAGCAGGTTATCTTTGCTAATGCTTTTTAAGTCAACTTAAAAATCAAAAAAAGATATGCCTATATATTATTGTTAATAGCCATATTATTATTTTGATTATTATTGTTAACTGTTAATTTTTTGATTTCTAAGAACATAAAAACAATTCCTTACACCTAAATCATAATACATTTTGAAAAAATAGTCAATATTTTGTTAAAATTTTTTTGAAAAAACACTTGATTATTTTTTTTATTTAGTATACAATGTGATAGTCAGTTTTAATGGGGTGTAGCCAAGCGGTAAGGCACAAGACTTTGACTCTTGCATCCGTAGGTTCAAATCCTGCCACCCCAGCCAAAATTTTTTTAAAAATGTGGTGCAAATCTGACAATAAAAAACTTTTGCATTTTATGCAAAAAAGTACTTGCATTTTATAATAATATGTTGTAAAATGCATATCGTTCTCAATATTATAAAAAATGTATATGATTCACTAGCTCAGTCGGTAGAGCACTTGACTTTTAATCAAGGGGTCCCGAGTTCGAACCTCGGGTGGATCACCATTTTTTTTTATTAGGGGTTTTTACTTTTAATAATAAAGTTTATTCCTTTGTTTTAAAAATATCTCCTTTAACAAAAACCTCAAAATAAAAAAAATAATAAGCGGGTGTGGCGGAACTGGCAGACGCGATAGACTTAGGATCTATTGGGAGACCGTGGGGGTTCAAGTCCTCTCGCCCGCACCAAAATAGGGAAGATCTATATTCATCTCCCTATTTTTTTTGTTTTTAAAAAGACCGAACAGAATAAAACTTTTGGTCTTTTTATATTTTTTTATTTTAAAATTGTTTTATAAACTTTAAGTTGGAGTTTTGTAGGAAGTATATTTAATAGTTTTAACTTTTTGCTTACATTTTTAGAATATATGTGTTTTGGTCTTTTTTTATTTAATATTTTAAAAACCAAATCTGCAATTTTAATAGGTGGTATTGCTTTACCTTGTTCTTTATCTACAATATTTTTAAATTTAGTAACTGTATTTTTATAAAGGGTGGTGTTGGTGTTTAAGGCGTTCATTTCACTATTGGAGGCATTTAAAATGTTTGTTTCAACAGCACCTGGTCTTATTGTTATAACGGGAATATCCAATAAACCTAATTCCATTGTTAAACCTTGAGCATAAGCGTCAAGCGATTTTTTTGAAATAGAGTATATTGCATTAAAAGGTAAAATCTTGTTAGGTGCAAGTTCACTTGTTGTTATAATTATTTTTCCTTTGCCTTCTTGAATTAAAGGGAAGAAAATTTTGTTTACTCTAAAAACACCAAAAACATTTATATTAAAAATTTTTGTAAAATCTTCTTCAGATATTTCTATTAAGGAATTCATCATAATTATTCCAGCAAAATGAATAACCGCATCTAATTTATTTGTTTTTTTGTTAATAATTTTGAATGCATTTTCTATGCTTTTTGTGTCAGTTACATCCATAATTATTTGTTGTATATTTTCAATTTCTTCCAAGTTTTTTTGTATGTCGCAAGAAAAAACATAGTATCCATTTTGTGCAAGTTTTATTGCTGTGGCTCTACCCATACCATTGGCTGCGCCTGTTATTAATGCAAATTTCATATATTTTTATCCTTTGTAACTTAATTATATAAATAATTATTTAGTTAAGTCAATTAAAACAGATTTTTTATAAAACATAAATTTGTTTTAAAATTATAAAAATCTCTTTGATAAAAAAGTTAATAATAGTATTATATTTTTATAAAGTTTTTTATAAAAACAAAAAGAGGATTTAATTATGAAGATTGTATTAGCACAAGAAAACGAGTTTAAAACTATTGCAAAAATGATTGCAAAAACTGTTAAAAGATCTTTTTTAACATATTATCCTATTAGTTCTGTTAAATATGTTATAGAATCTTTAACTGAAGATGTTTTAAAAGGAAGAAGTGTTTGGACGCATTTTTATGTTGTAAAAGATGAAGATAAAATTATAGGTTGTGGTGCTGTGGGGCCATATTGGGGCAGTGAAGAAGAA
This sequence comes from Clostridia bacterium, assembly GCA_017398655.1. Taxonomy (GTDB): domain Bacteria; phylum Bacillota; class Clostridia; order Christensenellales; family UBA1242; genus UBA7862. The sequence continues at coordinate 2,042 of JAFQFI010000024.1, forward strand.
AGTTCTCTTTTTAATGTATTTGTCGATCCAGATTATCAAGGTCAAGGAATCGGTAGAAAATTAATTCAAAAATTAGAACAAGACGAATATTTTACAAGGGCAAAAAGAGTAGAAGTTCCTGCATCTATGGTGGCAATTCCTTTTTATAAAAAGATGGGCTATGAGCATAAAGATGGAAAACTTAATTATGAAGACGGGCATTTTAAGTTGGAAAAATTTAATGTAGATAAAAAAACTTTTATTAAATATAAATTCAAAATTTCAAAAGATTAAAAATTATTATTTTTTTATAAATTTAGAAATTTGTTATATATTTCATTGACAATTGAACAATTATTCAACTATACTAAAATAGTTGAATAAGTATTCAATTAAAAATTTTTTAAATATAATAAAAAGGAAAGTATTTATAAATATGGGTAAAAACGAATTGGATTGTGATTGCGAAGTTATTCATATAGAAAAAGTAGAAAAAGCAAAAAAAAGTATTTTAGATGAAGAAAAACTTTTATTAATTGCAGATTTTTACAAAGCAATGTCTGATAGTACTCGTATAAAAATAATAAATTTATTAGAAAACAACGAATTATGTGTTTGTGATATTTCGGTTATTTTAAATATGACAAAATCGGCAGTTTCTCACCAACTTAAAAATTTAAGAGAAATGAATTTAATTAAAAGCAGAAAGCAGGGTAAAGAAGTTTGGTATAGTTTGGCAGACGAACATGTTAAAGAAGTTTTTGATATAAGTTTGGAACATATCATGGAGAAAAATAATGATTAAAAAGGTAAAATTTGAAGGAATTGATTGTCCTAACTGTGCAAAAAAATTAGAAATTCAGTTGAACAAACTTGAAAATGTTAAAAAAGCACAGATAGATTTTTTAAAAAGTACAATTTTAATTGAAAGTGAAAACTTTGATAAAGCAATTGAAGAGGTTGTTGCTTTAACAAAAAAAATGGAACCAAATGCTAAAATTATTTATAACAATCAACAAAACAATAAAAAATTTAATCCAATTTTATTAGATTTTTGCCTATTATTTGTTGGAATGGTTTTAGGTTTAATTACTTTATTTGTTCCAATGCCAATAGTATTATATTGGGTATTATTTGTTGTAAGTGCAATGCTTATGGGTTATAAAACTTATTACAAGGCAATAATTTTACTTACTAAAAAAACTGTTAACGAAAATTTTTTGGTAACGCTTTCAATTATTGGTGCAACTGCTGTTGGCGAACATATGGAAGGTTTAATGGTAATTGCTCTTTATTCAATAGGAAAAATTTTAGAAGGGCTTGCAGTATCAAAATCAAGAAAATCTATTGAAGAGTTAACAAATTTAAAACCTGATTATGCTGTAAAACTTGATGAAAATCAAAATGAAATTAAAGTTTCTCCTCAAGAAATTGCCTTAGGTGATATTATTCTTGTAAAACCGGGAGAAAGAGTTCCTGTTGATGGCGAAATTATAGAAGGAAATTGTTCGCTTGACCTTCAAAGTTTAACGGGTGAAAGTTTACCTGTTAATGTTGGTGTAGGTCAACAAATTTTATCAGGTTCTATTGTTTTAGATGGTGTTTTAAAAATTAAAGCAACTACGCTTTATACAGAAAGTACCGTAAGCAGAATTATGAACTTAATTGAAAATGCTTCAGATAAAAAATCTAAAGCTGAAACTGTTATTTCAAAAGTTGCAAGGTGGTATACTTTAGCAGTTATTGTGTGTGCAGTTGCTGTTTGGGGTATTGTATGGGCTGTTTTAGGTAATTTATCTACAGCAATTTATAGAGGACTTATATTCTTAGTTATTTCTTGCCCTTGTGCATTTGCAATTTCTGTTCCTTTAACATATTTTTCTGGTATAGGCAATGCTTCAAAAAATGGAATTTTAATTAAAGGTTCAAATTATTTAGATGTTTGTGCAAAATTAAATGTTGTTTGCTTAGATAAAACAGGAACAATTACTACAGGAAAGTTTGTTGTAGAAAAAGTAAAGGTTTTTAAAGAAGAGTATTCTGAAGAAGATGTATTATATATTGCAAGTTTAGGAGAACAATATTCACTTCACCCTTTAGCAAAATCTATTGTAGAAGCAAATAAAAAACCACTAAAAAAACTAAAAGAAGTTAAAGAAGTGGCTGGTAAAGGTGTTTATTTTACTTATAAAGATGATAAATATTTTATTGGCAGAAAAACAAGAACACAAGAAACAAACACTTGTGTAGATTTATATAAAAATGATATAAAAATTGCTGAAATATATTTAAAAGATGCAATTAAAGAAAACTCTAAAAAAGCAATTAAAAATTTAAAAGATATTAATGTAAAAACGGTTTTATTGTCTGGCGATAATAAAATTGTTGTTAAAAATGTTTCAGAAGAAGTTGGAGTAGACGAGTATTATCACTCTTTATTGCCACAAGATAAATACACTTATATTGAAAATTTAAAAAGCGATAAAAATTTAAATATTGGTTATGTTGGCGATGGCATAAATGATGCTCCGTCTCTTATGCTTGCTGATGTTGGTATTTCAATGGGTATAAATGGAAGTTCTGCAAGTATAGAAGCTTCTGATATTGTTTTGGTAGATGATAATCCAAACAAAGTTCCAACAGCAATAAAAATTTCAAAATATACAAGAAAAATCGTTTGGCAAAATATTATATTTTCAGCCGGAATAAAGATACTTTTCTTATTGCTTGGTTCTCTTGGTATTACTGGTATGTTAAGTGCAGTTATTGCTGATGTGGGTGTTACAGTTCTTGCAATATTAAATAGTTTAAGGGCTTTAAAATTTAAGCCAAAAGATTAAAAACTAATAAAAACGGTTGCTAACTAAAAAAAACAACTGTTTTTTTAGTTAGAAATTTTTTTATTTAAAAATTTATATGTATTTTTTATTGTCAAAAATTTAAAAATTTTTTATTATAAAAAAAAGGAATAAATTTATGTTAGGCGCTTTAATATTATTTTTTATAGTTATGATTGCATATATGTTAATTGCAGAAATTTTTACAGTACTTTTTAGATTAACGGGTTTGCCAGAAGAAAAAGCAAGATTACAAGTTGTTTCTCTATTAACTACATGTGGTTTTACAACAAAAGAAACAGAAGTTTTTGTTACAACTCCAACAAGAAGGAAACTTGCTATAACTGCAATGATTTTTGGTTATGCATTTTCTGCAACATTAGTTTCTGCTTTTATATCCATTATTTTAAGTATTGGAAATACTCAAGACCAAAATCTATGGTATGTGTTTTTAATTCTTGTAGGTATAATGGTTTTACTTATTTTATTGTCAAAAATTAAATTTATAAAAAAAGGTTTTGATTCTTTAATTTTTAAATTAGGCCATAAACTTAGCAAATCAAAAACAAAAAACTTTTTAAAAGTTATAGATGCCTATGGTACAAATTCTATTGTAGAAATAACTCTTATTGATATTCCTAACAACTTTAAAGATAAAACTTTAGAAGAAATTAAAATAAGACAAAATTATGGTTTAAATATTTTAGTTATAAATAGAGGAAGCAAAATTATTGACAATATTAAAAAAGAAGAAGTTTTTAAGGAAAAAGATATTTTAACCATATATGGCAACTTTAATTACATAAAACAAGTTTTTATAGAAGATGTAGAACAACAAAAAATACAAGAAGAACAACAAGCAAGTAGAGTTGAAGAAAAATAATTGTATTAACAAATTAAATAATAAAAACCTATTAGATAATTTCTAATAGGTTTTTTATTTTTTTAAATTTAACATTCAAAATTTAAATTAATCAGCATAAGTATCAAAGTAGTTTTGAATTAAAACAACAGGAGTACCTTTATCGCCACTACCACTTGTTAAATCGCATAAACTGCCAAGTAAATCTGTATATCTTCTTGGAGTTGTTCCTTGGGTAGCCATTGTACCTTTAAGGTTGCTGTTTTTGTTTTTAATTTCTTGTTGCATTGCTTTAATTAACTCTTCACCTCTTAAATCTTTAAATTTATTATCAGATAAAAATTTAAGTTTTAATTCGTTTGGTGTTCCTAATAAGCCATCTGTATGAGCAGGAGATACAACTGGATCTGCAAGTTCCCAAATACCACAAACTGGGTCTTTAAAAGCACCGTCACCATAAATCATAACTTCAATATTTTTGCCAGTTGCTTCTTTAAGTTTTTTGTGAATTGCATCAACATATTTTTGTCCATTTTCTGGGAAGAGTTTAACTCTTTCTTCTGTTGATTTGTTTGAGCCAAGTAAGCCGTATTTTGAGTTATATCCACTACCATCAACACTTTCGTTTAAGATATCACATAAAGTTAAAACTTTTTCTGCACCAGCATTTTCTAATGCCTTTTTTGTTCTGTGTCTTGTGTGAATATCTGCTGCAATAACATATTTTGTATAATTTAAAATTGCTTCTGGTTTGTTTGCAACTATAATTTCACAATTTTCTCCACCAAGTTCTTTATACATATCAATGTAATTCATTCCTGTAAATGGGTGAAGTGGGTGGTCAAATTTCTTGTTAAATTCTTCTCCTGTAAAAACATCTTTGTATGGGTTAACATCTGATTCATAAATCACTTCAGGGTTTACAAGTGGATTTCCAACTTCATCTAATGGGTAGGAAAGTTGAATAATAAGTTTTTTTGCCCCTCTTGCAATTCCTTTAAGTAGCATAGAAAAACGATTTCTGCTTAAAATAGGGAATACAAGACCAACAGGGTTGTCGCCAAATTTGTTTTTAATGTCCTTAGCAATTTGGTCAACTGTTGCATAGTTGCCTTCAGCAATGCCAACAACAGCTTCTGTAACTGCAACAATGTCTCTATCTTGCAATTCAATGTTTTCTTTTTTTGTTGCATTTAAAACACTGTTACAAACAATATTAACAAGGTCGTCACCTTCTTTAATAATTGGAGTTTTTACTCCACGAGAAATAGTACCAAAAGATTTCATAATTTTTACCTCACTTTGCGATTTTATTAAATTTTTTTATATATTGTCAAACAAAATAAAAATTTTGTTTTCAAAACTAAAATATGAAATATTTTGTTTAAAAATAAAATCAAACATTTTAATTAATTTTTATAATTAAACAAAAACAAAAAAAATTAACACTTACTAAAAAGTGTTAATTTTATAGAGTTAGACCTGTTATTCTTTTTTTGCAGGTGCTTTTTTAGTTGTTGATTTTTTTGTAGAGTTAGATTTAGCAGTTGTTTTTTTAGCTGTAGAAGTGGTTTTCTTTTTAGTTGTAGTTGTCTTCTTAGCAGGAGATTTTACTTCTTCTGTTTTTGTTTCAGCAACTTCTTGTTTAGGTTCTTCTGCTTTTTTGTTTGGAGTTAAAACAGATAACAATTTTTCGTTATCTACAACAGATATATAATAAACTTTTTGTTTTCCTTCACTTACTGTTAATATTCTTAATCTATCAAATGATAATGAAAGGGAACCGTAAGCATTTTTTGATGGTGTTATTTTTGCAATTGTGTTTAATTTAATTGTGTATTTAAAAATTCCAGTTTTAAATATTAATTCTTCGTTATCTATTTTGCAACTTGCAAATATAACAGAAGTATTAAATAGGGCAATTCCTCCAATGGCTAAAATAAGGAATATTACAAGTACTGCAGTGTTGTATGAAAAATATAATGCTAAAGCAAGTATAAATGCCAATACAATGTTAATAAGAAAAACTAACAAAAAATCTCTTTTTACTTTAAATTCCATAAAAATTTTCTCCTTTTGTTTATTTATTTTAAAAAATTAATTATTAGAAATTAAATTTTCAAAAACATATTCATAAATTTGTGCAGCTTTAGCACACCATTTTTTTCCGGCATTAACAGCGGCATTTCTTGTAGAAGTTTTTAACTTTATTTCAAACATAGGTTGGGCAAGAAGTGGCTCTTTAATTTTTAATACAACAGTGTGAGAACCATCTGTATTTTTAAAATAGTCATAAACATATTCTTGACTTCTTTTAAAAACCATTCTGTTTTGCTTAGCAAATTCTGAAATATCTTCTCTAATACTTTGTCTTATTCTTGTAAAGAAATGTGATAAACAATTTCTTCCTTCAACAGTTATGCTGTATCTTATGTCTTTAGGGTCCTGTTCAATACCTTCGTTTAACTTATATATAAATTTTGCATCAATTAGTTGAGATAAAGCTTCTTTACAATCCATGTATCCAAGCCAATCGTTTCTGCTTGTACAAATATCTATAATAGAGTTTTCTGTTAAGGGAATTTCAATCCTATCAAGAACAAAAAGAAGAATAAGTTTTTTTACAGTAGAATCGGGTATAAAGTCCATATAAAACAAAACTCCAACTTTATTATTTTGACAAACCAATTATAGCATAGAGATTTTTTTTTGCAAATCAAATAAATATATTTGTCATTTTGTTTTTAAAATTTTTTATGATGTGTTATAGTTAAAATAGCAAAATTATATTAACTTAATTGGAGATATTTTGTTATGAGTAATATAGATAAAGATACCATTATAAATTTCATTTCTGCTTGCAACGAACTTGTTAACGGCAAATTTATTTTGGCAGATATAAAAATTTCAAAAATTTTAAGAGCAATTTCAGAATCAACAGATATTTATAATCTTATTGCTGAAAATATGATTAATTATGATTTTGATAAAGAATTTGCTAAAGCCGTTGTAAAAGATTCTCAAGGCATAGAAAAATTTGTTTTACCAGAAGAAGATGAAAAAATTATACCTTTGGTTTTTTGTTTGTTGGTAGAACTTGATAGTAAAAGGATTAATTTTAACGATTTTATAAAAGCTCAATTTCCTTTGGCTACAAATCAAAATGAAGAGTATGTTGCTTTTGCAAAAACAATAATTATTCCTTTTAGAAATGCTGTTGCAAATTATTTTGGTTTAGACCCAAAAGAAGTTCAAGAAAACCCTTCAATAGAAGATGAACCATTAAATAATATTATTGATGAAAAATTAAAAGAGCATCTTGAAAAAGCAAAAGAAGTAGAAGCAATGATGCGTCAGGCAGATGATGAAGATTTAAAAACAGTAACAGTAATAAACTCAACAGTAGAAATTCCTGTTTCAACCCAAGAAGCATTTGTTGAAGCAGTTTACGAAAGTCAAAGATATAGAGAAGAACAAGAAGAAGTTGAATTGTTGTTTAAGCGTATAGGAAGATTATCAAGAATATTAGAAGATAAACTTGTTTATGTAAGAAATCCATTAAAAAAATCTAATATAACCTTACTTTTAGATGCTTTATATGAAGCATGCGAAATAAAAAATGTAAAAATTATTGTTGCTGTTGTTATGGCTCTTAATACTATTGCTGGCAACGAAAGAAGTATGCGTGCAGAAATTAAAGAACTTAACACAATTTGTTATGATTTTTACGAATAAAAATCTATTTAATGAAAATATTAAAAAATTTAATTAAATACATATTAAAATAAAAACTGCTTTTACAAAGGGCAGTTTTTATTTTTAGTACTATGCAAAGTTTATTTTAAATCAATTAAAAGAATTAAAACCTTTTGGCATAAAATTTATAGTATTATTACACTAAATATTATGCTTAACAAAATGGCTATAATACTATGCGTTGTTTTACTTAATAAAAAATATTTGTATTTTATTCCACAACGAGATAAAAACATTTGAGATTGAAGGTGTATTGAAAAACCACCAAAAGATATTAGTCCACTTAAAATTGTAGCAAGAACGGCAGGATTTATTGTTTGGGAACTTAAACAAACACAACCGTTTGTTACTTCAATTATACCTTTTATTAACCCTTCGCTTATAGAAAGATTTAGAGGTAAAATGCAATTTAATATTTTAATTATAAAATTTAAAACGCCAACATTTATTAAAACTTCAAGTAATGCAAAACATAAAGCAATATAACCACCAACCATAAATAAAGAAACAATTGAATTATACACAATGTCGTTTAAGGATTCTTTTTCAAGTTTTTTATTTATTACATCATTGTTAATTTGCTTTTTATATAAGTTATTGTTTGTATTATTATCTTTAAATTTAAAATTTCTATAAATTAAACCATTTATTAAAGCAGAAACAAAATGTGATAGCATAACAACAATGCCCAATTTATAGTTATAAAACATACTAATAGCAACGCTACCTAAAATAAACATAGGTCCAGATGTAGAGCAATATGTGTTAATTCTAAAAGCTTCGTTTCTATCTATTTGATTAGTTAGATAAAACTCTGATATAAGTTTTGCACCTATTGGATAACCAGACATTATGCTCATAAAAAAAGTATAGCCACCTACATTTTTTGTATTAAATATTTTTTCAAAAGGTTTGTTTAAAATATTAAAAGCTTTTATAAATTGTTTAAATTGCATTAGTATCTTTGTCAAAATAAAAAATAAAAATAAACTTGGTAAAACAATTTTTGCCCATACAGTAATACCTTTAAATGTTGCTGAAATATAAGGGCTTGGATTAATAGAAACAGTAAAAATAACAAATAATAAAATAAAGCATAATACTAATTGATAATTTTCTTTAATTTTCTTTATTATAAAAGTAAACATACTTTAAGTTATTAGTTAAAAAGTAGTAATATGCAAAACAAATTAAAATAGTAAAAAAAATATAAAAAAAGTCATCTTTGCTTGAAATTTATATTTTTTGGCATATAATATACATAGAAGCATAAGAGGGATAAATAGATGAAAAAAGTTGCATTAGTTTTAAGTGGTGGCGCAGCACTTGGATTTGCTCATATTGGTGTAATTAAAGTATTAAAACAAAATAATATACCAATTGATATTATTACAGGCACATCAATGGGCTCTTTAGTTGGTGGCGTATATGCAGCAGGCATTTCTGTAGAAGAAATGGAAAATATTTTAGAAAATTTTCAAAGGAAACATATTATAGATTTTAATCCCTTTGTTTTAACTGATACCGGATTATTATATGGTAAAAAAGTAACAAACCTACTAAAAAAAATGGTGGGCGAAACAAAAATTGAAGATTGTAAAATAAAGTATGCTGCCGTTGCTGCAGATTTGTATACAGGAAATAAATATGTTTTTAAAAAAGGTGATTTAGTTACTGCTATAAGGGCAAGTATTTCGGTGCCAGTTGTTTTTAAACCAGTCAAATATGAGCATATGTGTTTAATAGATGGTGGCGCATGTGATAATTTACCTGTGGAAGATGCAAGAAAAATGGGTGCAGATTTTGTAATTGCCATTGATGTGTGTTCCGAGTATCAAAAACCAACAAAAATAAAAAATCCCGTTGATGTTATTGTTTCTTCAGCAAATGTTTTAATATCTAATTTTGTTAAAAAACAAGTAGATAAAGGTGATGTTTATATCAAATTAAAACAACCCGGTGTAAGTATGGATAAGTTTTCTTCTGAAGAAGTAAAAAAATCTGTAAAGTATGGTGAGAAGTATGCAAAAAAATTTTTACCTAAAATTAAAGACCTTTTAAAGCAAAAAGAAATTTTATAAGTTAACTATAAAAAAAGAACTTTGAAAACAATTCAAAGTTCTTTTTATTTTATTGTTTTTATTTGTTTATTAATTTAACAAAATTAAACCAAATCTTTGTCAAAATCAATTAAAACTTGCTTTTTGCCTAAATCAAGTTCTGTATATTTTACACCAGCAGCGTCTAATAATCTTCTTGAAACTCTTTGCATAGGGGTATCGTGATATTTATCACTTAAATAATAAATTTCTTTTATTCCACTTTGAATAATTGCTTTTGCACATTCATTGCAAGGGAATAATGTTACATAAATTTTGCAACCTGTTAAATC
>JAFQFI010000025.1 GCA_017398655.1 Clostridia bacterium
AATTTATGCGCAATAGATATTATAGGGAACACCCTGTTAGTTTGTATTGTTAAAAATTATTTAGCATAAAAAAGTATCTAAGTATTTTAATTGCTTTGTAAAGGTTTAAAAAACATAAAAAAGCGTTGGTTAAAATTGTTTTGTTTTTTAAATATTTTTTAAAAGTATAATATATAAATTATTTATAATTTTTTATTAAATGTTTTAATTTTTTTGATTGTAAATTGTCTTGCACTTGTGGTATAATTTGCCTTATGAAAGATATAAATTTAGATTTACTTAACCCATCACAATTAACAGCATTAAAACAGATTACAGGACCAGTTATGGTTCTTGCAGGTGCTGGCAGTGGCAAAACACGACTTGTAACATATAGAATTGCCTATTTAATAAAAGAAATGGGGGTAGACCCTCAAAATATTTTGGCTATAACCTTTACAAATAAGGCAGCTAATGAGATGAAAGAGCGTCTTATTGCTATGACAGAAGAAGCTGAAAATATTTGGATATCTACCTTTCATAGTATGTGTGTAAGAATTTTACGCCGTCACATTTCTATTTTAAAATCAAACAAAAATCCAAACCATCAAATAAACTTTGATAGTAATTTTTCTATTTACACAGATACAGAAAGAGATAAGGCATTAAAAACTGTTGTTCAAAACCTTAAAATAGATAAAGATAACTTTGTTCAAAAATTAAGTCATCACATATCAAACGCAAAAAACAACAACCTTTCTCCTTGGGATTATCAAAAACTTAACCAAGCCGAACCAGATATTGAAGAAATTACAAAAGGTTATTCTGCTTATCAAAGTTTCTTGGCAAATAATAACGCCCTTGATTTTGATGATTTGCTTACTAAAACCTACGAACTTTTTGTAGAGTATCCTGACATTTTATCTCAGTATCAAAGAAGATTTGAATATATTCATATTGACGAGTTTCAAGATACAAACTATATTCAATATCAAATTGCAAAAATGCTTGCAGGAGAGTATAAAAACATTTTTGTTGTTGGTGATGAAGACCAATGTATTTATTCTTGGAGAGGGGCAAATATTCAAAATATATTTGACTTTAAAAAAGATTTTCCAGATTTTAAACAATTTAAGTTAGAGCAAAATTATCGCAGTACAAAACAAATTTTAACTATTGCAAATAAACTTATTAAAAACAACCAAACCAGAAACGATAAAGTTTTGTGGACCGATAATTCTGTTGGTATTAAAGTAGAGCATTACCAAGCAAACGATGAGTTTTCTGAAGCCGAATATGTGGCCAATCAAATTAAAAACTTAGTAAATAGTGGCTTAGGTTATAGTTATAACGACTTTGCAGTTTTAACCCGACTTAACGCCCTTTCAGCCCCACTTGAAGAAAAGTTTTTAAATTATAATATTCCTTACAAAATATTTGGTGGAAATAAATTTTTTGATAGGGTAGAAATAAAAAACTTAACTTCTTATTTAAAAATGCTTACAAACCCATATGATTCTACATCTTTTACACGCATTATCAACTTTCCAAAGAGGGGTATAGGCGAAGCAACAATATCTAATATTTTAGAACTTAGCGAGTTTCATAATACAACTCCATTTAATTTAATACTTAATTCCGATGAATATTTGCTTGACGATAAAATTGAAAGAAAGGTTAAGCCATTTAAAGATATTATTGTAGAACTTAACGAAAACTATGAAAAATTAGAGCCATACAAATTTATTGAATATCTTGTAAAAATAATTGACTTTAAAAGCATTTATAACACCAATTCTGAAGAAGATTTGGCAAGATTGTTAAATATAGATAGCTTTTTGCTTATGGCACAAGAATTTTTTAAAAACAACCCAAAAACCAATGTTAGCGAATTTTTACAATCTATAACTTTGGTTAGCGATATGGACGAGTATGACGATAAAAATAACACTGTCACAATTGCTACAGTTCACTCTGTTAAGGGCTTAGAGTTTAAAGTTGTTTTTGTAGTAGGTCTTGAAGAGCGTATGTTCCCAATTGTAAGAACATATTCAACAAATACAGAAATGGAAGAAGAAAGAAGGTTGATGTTTGTAGCAATAACTCGTGCCGAACAAAGGTTATATTTAACCAACGCAAAATCTCGTTTTATTTATGGCAAAAGAGATTATATGCTTCCATCAAGGTTTTTAAAAGAGTGTGAAATTATAGAAGAACGACCTGCAAGTCGTTTTGAAACAAATGCTTTAAGCACCAACTTTCCAAGTTTTCAAAATATGTCAGGTAGAGTTAGTTTCAGCTTAAACAAAAAAGATAATATTTCATCAAAACCAAATGCCGAAAACTTAGAAAAGAAATATGCCGTAAACTTAAAAGTTAGTCACCCTAAATTTGGCACTGGCGTAATTACCAGCAATCAAGGAATTAATATAACAAAATGCGTAAGTATTAACTTTGAAAACTTTGGCGTAAAAACTTTATCAGTTGAATATGCACCAATTACTCTTTTAGGGGAGAATTAAAAATGGACGTAAAAGAAAGACAAAAATATTTGGTTGAAAAACTAAACGAATATGCTTACAACTATTATGTTTTAGAACGCCCTATTGTATCTGACTATGACTACGACATTTTGTATGACGAACTTGTAAAAATAGAAGAAGAAACCGGCGTTATTTTGCCTTCTTCGCCAACACAAAGGGTTGGTGGTGAAGTTTTAAAGGGCTTTAAAAAAGTTGTTCACCCAGTAAAACTTTACAGTTTAAATAAATGCAACGATACATTAGGCATACAAAAATTTGTTGAAGATGTTAATAAAATTTCTCCAAATTCACGCTTTACTGTAGAGTACAAATTTGATGGTCTTAGAATTATTGTAAAATATAAAAACGGTCAACTTGTTCAAGCTTCTACCCGTGGTAATGGTAGCGTTGGAGAAGATGTAACTGCTCAGGTTAAAACCATCAAGTCGGTGCCTCTTTCCATTGATTATAAAGGCGAATTGTTGGTTGCTGGCGAAGGAATAATTACTATTCCGAACTTAGATAAATACAACAAAACAGCCGAAGAAAAATTAAAAAATGCAAGAAACGCCGTTGCAGGTGCAATAAGAAACCTTGACCCAAAAGTTACCTCAAAGCGTAACCTTGATGTTGTTTTTTATGACATAATTTCTATTGAAGATGGCTCCTTACTTAAAACCCAAGAAGAAGTTTTTGAGTTTTTAAAACAAAACAAATTTTTAACAGGTAAACTTTTTGAAGTTTGTTCAACAGTCCAAGAGATTGAACAAGTTGCAAATAAAGTAGACAAAGTTAAAGCAAAATTAGATATTTTAATTGACGGACTTGTTATAAAGCTTAACTCTTTGTCACAAAGAGAAGAACTTGGCTTTACAGCAAAATTTCCTAAATGGGCAATTGCTTATAAATTTGCTCCACAAGAGTTAACAAGCAAACTTTTGTCTGTAGAGTGGAATGTAGGTAGAACAGGCAAGGTCACACCTATTGCACACATAGAACCAATTGAACTTGCAGGTGCAACTGTAAGTAGGGCAACACTAAACAACTATGATGATATACAAAGAAAGAAAGTAAAAGTAAACTCTCTTGTTTTTGTTAGACGAAGCAACGAAGTTATTCCAGAAATCTTGGGTGTTGCACAAGATACAGAAAACTCTCAAATAATTGAAAAGCCAACAACTTGTCCTTGTTGTGGCAGACCTTTAAGAGAAGTTGGTCCAAATATATTTTGTACAAACTTAAGTTGTAAAGATAAAGTTATAAATAGTATTTCACATTTTGCCACAAGAAATTGTATGAATATAGAGGGTCTTAGCGATAAAATTGTTAAAACTTTATATGAAAACTGCAATGTAAAAAAGTTTTCTGATTTATATAAATTAAAACAAGAAGATTTAATAAATCTTGAGGGTTTTAAAGATAAAAAAATAAACAACCTTTTGCAAAGCATACAAAATAGTAAAAACCCAAATTTAAACAATTTTATAGATGCTTTGGGCATTGACGGAATTGGCGAAAAAACTGCCAAAGATTTAGCAAAAAAATATGGAAGTATAAATAAATTAAAGTTAGCCACAATTGAAGATTTACTTACAATTCAAGATGTGGGCGAGATAATGGCTCAAAATATTTATGATTATTTTAATAATGAAGATAATTTAAAAGAACTTGATACTCTTTATTTGTTAGGAGTTAAAGTAAAAGAACAAGAGTCAAAAACTTTTGATACAACAAATCCACTTTATGGCAAGAAAGTTGTTTTAACTGGCACTTTGCAAAATTATAAAAGAAACGAAGCAACTCAAATTATTGAAAGTTTTGGTGGAGAAGTTGTGTCTTCAGTATCTAAAAATACCGACATTGTTCTTGCAGGTAGTGATACTGGTAGTAAATTACAAAAAGCCGAAAGTTTGGGTATTAGCGTTATAAGCGAAGAAGATTTTGAAAAGTTAATAAACAAATAAGTTTTTATTCTTTATAAAAATAAAAAGAACAAATTAACCTTTTATAAAAAGCAAAATTGTTTATAAAAAGAAAAAAACAAAAAACATAGTATATATTTATATAAATTACCCAAGTATAAAACTCTTGCAAATTTGGTTTTGCTGTGTTAAACTTGGTGTTGTTAAATAAAAAAAACAAAAGGAAGTTGTTTGTATTATGATGATTGACCCACCTATTGAAGAATTAAAAAAATTAGCAGGTAATGAATATATCTTAACAAATCTTGTTGCTAAAAGAGCAAAAGAACTTGAAAAAGATATTCCAGAAGTTATTGATAACTCTCAAGAAAAAGCAATTTCTCTTGCAGCAAGAGAAATTTATTCTGGTAAAATTGTTTCAAGTAAAGAAGAAGAAAATAAATAATTATTTTTGATATCTTAAAAACCAAAAACAAAAAAGGTACAAAAAAAAGAAAAATATGATAGCCGAAGTTATAGTTGATGTATTATCAAGTAATGTCGACAAGGTTTTTGACTACAATATTCCACCTTCATTAGATGTTGTTGTAGGAGATAGAGTTGATGTTCCTTTTGGACCACGAAAGGTTGACGGTTTTGTAATAAATATCAAAGATACTTCTAATTATGACTTAAGCAAACTTAAAGATATTATTTCAAAAAAAGACACACAACCTTTACTATCTCAAAATATGGTAAGGTTGTGTTTTTTTATGAAACAGAAATTTTACCTACGCCTTGCAGATACAATAAGATTGTTTTTACCACCAGTTATTCGCAGTGGTAAGGTAAAGGAAAAAATTGTTCAGTATGTTTATATTAATACTGATGATTTTTCTTGCATAAAAAAGGGTGCTAAAAAGCAACTTGAAGTTTTAACTTATCTTCAAGAAAAAGGCAAAGAAAAACACTCTGTATTAGCCCAAAAATTTGGTGCAAGCGCAGTTAAAGCTTTAATAGAAAAGCAGTTGGTAAAAGTAGAAGGTGCTCAAGAAAACAGAGCCCCACAAAACAAATTTAGTGTTGCTAAAAAAGAAATTGTTTTAAACGACCAACAACAAAAAGCTGTTGATATAATTTCAAAAAGCAAATACCAACCATTTTTACTTCACGGCGTAACAGGCAGTGGTAAAACAGAAGTTTATATCAACTGCATAAAATCTGCCTTAAAACAAAATAAAACAGCAATAATGCTTGTTCCAGAAATTTCACTTACTCCACAAATGTTTGCCAGATTTAAAAATGCATTTGGCGATACTGTAGCAATTTTACATAGTTCGCTATCTCAAGGCGAAAGGTTTGATGAGTGGAACAGGTTAAAAACAGGCAAGGCAAAAATAGCCATTGGTGCAAGGTCTTGTATTTTTGCTCCACTTGACAATATTGGTCTTATTGTTGTTGATGAAGAACACGACAGTAGTTATTACTCTGAGTCAAACCCAAGATTTCATACTCACGAAGTTGCAAAATATTTAGCATATTTAAACAATTGTCCTTTAATTTTGGGTAGCGCAACACCAAGTATCGAAAGTTATCATCTTGCTAAAAAAGGTGAGTATAGGTTAGTTCAGTTAACCAGTCGTGCAAATCAAAAAGAATTGCCTAACATAGAAATTGTTGATATGCTATCAGAAATTCACTCTGGCAACACAGGAATATTTTCTTACAGGTTTTTAAACGAACTTGAGCAAACTATTGCCGACAAAAAACAGGCAATGATTTTTATAAACCGTAGGGGCTTTTCTTCTTTCTTAATGTGTAAAGAGTGTGGATATGTTCCAAAGTGTGAAGATTGTGATGTATCGCTTGTTTATCATAAAGAAGACGATATGTTAAAATGTCATTATTGCAACAGGCGTTATCGTCCACTTAAGGTTTGTCCAAAATGTAAAAGTCAATCAATAAGGTTTGGTGCAGTTGGCACCCAAAGAGTGGTTGACGAACTTAAAAAACTTTTTAATGTTCCAATATTTAGATTGGATAATGATTCAACTCAAAACAAAAACTCTTATATAGATATATTAGAAGAGTTTAACCATACAAGCCCTGCAATTTTAGTTGGTACTCAAATGATTGCCAAGGGGCACGATTTTAATAATGTTACACTTGTAGGTATAGTTGACGCAGATATGAGTTTGCATTTTAGTGATTATAAGGCAATAGAACGCACCTATCAACTTATAACTCAGGTATCTGGTAGGGCAGGCAGAAGTGAAAGCGAAGGTAAAGTTGTTTTGCAAACCTATTGTCCAAAACACTTTGTGTATAGATGCGCAAGCAACTACGATTACACAGCGTTCTTTAAAAAAGAAATAAACTTAAGAGAAGTAACTCACTTTCCACCTTTTGTAAACATTATGCGTATTCTTGTTTTAGGTGAAGATGAGCAAAAGGTTATGGGCGTATTAGAACAACTTTATACTCAAATAAAAGAACTAAAACAAACTTATACAAGCGACTTTGTTTACTTGTCGGCTATGAAATGCCCAAAACGAAGATTGCAAAAAAATTACAGATATCAAATTTTGTTGCGATTATATAAGAAAAATGAAAGTGAAATTGTTGGCAAAATATACGATATATGTGATAAACTAAAATTGAATAAAGTTTCTGTGTTTATCGAAAACGACCCACAAAACTTAAGTTAGTTTTTATATAAAAATGCAGATGGTAATGTTTTATAAAAGTTATATAAAGCAAAACCTTTTAAAATTATTAAAAACAATAAAGGAAAAAATTAAAAATGGCACTAAGAAAAATTATTACTTTAGAAAACGAAATTTTAAGAAAAGTTTCAAAGCCGGTAGTTAACTTTGACGAAAGTTTATGGAACTTGCTTGATGATATGAAAGACACTTTGTTAAAGTCCACTGGTGTTGGTCTTGCAGCACCACAAGTTGCAGTGTTAAAACGCATATTTGTTTTAAACTTAAACAATATGTATATAGAGGCAATCAACCCAAAAATAACAAAAGTTAGTGGCTGTCAAAAAGGTCCAGAAGGTTGCTTAAGTATTCCGGGCAGACAACACAATGTGGTTAGACCAAATAAGGTGACTGTAGAATTTTTTGATAGATATGGCAATCCAATGTCTATAACTGCAGTTGACTTTATGGCAAGAGCAATCTGCCACGAAACAGACCATCTTGACGGCGTTTTATATATCGACCATATAGAAAAAAATAAATAGTTAAAAAACAAAAATGTCTTTTAAGTTTTTTAAAAACAAAATGCATTTTTATTTGTGATATAAAGTTAAAACATATCAAAAAGTTTTTATTAACTTTGTTTAAAAAACAAAGGAATTTAAAAGGGGATAGATTATTTTATGAAGATAGCATTTTTAGGTACACCAGAGTTTTCTAAAATAGTGCTTGATAGTTTACACAATAGTAAGCATCAAGTTGTTTGTGTTGTAACTAATTTAGATAAAGAAAGTGGTAGGGGCCACAAAATAGTTTATTCTCCTGTAAAGCAATATGCGTTAGATAACAATATTCCTGTTTTACAATACAAAAGTATTAGTAAAGAAGGTTTTGATGATATAAAAGCATATAACCCAGATGTTTTAATTACTGCATCTTTTGGTCAAATTTTAAGACAAAATATTTTGGAACTTGCACCATATGGTGTAGTGAATGTTCATACCTCACTTTTGCCAGAATATCGTGGTAGTTGCCCAATAAACTGGGTGGTAATAAACGGCGAAAAAACAACAGGTGTCACCATTATGCAAACAAATGCTGGCCTTGATACAGGAGATATTATCTCTCAAACAACACTTGACATTTTGCCAGACGAAACTGCAGGTGAGTTAACTTTGCGACTTGCCAACCTTGGCGCAGACCTATTACTCAAAACTTTAGAAGATATAGAAAACAACAACTATACACGCACTCCACAAGATGAAGCAAAATCAAGTTATTATCCAATGCTTAATAAAGAAATGGCAAAAATTGATTTTAATAAAACTGCAAAAGAAATTCAAAACCTTTGCAATGGCTTAAACCCTTGGCCAATATGCTATGTGGTTTTAGATAGTACAACAAACCAAAATTTAAAAGTGTATAAAGCAAAACCTTTTGAGGCAAAAGCAGATTTGCCAATAACATTAAAAGTTCATCAAAATGGTGAAGTTGTGTTTTCTTCAAACAAAACAGGGCTTGTTGTAAAGTGTAGTGATGGATATGTATTGCTTGATATAATTCAAGCCCCAAATAGCAAGCAAATGTCTTCAAAAGTATATTTAAACGGTAAATCTATTCCGGTTGGAACAATTTTTAATTAAAGGGCAATTTTGGGCTTAAAAACTAAAGGAAAAGAACAAATGAAAGAAAGTATTTTAAGTTTATCGTATGAAGAGTTAAAAGAAGTATTAGTTGGTCTTAATCAGCCAAAGTATAGAGCAGAGCAAATTTATTATGAACTACACAATGGTAAAAAGTTGGAAGAAATTTCAAACATACCAAAAGACCTTAAAGAAACTTTACTTCAAACTTACGAAGATAATGTTTTAGAGGTTATAAAAGTACAAGTTTCAAGTGATGGAACTCAAAAGTTCTTATATAAATTAGCAGACGGAAATTTAATAGAAGGCGTGCTTATGAATTATAATTTTGGTTATACTTTATGTGTATCCAGTCAAGTTGGTTGCCGTATGGGCTGTAAGTTTTGTGCCTCTGGCTTAGATGGTTTGGTAAGAAATCTTCAAGCCGGTGAAATTATGGGGCAAGTTATTGTAGCAAATAAATATCTTGAAGGCAGTGTAAAGGAAAGAAAAGTGACAAACATTGTTTTAATGGGCAGTGGCGAACCACTTGATAACTACGATAATGTTTTAAAGTTTTTCAACCTTGCAACAAACAAATTTGGGCTTTATTACTCAGAACGCAACATTTCAATTAGTACCTGTGGTTTGGTTCCAAATATGATAAAACTTGCAGATAGTGGATATAAAATAAACTTATGTTTATCTCTTCACGCAAGCAACGATGATGTAAGACACGAAGTTATGCCTGTTTCACAAGGCTTTACTATAAAAGAACTTATTAAAGCTTGTAAGTATTATTTTGAAAAAACCAACAGAAGAATATTGTTTGAATATATTTTAATAGACAATGTAAACTGTTCTACCACTCACGCTCACGAACTTGCATCTTTACTTAAAGGTATGAATTGTATTGTAAACCTTATTAACTTAAATGAAGTTAAAGAAAACAATTTAAAAAGATGTAGTCACGATACCCAAAAAGCATTTGCAGAAGTGCTTAAAAGCAAAGGTATAAATGTAACAACCAGACGAAGTTTGGGCAACGATATTGATGGCGCATGTGGTCAATTAAGAAGAAGATATATTAATAAAAATGTTTAACCTTTTTTATGTTAAATGCTGTTAACTTAAAGGTTAAAATTAACAACTTTTATAAAAAATAAAAAGGCAAATACTATATATGTGTTTGTCTTTTTTTTGGCTATTATATATAATAATAGTGTAAAATGATAAAAAGACCCCTTTTTAAAAATAAAAGGTATTTAAAGCATTTTTGTACCTTTTAAAACATAAAGGGGATAAAAATAAAAGGGAAGTTTTATAACTATGGCAATTAAAATTTCAGCAAGTACAAATCCTCCAAAATTGGATATGCTTAATGACTATATTTTAAAACTAAATCAAACAGATGTAGATTATATTCACTGTGATGTTATGGACGGTAGGTTTGTTAAGGCAAAAACCTTTAACGCAAAAAAAGTTAAAGAACTTAAAACCCTTACAGATAAACCACTTGATGTACACTTAATGGTTAAAAATCCGGGTTGTAAAATAAAAGGTTATGCCAAAGCTGGTGCAAATATAATTACAATTCATTACGAATCTATAAAAAACAAAAATAAACTTATTACACTTCTTCAAAAAATAAAAAAATATGGTGTTTTTGCAGGTCTTAGTTTTAACCCAACAACTTCTGTTTTAGAAATTTTACCATACATTTATTTTTGCGATATGTTGCTTGTTATGAGTGTTGTTCCGGGTAAGAGTGGGCAAGAGTTTATGACAGAAACTTTATTGCGTCTTGAAACCATAAACAAGTTTTTAAAAAAGCAAAAAATGGAAGTTGTTATTGAAGTTGATGGTGGGGTAAACGACAAAACTTTACCTTTGCTTCTTGATAAGGGTGTAGATAGCGTTGTTGTTGGCTCTTATTTGTATAAGTCGGAAAATTTATCAAAAACCATAACATCTTTAAAAAACTTAACTTTAAACCCTGAAGAAAAACCAACAAAGTTAACTAAAAAGAATGATGTTAAAAAACCAGCAAAAAAGAAAATTACCAAAAAGTAAAATTTTAATGTAAATACATAAAAGTAAACTAATAGTTAACACAAACTCTTATCTGGTCATATATTAAAAGTAGTAAACAAGGGGTGTTAAAAATAGTGAAGATTATATGTATAAAAATGCCAAAGCCATTATCATTTTTGGCAAAATTACTTTTAAAAAAGCATTACATAAAATTAAATTAAAAATAAAGGAACTCTCTTAAATAAAGTTGAGTTCCTTTTATTTTTTTGTTTTTGATGTGTGTTTACATTTGTTTATAAAAATATAAATCTTGTAAAAGTCAATTTAAATTTTGCTTTATATACATATAATATATATACTTTTAAAAACTAAAAAACTTCTAAATATTACTTGATTATTAAAAATAAATGTAGTATCATATGTGCGTAGTGTGGGAGAACTCTATTCTTATACAACTACAAAATAAGAGGAAATTTATGTCAGTTAAAACTTCAAACGCATTTGGCGATATTACAATAGATAATGATGCTATAGCAGTTGTGGCAGGGTATAATGCCTTAGAGTGCTATGGTGTTGTAGACCTTGTAGCAAGAAATGCTAAAGAAAGTTTTAACGAATTATTTAAAAGCAAATCCCTTACTCGTGGCGTTAAAATAGCGAGTGTTGGCAATCGTATAACAGTAGACCTTAATGTTATACTTAAGTATGGTGTATCTATCAATGCTGTTGCAGAAAGTGTAAAAAACACCGTTAAGTATAGTGTAGAAAAGTTTACCGGTATGATTGTTGACGCAGTTAATATTAAAGTCATTGGTGTAAGGGTTTAATTTTTATATATTACTTAAAAATTTTTACTTGTGCCCGAAAATAATTTTAGGGTGTTTTTGCTTGTTTTTAATTATTATTTGCTGGAGTTTTAAAAAACACCATTGCCAAAATACCAACGGCAAAAATTAAACGAAAATATTATGGTGATTAAAATCACTTTAACCAATGCGGAGGATATTAAATTGCAAAAAACAATTAACGGAGCAATGTTTAGAAAAATGGTTTTAGCAGCCGCTAACTTGCTTGAAGAAAATAGAAAATATGTGGACTCATTAAATGTTTTCCCTGTACCAGATGGTGATACAGGTACAAATATGAATTTAACATTCAAATCAGCTTCTAAAGAAGTAAATGATTGTATGAATAATAACTTTGACTCTCTTGGAGAAGCAATTTCAAAAGGTGCTTTAAGAGGTGCAAGAGGTAACTCTGGTGTTATTCTTTCTCAAATCTTAAAAGGTATGTCATCAGTTATTGTTCAATATACAGAGCTTAAAACAAAAGATTTTGCCAAAGCTATGAAGGAAGGTGCAGAAGTTGCATACAAAGCAGTTACAAAACCTAAAGAAGGTACAATTTTAACTGTTATAAGAGTTATGGCAGAATATGCTCAAACAGCTTGCAAAAAACACTCTGACTTTGAAACATTCTTAAAAGATGTTATAGATAAGGGTGAAGAAATTTTAATGCAAACACCAGAAATGCTTCCAGTTTTGAAAAAAGCAGGTGTTGTTGACGCTGGTGGTAGAGGATTGCTTATAATCTTTACAGGTTTCTATAAAGCAATTATGAATGACGATTCTGTTAGTTTTGATTTCTTAGACGCAGCAACAGCTTATGAAAAAGATAAAGAATTCCACGCTAACTTAGTTGATCTTGCAGAAATTCAATTTGGCTATTGTACAGAATATATGGTTATTAATATGCACAAGAAAACAACTCAAAGTGATATTGATAAACTTAGAGAACGCCTTTGCGAAATTGGTGACTCTGTAATTTGTATTGGTGACTTAAGTTTAGTTAAAGTTCATGTTCATACAAACGAACCAAACAGAGCTCTTGGCTATGCTTTGGAACTTGGTGAAATTAACAACATTAAAATTGAAAATATGTTAGAGCAAAATAGAGAACTTTTAAAAGCTCAAACAAAACAAGAACCACCAAAACCAATGGGTATGGTATCCGTTTCAGCAGGTGATGGCTTTGCATTGTTATTTAAAGATTTAACTGTTGACTACATTATTCAAGGTGGTCAAACAATGAATCCAAGTGCAAACGATATTGCTCAAGCAATTGATAAAGTTAATGCAGATACAGTTTTTGTATTGCCTAACAATAAAAACATTATTTTGGCTGCAGAACAAGCTCAAGCACTCACAAAGAAAAATGTTGTTGTTATTCCAACTCGTAGCGTACCAGAAGGTATTTCAGCATGCTTATCTTTCAACCCAGAAGCAACTGTAGAAGAAAATGCAGAAGCTATGAAAGAATCTATGCAAAATGTTAAAACTGGTAATGTAACTTACGCTGTTAGAGATACTCACATTGATGATTTTGATGTTAGTGTTGGCGAAATTATTGGTCTTGATAATAGTTCAATCTTGGCAAAAGGCAAAGAAATACCAGAAACTGTTGTTGGTCTTGTAGAAAAACTTATTGATGATAATACAGTAAATGTTACACTTTTCTATGGTCAAGAAGTAACAGAAGAAGATGCAATTAAACTTCAAGAAAAATTACAAAAGAAATTCCCACAATGCGAATTTAACGCAGTTTGTGGTGGACAACCAGTTTACTATTATATCTTATCTATAGAATAATATTTTTTGCTTTTATCTTTTAAAAATTTACTTTTGTTTATGTTTAACAAAACTAAAGTTTATTTAAAAAAAAGAGTAAATTAAATAAAACTTCGCATAGTTTTAAATTTATAACTAAAATATGCTAAAAACCTAACAAATATCGTTGGGTTTTTATTTTTTGTAATATTTTACTGTTTAAAAGTTTATTAATTAAAACACAAAAAAATAAAAAACTGCATATTGACTTTTGGGGTGTCGTGTGTTAGTATTTGCTTGAATTTAATATTATATATATAAAAGAGGTAAAAACTATGCCAAATGTAATTAATAATAATATTCCTACTGTTTATTTGTTAGGAAACAAACAATCTGTTTTTGTTCATTTAACAGACGAAGGTTCTGTTTCAAAAGTTTACAACGGTTTAACAAGAGACGAAGATGGTAAACTTGCAAGGGGAACATACACTTATGGTGTTGCAAATAATTTTAAAAAATCTTTTGCACCAAGCACACTTGAAGATGGCGTAACTGTTTCTACTTCTCATGAAGGGGCAAAAGAAGAAATGCAAAAACCAGATAGTTTGGTTATTGAAATGCAACATGGTCAAAACTGTATTATTGGTTTTTTGAATCAAGAAGATACTGC
>JAFQFI010000026.1 GCA_017398655.1 Clostridia bacterium
AAATTTTCTACTTTCTTTATTTTTTTAGTTTTATTCGTCTAATGGTGCGTTGCAGGAAGAACATCTAAAGGTGCTTCTTTTATTTTTAGAGCCACAATATTTGCAAACCACATAATTCTTCATTTCTTTTGCGTAATAATCTTGTTGCAATCTTAAAGACATTTCATCGTCAGAATATGAAGTTTGGTCTTTTTTGTTTTTATTTGGGTCGGTTTTATCTAATATTGTTTGCGATACATTTTTACCTACTTTAAAACCAAAGCGAATTACTCTTATAATAACTGTAATTATAGTTACAAAAACTATTAAAATTATTATTGATGGAACAATAAAAAATAGTGGCATTTTTGTTTTTATCCTTTTGTATTTTAATTTTATTAAATATTTATTTTTTTGTTTATTTTTAATTTAAGTTTTTTTGTATATTAAATTTTTATGTAAAATTTTAAATGTTTTGTTACACAAACTTTTAAAAACTTTATTTGTGTATATATAATAGCATTTTTGGGGTAGTAAAGTCAAAGTAAACTTTTCTTTTATTTATTTTCTTTTTTTATACTATCTTCTTTTTTTATTAAATTATTAGTAGTTTTAGGGGCTGTGCAAATGTGGGTAAATGGTATTGTAGGGTAACTGAGCATAAATAAACAAAAGGAATTTATATATGGTGGATAACTGCTTTAAGTTTGTTTTTTATTTAAACATAAAAATTGTTTTGCTTTGCTTAGTTTTGTTTTTGTTTTGTTTGGTTTAACTTAGTTAGATTTAGTTTTGTTAGGTTAGGTTAGGTTTGGTTTTGTTTTGTTTAGTTTTGTTTAGTAAAGTTTTGTTTAATTTGGTTCTGTTTAGTTTTTCTTTTGTTCTGTTCAGGGTAAAAATTTTCTCACCCTTTTATAAAATTTGCTAAAAAGGTATGTTTTAAAAAAAATAACAAATGTTCTAAAAATTGTTTTATATTATGACACACCTTGGCATATTAAGCGTGTTATTATCGAACATATGTTTGAAAAAGTTAATTTTCTTGGGGTGCAATTATGCTTTTTCAGGCATAACATAGAAGCAAAAAAAAGTTAAAGTAAGTTAACAAATTTTAAATTTTCCCTTTTATTTAAAATTTTAATTTATTTTAAACTTTTCCTTTTAGATGCTTAAAAGGCAAAGATATATGTAAAGCTTCTATAAAAAACAAAAATATTAAAAAGCAAAAGACAAAAAAATTAAATTTAAAAAATTATTGTGGGGGAGAAAACTTATATATGAATATTAAAATTTGGTGCAAGTCATTTTTATCAATTTATCACATTATTCCGTCTGTAATTGCTTCTATTGATAAATTGGTATATTTAAAAAGTGTAAATTCTTCCAATTTTAGTATCGAAAGTAAAAACGGTACGCAAAATCAGGTAGAAAACATTATGAAGTTGACTGAAAGAAAAGTAAATTTAATAAACCTAAAAGTGTTAACTGACGAAACTTTGCTTGAAATGGATAAGAAAAAAAGCAAACTTTTAATTTTAAGATACATAGATAATGTAAGTTGTAAAAAGGCAATTGAACTATCTGGGCTTAATAGGCGAACATATTTTAGGGCAATAAATAGTGCTTTTGGCGAGTTTGAAAGTTTGTTTTATTTAAAAATTTTAAAAAGTAACAAATTGTATTTATCGTTAAAAGAAGAGGGGTTTTTAGACGATATATTTACAAAAATAGATGTTTATAATAAAGCTATAGAAAACAAACAAATAGCCGAAAATAGCGAAAAATTTGCAAAAAATATGTGTAGTATAATTATAAAAAAACTTAGAAAAGTTTTTTGAAAATTGTAAAAAGCATAATAAAAACCAACACAACAAAACTTAACTAAGTAATAGCAAATAAAACCTAACAAAATCGATTAAAACTTAACTAAACTAAATTAAACTTAACT
>JAFQFI010000027.1 GCA_017398655.1 Clostridia bacterium
AAAAAAGGGGGTTGACATATAAGACATATAGGTTTATACTTGCAACATTGGAGACACAACTTTGAAAACTAATTTTAACAAAAATCTACTAATCGTTAATATTATTATTATGAAAACATATACGAGCTGTATGTAGATTTTTTGTTGCGCAAAAGTAATTTAAAAAACATCTGCATACATTGTAGATGTTTTTTTTGTTTTTATTAACATTTTATTATTGGGCTACTTAGTAAAAAGTGTTTTTGATAAAAGGAGAACTAAAATGAAAAACGAGACATTAAGTCAATTAACACAAAGAGGTAAAAACTTATTTGAAAAACTTGCAAAGGCATATGCTTATAATGGCATAGATTTTGTTATGACAGATATTGTACCTCAAAGAGGTGGAATTTTAAGTGAAGCTGTTGATAATGGAGCAACTGCTTATATTGCAGGTGGACAAGCAGGTCAACAATTCTTTAGTAATATACCTCAATATGCACCAGATTTTGATACTTTTACAACAAGAAGTAATGATGCTGTTGGACAAATTGTAGAGTGTTTACCACAAAATTTATTGAAAGATAAAGTTGGTTTGTTTTTATATCTTCCTATGGGCGATCGTTTATGGAGTAAAGCTCTTACACAACGCACAGGTTCAAGAATTGTAGCAACTAACGAACAAAACTTTAGAAGTTATTTTGAAGAAAAAACAAACCTTAGTGATATTTTAAAAGCTGCAGGTCTTGGAAAGCATGTTATTCCTTCAGAAGTTATAAGACATAATCAACCTTTATCTGCAGAACAAGCAGCAAATTTATATGAGCAATATGTTTCTCAAGACGGAAAAATTGTTGTTCAATATTGTGGCGACGGTTGTACAGAAAAGGGTGGTGGATATAGCACAAGAGTTATTGATAGTTTTGAAGAATTTGTTTCTGTTTGTGCAGAACCAAGAGATAGTTATATGAAAGTTGCAAAATTTATTTCTGGTTGCAACAGCAATTTGTCTATTTGTGCTGGAAATTTAGTTCCTGCACCAGATATGTTGGGTGCAGTTAAAAACAACTTAACTGAAGACGAAAGCAGATATAGTGGTTCAACAATTTATAGTTTATTACACCGTGCAAGACAAATGGGGATTAATGAAGATAATGTTATTGTAAGTGTTCAACCGGGAACATTAAAAGTTGTTGGAGCACCTCAATTAACTTCAATTTCTACAAATGGTGTTGGAAATCAACTTAACTATAATTACCAACCAGAAATATTAGATTCTATTTATAATCTTGGTGAAAGATTGGGAACATTAATGGCTTTATGTGGTAAGGTTGGTCTTTGTGGTGCTGACTTAATTATTACAAAAGAAGGCGAAATATTTGTTAACGAAATTAACGATAGACAACAAGGTCCAACAGAAAGTGCAGGACTTAACAACGAAGCACACGGTTTGCCTGCTTTACATAGAACTGCTTTTATACTTAACTTTGCAGATTTAAAAAACCCAGAAGTAAGTAGTTATTTAGGACAAGTTGGTGCTCGTGCAAGAGAAATATATGATACAGCTTTAACAATACCAAGTCCATTCTATATTAAATTTATTAGCAAATATAGTGGATATGCTAAACAAGATGTTAAAGCAGGTAATTATGCTTTAACTCAAAACGAATTTGGTGAATGGCAATGGAAATTAGGACAAGAAGTTTCTGTTGGGGAGGGCTCTCCAGTTGTAGATTTAACTACTGGCTCAACTGTTGTTAATTTGGGTTCTGTTAGTATAAACAAAGGAGATTACTTCCCAAAAGAAAATCAATTGTTGCGTATAAATGGCGTTTCAATGCCGGGCTCAATGCCTTTTAGTATTAATGAAGATGGAAAATCTGTTTTATCACCAGATTGGGTAGCCCCTATTGAAGCTTTATATGAATGTGTATTAGCAAAAGAAGAAGTAAAAGAAACTGTAATAGAAGATGCTACTGAAGTAGAACCAACAACGGAAAGTGCTGAAGTAAATACTCAAGAAGATACAGTTCAACCTGTTTACGAAGCAGATAGACTTGATTATATTGCTCAAATAGCAAAAATTATAAATAGACATACAGAAAATTCTGCAGCAACACAAGCAACAGAAGATGTTCAATAAAAAAATAGTAAATAAAAAAAGGGTTTTAAAATTAAAGCCCTTTTTTTTGCTTTTAAAATTTATAATTTTTTTAATAATAATTAAAATAAAATGCAAAACAAATGTTTTTAATTATATTTGTTTTAAATCTTCATTTTTAAATACACGCATAACTTCATCAAAAGCATTATAAATATGAGTTTTTGTATATCTAAAAATTACACCATCAAATTCTGCTAATTGCTTGTGACTTTCTTCTTGTAAATTTGCTGGGTGAATAGTAAATAAAACATCACCTTTTTTAAAGTGTTCACCAAGTTCAAAATTAAATTCTACAATACCACCACATTCTGCGAAATAAGTTGTTGCTTTTGAAAATACAACTTGATTTGTTGGTTTTAATGTTTGTGTAAATTTGCAAATGTTTAATTTGTTTAAAACATTTAAAACACCTTCAACAACTTGTTTTTGATAATCTTTTTCTATGCTATCGTGGCTGCCACATTCAATAGTAAAATTATTAATTCCTCTTTTTGTTAATTGATAATTAAGAGTTGTTTTATATTCTTCGCTATTATAGCATAAACGATTATATTCTATGTTTGAAATTTTAATTAAATCTAAGTCATTTTCAGAAAAAGAAATTGTATGTGGAAAGCTTGTATGTGCAGTATGTAAATCAACTGCAAAATCAATTTTTTCTTCTTCACATTCTTTTAAAATAGCTTTTGCAATTTGTACACTTGTGTTTCCAGCACTATTGCTACCAAAAGTTCTGTTAAAATCTTCACCAGTTTTGTAGTTAAATTTTCCAACTGTGTAAGTATAAGCTTTTTGTCCCCAGCCAAATGGATTTGCAAATGGAATAAAAAATACTTTTCCCTCTGTTATGTTTTCTTTTACATAATTGTAAATATCTCTTATCATATGAAGGGTTATTTCTCCACCGTGAATTCCACCTTGAACATAAACGGTTTTTCCCGGCTTCTCACTATCTATTGTATATTTTGTAATGTATATAGGGTGGCCAACAACATCAGTGCCTATAACTATATCTTTTGTAAATTCTTTCATAAAAACCTCGCGTGTAATATAAGTAAGTTTTATTTGTTGCAAAAATTAATATTGCAACATATCAATAATATATAAAAATTGTAATTTTGTAAATGTTTTTATTATTAGCAACCATATCTTTTATTTCTTTTCATACAGGTATTATCTTTATTTTGTTGTTTTTTTTGAAAATACTTAACTAAGTAATAAGCTATAATGGTTAAAATTATTGTTGTAAAACTACCAACAAAAACATCCATAAAGAAGTGTGCTCCTGCAATAATTCTTGATAAAGCAACTAAAATTGTATAAACAATTGCAGTTGTTAAAAAAATACTTTTCCACTTTTTATTGTTGGTTTGTGGAACAAATAATGGTAATAAAATTAAGAAAAAGGAACTTGCTGCAGCACAAGTGTGTCCTGATGGGAAAGATTTAAAGAAATCATCTGCATAAGGACTAACAGAATTGAATTTGTTATTGTTAAACTTAAACCAATAATCATAATATTGAAAATCTGTATCTCCAGAAAAAACCATTGCTCTAAAGCGTGTTCTATCAAAAATTAATTTTGCACCTTGCACAATACCGTTTGATAGGGCAGAAAGTATAATAACTAATAAAGCCCATTTCCAAAGCAATAAAATATTTTCGTTTTTTATTTTACTAAATAAAAACAACGCAAATCCAGTAATTGCAGAAGAAGAAAATAATAAACTAATTATGCCTAATGTAGAAGATAAAAAATTGTCTAAACTATTGTTTGTATGTGTAGATATGTGTTCCAGTGAATTATTTAAACAGTAATAGCAAATTAAAACGCTTATTAAACACATTGTTATAAGAAGGCAAGTATTTAACCACTTTTTATTTAAAGGATTTCTTAATAAGTAAAAAAATAAAATACATAGAGCAGAAACAAGTAACACATATAAAATATTTTCACCAATAGATTCTCCAATAATTGCAAAAATATTTTTTGTAAAATATTGTCCTGTTTGAAGGTCTGCCAATGATTTGCTAATTTCTAAATCAAAAATAGTGCCCAATATTACAGCAGATATAAAAAACAAAGAAAAGCAAGACCATAAAATAATGTTTTTTGTTTTTGTATTCATTTTATTCTCCTAAAAATTCTTATTAATTATATAAAATTTTTATTAATTTATAAAGTAAAAAAGCATACCTAATATAATAAAAAAACAAACTTTTTGTTTTAAAAAGTCTGTTTAATTTATTTTACTAAGTTTTATTAAAAACCAAGAATCCAAGAAGCAAAGTTAAAGTAAACAAATACTACGCAACAGTCAAGGATTGTTGTTAAAATTGGTGTAGCAATAAGCGCTGGGTCAAGTTTTAATCTTTTTGCTAAAAGAGGAAGAGAAAAACCTAAGAAATCGGCAATAAAAATAACAAGTAAAAGTGGAAGAGCTGTTGCTAAACCTAACATAGCACTTTGGTATTGAATTGTAACTGCTACAAAAGCAATAATTCCAAGTAAAACACCAAGTATTAAAGAAACTAAAAATTCTTTAAAGAAAACTTTAAAATAATCTTTAAAAGTAAGTTCTTTTAGCGATATAGAACGAATTATAATTGTTGAAATTTGAGTTCCACAGTTACCACCTGCGCCCATAAGCATTGGAAGAAGACATACTAAAGCAGATATTGAAACAAAAGTGTTTTCATACATATTAATAAGCATACTTGTAAAAATACCGGTTATTAACAAAACTCCTAACCAAGTAATTCTACGGGCTGCAAGTTTTATTGGAGATGTTTTTAAATATGGTTCGTCGTCACTGGTGTGAACAGCAGCCATTTTTTCAAAGTCCTCTGTTGTTTCTTCTGTAATAACATCAAGAACATCGTCAACTGTAACAATGCCAACAATACGGTTTTCTTTATCTACTACAGGCAAAGCCAAGAAGTCATATTTAGAGAATATTGAAGCAATTTTTTCTTGGTCCATATCAGTTGTTGCTACAACAATATTATCTGTCATAATTTCGTCAATAGTTTGTTCTTTGTTTGCAAGTAAAAGTTCTTTTATTGTAAGAACGCCTTTTAATGTTTTTTTATCGTCAACAACATATAAAACATTTATGGTTTCTGCATCTTTACATTGCTTTCTTACATAATCAAAAGCATTTTCAACTGTTGTGCCAAGTTTTATTCTAACAAACTCTGGTGTCATAATTGCACCAGCAGTATCTTCCTTATAACTTAGGTAACGATTAATTGTTTTTCTTGTTTCTGGTGTGGCGCCTTTTAAAACTTTTTCAACAATATTTGCTGGCATTTCTTCCAAGAAGTCAACAGCATCGTCAGTAGCAAGTTCTTCAATAATAAAAGAAAGCTCGTTGTTGTTTAAATATCCTATAATTGTTTCTTGAGCGTCTGGGCTAATGTATGAAAAAACCTCAGCACTTAATGCTTTTGGTAATAATCTATAAACCAAAATTGTTGTTGCTGGGTCTTCAATATTATTAAGTGTATCTGCTATATCTGGGATAAGCATATCTTGCAATATGTTTTTTAATCCCTTAAAATCTTTATTTTCAATTAAAGTTTCAATTTCTTGTGTCATAGTAATTTCTCCCGTTTAAGATTAATTTTTGAATCACTGCCAAAGCAGTAGGGTGGACTTTAAAAGGAAACACAAGAAAAATATAATTTTTCAATCCTTAAAAAGCCAAAAGTTAATCTTTCGGTTCGGGAGGAGCACCACAGTTTGGGCACTTAGAGTGATTTTCTGCATCATATTTGCATTTGCAATAATGGCAAACAATTCTTTCAGGTTTCTTTTCTACAGGTTCTGCAGGTTTAAAAGCTTCTTTTATTCTTTCTTCAAAAGTTTTTAATCTTTCTTCTGCTGGGTTTACAAATGTTTTATTAGAATTAAGCCAAACAACAAAAGAAACAGCACTGCCTATAAAACCTATAACACAACCACCAACACACAACCAATTTTTTTGGCCCATAATTGATTTTTGTTTTACTTCGTAAGTTTCACCATCAATAGTTATTGTTATTGATTTAATTTCTCCTTCGTAATTACCAAAATCTGTTTTTTCATGAGAGAAGTTAATTTCGTTATCGCCAACATTTAAATTTTCAACAAGAGATATTGTGTGTGTTTCTTTTATATTTACAAAGAAATCTTCTTCAATATCATAAGTAATGTTTATAGTAACATCTGATAAGTTTTCGTCAGTATTATTTTCAATATTAAACGAAACATCTATTCCGTATGCACCATGAAGATTAGAAATTTCAACATTATGAAATAAATAATTATCTACCTTTTGTGGGGAAAGTAAAAATAATAAACAAACGATAAATAAAGGAATACAAATAAATAGAGGTATTAAAAGTTTTTTATTTCTTTTCTTTTTCATAATGGCTCCTCTTAAAAGATTTATTTTTAAATTTAAATTAATATATTTAATAAAAAATTATACATTATAGTATACACTATTTATTTGCATTTCGACAAGAATATTTTTTTATGTTTATTATAGTTTTTTAATAAAAATTTTATTTATAACAATAAAAAAATAAAAACCCTAAGAATTTTTCTTAAGGTTTTTATTTTTGTTCTTTTTGTTTTTTTATTAGTTAATTAATCTTCTTTCTTTTGGTCTTCAGTAATTGTATCTGCTGGAACTTTTTTCTTTTTTCTTTTTACAACTTTTTTAAGTGTTTTATTAAAAGAATCAAGAATATCGTCGCTATCTTTATTTAATTTTTTATGTTCTTTAGCAGCAACAATTTTTTCTTCCCTAACATAAGCTTTTTGGTTAGGTTCAACAAGAGCAACTTCAAGTTGATTAAATGGAATAGAAATATTGTTTCTTTTTAATTCGTTAAACACATTATCAATTATGTACCATTTTGTATCCCAGTAATCTTCAGAGCCACACCATACTTTTGCTGTAAGAGTAAGAGAACTTGCTCCAAGTTCTGACAACACAACGCTTGGTGCTGGGTCTTCATAAACTTTATCGCAAGAGTTAATAACATCCATAACAACTTTTTTTGCAAGATCAACATCTGCGTTGTATGCAATGCTAAAGTTAAAATCTAATCTACGATATTTAAGTGTGTTGTAGTTGATAATTTCTGATGCTAAAACTGTTGAGTTTGGAATAGTAATTTTTTTGTTATCTGCAGTTTTTAAAACTGTAAAAAGCATTCTTACATCTTGAACGCTACCTTCAACGCCTGCAACTTGTACCCAGTCACCTTGTTTTAAAAGAGATGTACTGATGATAATAAATCCATTAACAAGATTTTTTAAGCTGTCTTGTAATGCAAGTGAAATTGCAAGAGAAAGAGCAGTTGCAACAACGGTAAGTCCTGTAAGAGAAATTCCAAGTGATGATAAAATTGTAAAAATTAAAATTAAGTATAATACAAATTTTAAAATTGACATTACAAAACCTTGTAGAGCTCTGTCAAGTTTTGTTTTTGCAAGTTGTCTTCTAACAATAGCTAAGATAACTTTTACAAGTATAAAGCCAACAATAATGATGGCAAGTGTTGTAACAATTGGTTGCCAGTTATTTACAAACCAATCGCCAATCGAATTAAAAAAATCCTTCATATTTTTCTTCCTTTTAGTATAAAAATTTTTTAATTAAGAGTAAAAGGTGAAGAACAAAAAACACATTAAAACCCTTAATAAATTAACAAGAATAATTTACTATAATTTAATAGCTAAGTCAAGAGCAAGCTCTGCCATACCCAAGAAATTGTTTTGTCTTTCTTCGCTACTTGTAGCTTTGCCAGTTAAAATTTCATCAGAAACTGTGCAAACACATAAAGCTTTTTTGCCAGCGTTAATTGCATTGTAATATAAAGCAGCACATTCCATTTCTACACCAGCAACTCCAAGAGAAGCTTGATGTGCACTGCCTTCTTCTGTGTTATAAAAAGTGTCAGATGTGTATATATTTGCAACTTTAATTTTCTTTTTTGTTTTTTTTGCAACTTCTTTAATTTGTGATAACAATTCTGTAGAACAAGGCAATTTGCCTTCGCCATACTTAGAATAAAAACCCAAATAGTTGGTATCTGTTATTGTGTTTTCTGCAACAATAATATCTTTTATAACATAGTTTGTATTTAAGGAACCAATAGTGCCTGTTCTAATTGCATTTTCAACCCCATAAAAATTAAAAAGTTCATAAGAATAAATACCCATAGAAGCACAGCCCATACCTGTTGACATTACACTAACTGGCTTACCTTTATAAAGACCGGTAAAGCAATAGTTGTTTCTTACCACATTAACAAGCTTTACATCAGTTAAGAATTTTTCTGCAATCAATTTTGCCCTTACTGCATCTCCCGGCAAAAGTACCGTTTTTGCAATTTCACCAAGTTTTGCACAATTATGTGGTGTAGGTGTTAAGTTTTTCAAATTATTATACCTCCCCTCTATTTAAAAAAATTTTAATAAAAAATAGGTTTTTTAGTCAAGCATTTAAAAAATAAAAAACTAATACCAATAAATTTGTATTTAAAGTTTTATAAAAACAAATAAATATAAATAAAACAAACATAAAATTGTTTAATAAAAAATTGTAGTTTTTATTTGCTATAAAAAATTTTTAACTTTATAATTGTAAAAAAGTTAAGGAAGGGGAGAATAAAAATGTTTGCAGTTACTATTGATGGTAAAGCAGGTTGTGGAAAATCAACTTTAGCAGATGAATTATCAAAAATTTTAAAACTAAAAAAATTTAACACAGGTGCTGTTTATAGAGGTATTACTTGTGAATATATGAAACAGTTTGGTCAATTAAAACCAACATTAGAAATTATTAATAATTTTGTAAAAGACCTTGCTGTTGATGTTATTTTTGATGGAAACACACAAAAAATTGTTGTTAATGGAAATGACTACACCCCTTATTTAAGAGACGAAGTTGTTAGCAATTTTGTGGCAAAAGTTTCGCCATATAATATTGTTAGAGAAAAGGTAAGAGAAATTCAAAGAAGCTTTGCCGAATATAATGATTGCATTATGGAAGGTAGAGATATAGGAACAGTTGTTTTGCCAAATGCCCAATGCAAACTATTTGTAACTGCAAGTAGTGAAGTTAGGGCACAAAGAAGATTTGACCAATTAAAAGATACCGAAAACGCACCAACTTATGAAGAAATTTTAAACGAAATAAATGATAGAGATGATAAAGATGTTAATCGTGAACACGGAGCTTTGCTTCCTGCAAAAGACGGTATAATTATTGATAACTCTAACGAAACTTTAGAACAAACTGTAAACAGATGTAAAAAAATTATTGAAGATAAACAAAAAGAATATAATAAAAAATAAAAAATTTATAAAAAAAAGGGAACAAAAATTTGTTCCCTTTTTTTGTGTAATTTGTTAATTGTTGCTACCCATATTATTATTTTTATTTAGGCGTTGAGTATATTTTTGTATGGCCATATTTAAACAATCTTCTGCGTTTAATTCTACTTCATTTGCTAAAGATAAAAGAGAATATAATGTGTCGCCAAACTCCATTTTAAAATCTTGTGATAAAACAAAATTTTCTGTGCCATATTTTGTGCATTTCAAATGTTCTTTTGACAATTCTCCTAACTCGCTTTGAATATCTAATAACCTTGCGTGTACAGGCATTGGCTTTTTATGGCAAGACATATTTTTATTAAAATATTTTACTTTTTGTTGCATTTATTAAGACCTCTTTTTATTGTTTTTTTCCACAAAATTTACATAAAAAGTGGACAATTGTTTTTTTATTAATCAATACAAATAAGTTCATATTCTCTTGAGCCAAGATTGAGAGAGTTAGATTCTTCTACAATATGAATGGCATGAAGTTTTTCCATGCGTTCTACAAGAGATTTTTTGCCAGAGTCAGTTGAAGATATAATTTGGTCATAACAGCATTGGTCAAGTGCAACTGGGTCAAGTGAAGCAAAAATTCCAATATCTGCCATTTCTGGTTTTTTAGGGTGGGCGTTGCAATCGCAGTCAATAGACAAATTATTTGCAACATTAATATATGCCATATTTTCTGGTTTAAAAAAATCAATTATTGCTTTGCTTGCTTCTGCCATACTTTCTAAAAAATCGTCTTGCTTTGCTGGCGTTTTCCAAATTTTTTCTACCTCTTTGGTTTGACCTGCAGAGTGAATCCAAGTTTTTCCGTTGCGTGAAGCAATACCAATACTAATGTTTTTTAAAGCTCCACCAAAACCACCCATTTGATGACCTTTGAAGTGAGAAAGGACTAACATACTATTATAATTTTGTAAATTTTTGCCAACTATATTTATGCCTTGTAAATGTTTTCCACCATTAACAGGAATTTCAATTTCGCCGTCTTCGTCTAAAATATCACAAGGGGCAATGTCTAAAAACCCATGTTCTTTAATTGCTTCCCAGTGGTCTTTTGGATAAAAGCGTCTGCCTTTATATGCTGTACAACTTTCAACAATTGTTCCATTTATTTTATTAACAAGTGGG
Source organism: Clostridia bacterium (assembly GCA_017398655.1). Lineage (GTDB taxonomy): Bacteria > Bacillota > Clostridia > Christensenellales > UBA1242 > UBA7862. Next base: position 10,665 of record JAFQFI010000027.1, read on the forward strand.
GCAATTAATTTGGGTTGTAAAAAGTGATGTCCACCCGGCTCTCCTGTAGAAATTTTAACAGCAACTTTGCCAGATAAAGTGCAACCAAGTGCTTCATAAATTTTTAACAATCCTTTGTCAGAAATGTCTTTTGTAAAATAAACTTTTGATTTTTCCATTTTTAATTTCCTTTTATTTATAATTTTTTGTTGAATCTTTAAAAAGATTAAGATTGGTATGTAAATTAATAAGAAAACAATTATTGAATCATATGGTAATAAAATCTGTGGTAAATAGTTTGTTTGTATAAGATTTTTATTTACAAACATTTGAAAAATATAAATATAAAGAGGAAATTTTGGGTGATATAAGTTTTTGTAAAAATAACTTTCTTTTACATTAATATTTATGGATCCTATAAAAATTAAGGAAGAGGAAAATATTGTTGAAACAAATAAGTCAGAATTAAAATTTGTAAAATTTTTATTAAGATATTCGTATCCTACAACTTGTAATAAACCTATTATAAATCCTAAAATTAATAAAAACAAACTTTGTTTATTAGAAAATTTAAAATTTTTTTGTTTTATCCAACAACCTATTAAGAAAAAGGGTAAACCAACAAACCATAAATTTCTGCTAAAAATCAAATTAAAAGTTTTTCCAAAAAAAACAGAATAATTTCCTAAAAATAAATTTACGAGTAATAGTGGAGTTGCAATAATTAATGGATTAATTTTGTTGTTTTTTAAAAATAAATAGGCAACAGGAAAGACCAAACAATAAGATATTATATACCAAAGTTGTATGTTTGGATTAAAATATTGA
>JAFQFI010000028.1 GCA_017398655.1 Clostridia bacterium
AAACTAATGATACGCGAACTCATCTTTTACCGAAATAAATCTTTTACCCCTGTTTGATGCCAAACTGTGGTCTTATGCGGTATTAGCAAATATTTCTACTTGTTATCCCCCTGTAAAAGGTAGATTATTCACGCGTTACTCACCCGTCCGCCACTAAGTATGAATGTTGCACAAAACATCTTAATTTCTCAAAATGCTTTGTGCAACAAACAAACTTCGTTCGACTTGCATGTATTAAGCACGCCGCCAGCGTTCGTCCTGAGCCAGAATCAAACTCTAAATAAAATTTGTATAATAACAATCTAATGATTGATACTATCAATAAATTTAAAGCGATTGCTCAAAACAATTCATTACTGACTGTTTAAAGTTTTGCTTGATTAAAATCCTTGAAATTTCCAAGAACTTTGTATAAACCTTAACTATTAAATTTTAATGGAACAGCCACCGTTTCTCACAGTGACGGTGTTAGAATATCATAAGCAGTTTGACCTGTCAACAACTTTTTTTTAAAATTTTGCCATTTTTTTTAATTTTTTTTAAAAAAACCGAACACTATGCCCGGTGTATCATTTTGTTTACCTATTTTTTTATAAACAAAAATATCGCTATATACCTTTAAAATAAAGGGATATATCAATTTTTTATAACTTTTATATTTCTGTATAAAAATTTTTTATAACTTTTGTAAATTTACTAAAAATATATGAAAAACCCTCAAAAAAAGCATTATCTTGCCTAATTTTATTAAAAAACATATCTTTTAAAACACAAGAATTTATTTCAAAAAAACATATGTATACTTCCAATAATTTATTGGCACACATCTTATGATTTATATTTATGTTGTTATTTTTTATATTACTTTCTGTATATTGTTTATTATATATACTTATATAAAAATCTTTAATATCTTTTTTTAGTTCTTCTACCCCACAAAAAAAAGTATTAAACCTTGGTTCATTACCAAACCTAATTTGTAACAAATAAAAAAGATGAAAGACCTTGTCAAAAGCATTTTGTACTTTTAACATTAATCTTTCATCTTCTTTTTTGTTTAAAACTTCAACACTTTGGTTGATGTTATACTTTTTGTTATATTCCTTAGTCATTTGTTCAAAAGCATAACTATTTAAGAAATTTTCCATTTTAAAAACTTGAATCTCCTAAAAATAGGTTATGCTTTTAAACTAAAAAACTTTACAAATATTTTTAAACATTAGTAGTAAGAATAGAACTTAGAAGAGTTACCACTTGCACCATTGTTTGAAGAAACGCTAAAGGTTCCCCAACCATCAAAGATGTTTGTAGTGTATCCAGCAACACCATAGCCATAGTATACACATACAGCGCCATAGTGTCCACAATAGTTGTTTGCAACATACATTACAGCACTATTTTCTCTATCTACCTTCATAGATTTGTTGTTGTAAGTTGAGATATAAACACCAGAACCATCATAAACAGATCTATTATAGTAAGCATAACTTGCACCAGAAACATACATCTTACCATATTCACTACCAGAGTGAGCGATATAAATACCACCACCATTATTACCGGAATAGTTTCTGTAAACATAAGCATTTGAAATTCTCATCCAAGAACCAAGACCAATGTAAACACCACCACCATTACCACTTGTTCTGTTAGAACTATCGGAATATGAAGAAGCTGCAGTTCCAGTATTGCTACCAATCATACCACCACTGAAAGTAAAGTAACCATCTGAGTTGCCTAAGCAAACACCACCACCACCAGAAGAAGCAGAGTTATCATAAATTTGACCACTACTCATATTTAAGTAAGATCCATTGGCAACATAAACGCCACCACCCCAAGTTGAAGAGTTAGTATAAATCAATGCACCAGCAATTGTAGTTGTACCAGCAGCACAATATACACCACCACCATCAGAACCAGCACTATTTATACCAATGTAACCATAAGGAAGAGTAACAGCACCATTAGAATAGATACCACCACCATTATAAGCTGCTCTGTTATAAGCAATATCATAGTTGGCTTCAATCCACATAGTATCGTTAGTACCATACATACCACCACCATAGTTTGCAGTGTTGTAGAAAATTCTTGGCCAGTTTCCACCAACATGAGCTACATTTGAATTTGGCCATGAGCAAATACCACCACCATTTGTAGATGCGTAGTTACCTCTAATTTGACCACCATAGAAACGGAACTCACCATATCTTGCATAAACGCCACCACCTTCGCCAGCACTGTTAGAATTATTAGAACTTGTTGCGTATGAGTTATAGTCGTATGAACCAATAATACCACTGTTCATAGTTAATTTACCTTTATCTACAAACACGCCACCACCTGCACCAGCAGAGTTGTTATGAATTGTAGATCCACCAATTGTACCTGTTGTACTTGATGTTCCATAGTAAACACCACCACCTAAACTGCCGTTACTATTTCCATTAATAGTACCACCGTTTAAAGCACAAGAAGCTGTGTTGTAAACATAAATACCACCACCTTCGCTAGTAGAAGTATTATAGTTAATTGCAGAACTTGAACCCAATGTAAGTGTTCCACTATAAATTAATATACCACCACCCCAAACAGCAGAGTTGCTTGAAACACTGAAGTTTGCAGTAATATTAATTTTAGAGTAAATACCACCACCATCATTACCTGATGAGTTGTAATTAACTTGAGCACTTGTACCATTTGAACCTTGAGAGAATGTTCCACCATTTAAGTACAAGCCACCACCTTTACCTGTTGCTTTGTTATAGTTTACATAAGAGTTTGAAGTGTTGCTAAGTGTACCAGCATTTAAGAAGATACCACCACCTCCACCAGCAGCAGAGTTATGTCTTACATCACCACCACCAAGAACAAATGTACCACTTCTAATATAAACACCACCACCATCTACTGTTGCAGTATTAGAATAGGTTGTGTTTGTATTATAGTCACCAATAATACCACCACTTAAAGTGAATGTACCACCATTAATACCAAATGCACCACCATATGCAGCAGAGTTACCTACCATTGAACCACTAGACATAACACTTGAAGTGTTGCTTGATGATGTATAGAAAGCACCACCATAACTATTTGTAGCAGTGTTACTACTAAATGTTGTGCCCGCAATAGAAATTTTTACACTTCCTGTAACATAAACACCACCACCAGCAGCATTTAATGCTTTGTTATTGCTAATAGTACCACCACTAAATGTAGCAGTTCCACTACCTCTAACAGAAACAGCACCACCATCGTCGTATGCTTGGTTATAAGAAATTGTACCTGTGCTGAAGGTAAATGAAGCGTTAATAAACAATGCACCACCTTCACCAGAAGTATAGTTGTATTTAGTATTTTCTAATAAGTATCTATTAGCACTTGTTGAAATTGTAATAGCTACATTAGAGTAAATACCACCGCCACCAGCGCCATCACCACCTGAAGCATGGTTACCTCTAATATAAACTGTACCAGAACTATTGTTTGTAATAGATCCACTACTTACATAAACACCACCACCGTTTGTTGCTATGTTACCACCAGCAGATTGAGCTGAAGCAGCAGCAGCGTAAACAGTTGTTGATGTACCAATTTGACCACCATTTAAGTTAAGTGTTCCACTACTCCAAATACCACCACCATTATAGGTTGCGCTATTAGATTTAATTTGACCACCAGAAATAGTAGTTGTTCCACCTACGGCAATACCACCACCATTAGGAGCAGAGTTGTTGTTAATAACACCACCACTAATAATTAATGTTCCGTCACATGAAATACCACCACCACTGTAATTTGTAGAAGTTCCAGAAATAGTGTTGTAAGAAATTGTACCACCACTTACTGTTAATGGAGAAGTAGAACGGATACCACCACCCCAATAATAACCTGTATTTCTTGTAATTGTAGCAGTACCAGAAATTGTTGAAGTTGTTGTGCAACCACTTAAATAAATACCACCACCATCATCTTTACAAGTATTGTAAGAAACTGTACCACCACTCATTGTTAAGTATGCACTTGAGCCAGTAATAAATAAACCAGCACCATCAGAACCACTTGCAGTAGTTGTGTTGTAAGAAATAGTTGAACCACTAATTACTACAGGTCCAGTTGAATATACACCACCACCAGCATTTGCTGCTTGGTTGTAAGATAATGTACCAGCACTTAAAGTTAAGGTATTTGTTGTGTTGTAAATACCACCACCTTGTGCACCAGCATAGTTATATTTAATACCATTTAAAATTTGACTATTATAGCTTGTTGCTGTACTCCAAGCAGAATTTAAGTAAACACCAGCACCATAAGTAGCATAGTTGCCACGAATGTAAGAAGCTGTATTTGTAGTAGATGTAATTGTACCAGAATCAACATATACACCACCACCATAACTTGCAGTGTTACCACCATTGCTTACGCAGTTTGCAGATGTTGAATATTGGTTGGTATTTGTTGCACCAACATATCCACCTTTAAGGTTAAATGTACCACTGCTTACATATACACCACCACCATAATAAGCAGAGTTCATTTGAATATAGCCACTTGCCATATTTACTGTACCACTTGAAATGTAAATTGCACCACCATTAGTACCATCTGCAGTATTAGAGTTAATTGTAGCATCAGAAATATTAACTGTTGTACCATAAACACCAATAGCACCACCAGCACCATAACTATAGTTATTAGAAATATATGTGCTTCCACCAGAAATATTAACAGTACCACTATTTAAATCTAAAGCACCAGAGCCAGACTCTGCAGTGTTATAACAAATTAATGAATTTGTAATGTTTACAACTGTATCATAAGTATAAATAGCACCACCATAGCCATATGAAATATTGTAAGAAATATCACAGTTAGAAATATTTAATGTTCCACCAGAAATATAAATTGCACTACCAGAATAATCTGACTCTAAATCATACATATAAGCATAACTTAATGTAATTGTAGAATCATATGCATAAATACCACTACCTTCAGTTGAAGAATAGTTAGCACAAATATTAGTGTCGGTTAAGAAAGATACATCACTGCTTGCAATATAGAATAAGCTGTCGCCATATCCATATTCAGAAGTAATAAATAATTCGTTTGCGCCATCGTTAAATGCCACAGTAGAACCAACAATGTTAAACATATTGCCAGTGAAATCTGGGTGTCTTACAAGACCGATACTTCCATCCCAACAAGCAATTAAAATGTCTGTACCAACATTAATAATATTAACAGTTTCTTCAATAGTAAGGTTTTCTAATACATAAAGTTCGTTCAAATCTTCATCTGTATCAACCTTGTCTACTGCTCTTTGTAAATCTGTATAATATTTGCCTGTTGTAGCATTGTAAACATTGCGTTTGCCAATTATTACATTTTGTCCATCAAGAGTATAAGTTAACTCTTCGCTTGGATCTTTAAATAATAATTCGCTTGGTGTTGCACCATTAATGTAAGTTGCAATAATTGTATTATCATCAGTTACAGCAGGTATTACAGGAATTACAGGAGTATTTTCGTTGTAATTACCATTAACATAAATGTGAGTACCATTTGATAAGTAAACAGGGTTTGCAATTACCAAACTGCTTACAAGAGATGTTGAAATACCGTTACCCAATGTTAAAGAACCATAAGCATTGCCTGGAGAATAACTTTGAACTTCAACTGAATAAGAAGCACCATCACTTATATTTGTATTACCAGATATAGTACCAGAAATAATATTTGCTGTTGAAATTTTATAAGAAGATCCAATTCCCATCCATGTAACACCAACTGCAGCTTTTACATGTGTATTATTTAAAATAGAGGAACTTCCACTCATTTCAAATTTACCATTATATACACGGATAGGATAAATATAATTAGCAGAACCTGTATAACTATTGCCACTGATAGAAGCATTGTCTGACATTACAAAAGAGTAAGTAGTATTAGGAGTTGTTGAAGAATCATTAACAACAATAAGTTCGTCATATGAGAATTTATTATTAGAAATAGAAGCATTGCCACTCATATTTACATTAGAGTTATAAGCTTTCAAAGCACCCTTAATTGTTATGTCTCCACCACCAATTGTTCCACCACTCATATTAAATGTTGCAGAAGACAATTCAATCATATGATTATAGCTATTATCAGTAACATTTCCATAAATTTGACCACCACTCATATTAAATGTTGTAGAATCTACATATAATCTTGAATTGTTACCAAAAATTTGACCACCACTCATATTGAATGTTGTTGTATAAGAACCTACATAGAAAATATAATGTCCTGAATTATATTTCATAATAGCATTATCTTTAAATTCTATCTTCTTTGCACTATATGTATGCATTCCATAATAAGAATAGTTATATGAAAGTATTGTACCAGATAAAATAATTTCTCCACTATTATATACTTGAATAAAGTCATGTGCTGCTTTATTTGAGTAATCTGTTGAAGTTGCAACAGTTGTTACTTCTTCATTACCAATTACACCACCTGAGAATGTTGAAACGCCGCCTGAGATATTTATTATATCACCTGAAGTTGTTTGGTTATCATAAATTCTACCAGCACTCATTGTAAATGTTGTAGAACTTAAACCAATCATATTAGTACTCATATTATTATCATGAATTTCTACACCAGCAAAATTTAACACTGAGTTTGCAACAGAGTAAATAAGATTTGCTGTACTTTGTTCTGCAGTAATATGTACATAATCAGTTAATGTTAATGTACCATTATTGTAAATAACTTTACTTGTAGAACCAGAGTTACCAGTAATAATTAAGTTGCCTATACCTTGGCTATTATAAACGCTTGTAAAGTTAGGATCATTACCCATTATAACTGTTTTGCCAGCGTTTACTTTAAACATATCTGAAGTAAAGCCAATATCACGAGTAATTGCACTATCAAGTTTTGCAGAAAGAGTAAAGTTTTTAGTAAATGTTACTGTTGCTGTTAAAATTACACTATCTGTATTAACAAGCAATAAGTTACCTTCTTTACCTTCTTCTATAGCGTCATAAATATCGCCATATGTTGCAACTAAAGCTTTTGTTGTTTTGTCAAATTCTTTAATAACTTGTTCTTTAAGTACAATGTTTAAGCCAACAACTTTTAATGAGTATCCTGTTTCTAAGTCAACATCAAAGAATTCTTTTTGAGGTGTTACGCCAGTTGCATAACTTACAACAACATCATCTTTAATATGACTACTACTTAATACAATATCTACAATATTATCGTTGCCAGCATTGTTAATTAACATTTCTGTTACATTAATTTTGTATGTATTATCGTGCAATTTAACTTTATCTTTAATGTCTACTTGACCTTTAAGATTTAATGTACCTTGTACATACAATGTTGCACATGTTGTAGCGTTAGATACTGTTAAAGTTCCACCTAAGTTTAATGTACCAGCAACATAAATTGCATTGCCTTCTGTTGCTCCTGTTAATGTGTTGGAAGATATACTACCGTTTGTAACATTTACAGTTGCGCCAGCATTAACTTTTAATGCAGCATTGCCAGAAGTAATTCTGTTACTATCAACTTTTGCTTGAACTAAGTTTAATGTACCACCATTTGCTGTAATACCAAATTTCTCGTTTTCTGTAACTTGAGTAGGTATTGCACTTGCATCTGCAATTGCAGCAAGAGTTAATACACCATTTGTTATAAGCACGCCACCGTTTTCATTTTTATTGATTGTTACACCAGATAAAACAGAAGCTGTTGTTGATGTTGAGTTATAAGATACACCAACATTAGAGTTATTAGCAATTGTTCCACCAGTCATTGTTATTGTTGATGTATGTGAAACATAAATACCATAATTATTGTATTCAACTTTAGTATTTGTAATGCTTGCTGCACTACTTTGTGCAATGTAAATACCATATTCATTTTCTTTACCGTTTGCACCAACTGTAGAATTTGTAATATTAAGTTTTGCACCAGATCCTTGAGCAGCAATAGCATAGTAAGCATCAACAATATTTACATTATCAATATTTACTGTTGCAGTACTATAATTTGTTGCTAAAATACCTGCGCCAACAAAACCATCACTAAGTTTACCTTTAATATTAACTGTACCTCTCCAAGCACTAACTGCAGCAGCTGTACTTTGTGAAGAATATACATTATCTACAAAATCACATCTTTCTATAATTTGAGTTTGTGTTGCAGTTGATTGTAAATCTACAAGACCGTTTGCACCAACTTTATTATGAGAAAGTATTGTATTATACATTTTTAATACTGAAGTTCCACCAATTTGAATAACAGAATTTGCACCAGATGTACTACCATTTCCGGTAATTAATACACTTGTAGCACTTGCATTGTCACCAATGTTTACAGAACTTGAGCCACTTGCATATATTGCTGAACCAAGAGAGTTAATAATAGTATTTCCTAAATAATTTGTGCCATCATATTTACCAATTGTACCTGCTTTAATATTTAAAGTACCACTTGTTACATAAATTGCACCACCATATTCTTGTGCACTATTGCCGTAGATTTCACCACCGTTCATATTAAATGTACCGTTGGATGCTACATAAATTGCACCACCATATTTGTTGTAAACTGTTGTTGTTGCCCCATTATTTGTGCTTGTTCCGTTGCCGGTTAACACAACATTTTGGTTCATATTTAATGTACCATTTACAGCAAACATTGTTTTATTAGCAGTGTTAGCCAATTTTAAACCAGTTACTGTTAAGGTTGTAGTTGTTGAAGTTTGGTTCAAATTTAATGTTCCGTTTACAACAAACATTAAATCTTTAAAGCCCTCTTTTCTAAACAAGCCATAACCTTGGGTTCCACTCTTAACATCACCAATAATAGTAATGTTTCTGTTTGCAGGAATTGTTAATGTTGAATCAATATAAATATCTTCTAACAACATAATTACATTTTCTGTTGCAACATTAACAGAGTTAATTGCACTTTCTAAGCTACCATATTTTTTGTTAATTGTAGAGTTTAATACAACACCTTTAACAATTAATATGTCTTGACCTTGTTCTACAAAGATAAGGTCTGCGTCAGAAGTGAATTTGTTTGCATCTGCATTAACACCCATTGCATACTTACCAACTCTAATTGCTTCATCAGTATAAACTTCTTGCATTGCAATTTTTATTGATGTATGTCCGTTGTTAATATTAAATGCATCAGCAATATTTACAATAGCACCTGTTGTTAAATAAATTGTATCAACAATCTTGCTATTGTTTGAAATTGTAAATGCATTTTCTGCTGTATTTTTAACATAAATGCCTTTAATATCTTCACCATTAGTTATTTCGTTATCAGTTAAATTTTCAAAGTTATTGCTTTCTACAGTTACACTGTTAAGTGTTAAATATGCATTTTCTGATACATAAATTGCACCATAAGTTGATGTGTTTGCAGAAATTGTTGCATTTTCAATTATATGATAACCTTGATTTACATATATACCAGCACCGTGTTTTGCTGTATTTTCTGTAATAACAGTAGTTGCATTAATAGTTAAATTTGCATAACCAATAGTTAAGCCACCACCATCTCCGTTAGCCACATTACCTAAAATTGTTGTATTAGAAATATTTGCAGTTGGAGATGCTGTACTACTACCTGCTACTACAATACCAGCACTATTTGTAGCTGTGTTACCACTAATATCATTAACAGTATTAGCGTCGCCTGTTGCAAATGAAACATTTGCAGTTCCACAAATTTTAATACCACCAGCAGTTGTTGTTGCAGTGTTATTAGTAATTTTTGCACCACCAGTAATATTAAGATTACCAGAACCTGTAAATATACCAGCTGCTTCAGCGTTTGAATAGTTTTGAGTAATTGTAGCCCCATTAATTGTTAATGTAGCATTTATGTGATAAATACCAGCACCACTTTCTAATGAAGTATTATTACTAATTGTTGCGTTACCAGAAATATTTACTGTACCACCAGCTACTTGTAAACCACCACCAGTAACACCTTTATTGTTTGAAATTTCTGTATTACCAGAAATATTAAGTTTACCACTTACTACAAATATACCACCACCGGTTGAACCTAAGTTTGCAACTTGTCCGTCAGAGTATATTCCATTACCGTAAGTAATGCTACCATTGCTAATTGTACTTGCAGTTGCATTTGTACTTGCAAAGTAAATATTTGCACCTTTTAAAGCAGTATTTTCTGAAACAGATGCATTAGCATCATTAATTTCTAAAATACTTGTTGTACCAGCAATGTAAATACCACCACCATAGTAAGCATTTCCTTCGCTTATTGTAGCGTCATCCAAAATAAACTTACCACCATAAACAGCAACTACACCACCATAGTAAGCACCACTCATACCAATTGTAGCTTTACCAGTAAGTTTTAATAAACCACTATTTTGGTAGATGATACCACCTCTTGTTGCAGGATTGTCTGCAACAGATGTCATAACATCATGAGCTTCCATAGTTGCGGCAGAAATTACACTTGCATTAGTAGAATTTGAACTATTAAAGTAAATTGTACCACCAAGTGTAGCATAGTTACCAACAAACTTTGCCCCTTTAATATTTAACATAGAATTTCCATTAACATAAATTGCGCCACCATTTTCAGCTATATTGCGTAAGAATTGATATTCAACGCTTCCAATTATAGTTAATTTTGCATCGTTAATGTAAATTGCGCCACCTTTAGTTTGTGCTTGGTTAGTAACAAATTGAGCATTTTCTACAAACAATTCACCAGCAACATAAACAGCACCACCGCTTTCAGCTAAGTTGTCTTGTAATGTAACTTTTTCTTCTAAAGTTAAATAACCAGTTTGTTGTACCATTATTAAACTTGAAACAACAGCTGTTTTAGTTCCTGTTAAGTAAAGCATACTTGATTCATATCCTTCTTTGTTGAAAGCTGAACCAATTGTTACATTAGCATCAACAATATTAAAGATGTTTCCTGTAAATCCAGTTGCTCTTGTTAAAGTTATATCTCTAACTTCGCCACCAAAGTATGAATATGCTTCATCACTTTCAGGTATATTATTGTGACCTGCTAAAATTGTTAAGTTTTTATTTACAGTAATTGTTGTTTGTACAGCAATATCAAGTTTTATCATAATAATACTATTTGATTTTGCAGAAGAAATTGCTTCATAAATATTATTATATAAATCTGGAGTGTTATCACTTATACTTTCAAATACTGCAATCATATCGTCAACAACAATTGTGTAAGACAAGTATGTTGAAGAATTTGTTACTTGTGTTAATACCAAGTAGAAGTTAACATCTGTGTAAATTACACTTCCGTTATTATTTGCAGTAGGTTTAATATTTGTATTATTATAAACAGCTTTGAATGCACTTGTAGAATATAATCTTGCACTCTTTAATGCAGAACCATAGAAAGATGTTCCAGCAATTGAAATTACATTTCTTGGAATATATACATATTCAATGTTTGTATTAGCAAAAGCATAAGCACCTAAAGTTGTTGTATTTTCTGTAAATACAAAGTTTGTAGGTAAAGTTTTGCTTCCTTCAAATGCATAATCGCCAATTGTTGTAACATTATCAATATTAAATGTGTCTGATCCATCAGCGTTTAATACTTTTAAGTTTGTACAACCTTGGAATGCATTTTTGCCAATTGTTGTTAAAGAGCCAATAACTATTTTTTGTACATTTGCAAAACCTTTAAATGCATTATTTGGAACTTCACCATGGTTAACAATTGTAATGGTTTTTAATGTTGCAGGAACAGAAGTGCCTGTAGCAGTTGTTTCACCAAATACATAACCCATATAGTTGTTTTCTGTAGTAGAACCACCTATAAATGGAAGTTTAATTTCTTTTAATGCACTTGTTTGTTTTAATGCACCAATACCAATTTTTGCTAAGTTTGTTGCATTTGTATAAATAAGAGTTTCGATATTTGTCTTATAGAAAGCATAAGGTAAAATTTCTGTTAATACATAATTTGTACCGTTTATTGCTTTGTTATAAGATAACTCGATATTTATATTTGTTGAAGAATTTGAAATTAAGTATGTGTGAATTGCATAGTTTGAACCACTTACATAGTAAACATTGCTAAATTCATCTACAACATAATTTTTCTTATCTCCTGCAAAAGTTATTTCACTTAAAGAACTTGTTGCAAAAGCACCGTTTCCTATTGTTTCAATTTTAGAATTAATATTTTTAATTGAAATTAAGGAATTGAAGTTTTCAAAAGCAAAATCTGCAATTGAATTTAAACTATTTGTGAAAACAAAATCAATTGTTGCAACTGCACCTGTTGCTGCACTTGAAGCAAATTTGTTAACTGCAGTAATAGGTTCTGCTGTTGTAGGGTTAAATCTTGGCATAATAATATTTGTAATTGATTTGTTTACAATTTCTTGGTTACCCAAATCACTAAATCCTGTAATTGTACCAGCATTGTATGTGAAGTATTTTGGATTTGTATATCTGCTCCATACAGCATATAAAGTTGTAGGACTGATATATGTTGAAACAACTTCGCCACCTACATATTTTGGAGTTGTAGCATTAGATTCTTCTGCCCAACCTAAGAAGTATGCAAATACGCCGTTTGCTTCATCATAAATTTCCCAAACTTTTCCGTCTGTATCTGTTGCAGGTATTGTGTGTTCTGTGTGTAATTTGATTGAACCTGTTGAAACCTTATTTACACCAAGAATGTTATTCTTATTACCTTTAATAATATTGTAAGTTGTATTCATATCGTAAGAAATACTATATGAATCAGACCACATACCATAAAGGTTAATTACATTTGATGTTAAAGGTTGTTTTTCATTTATTTCAACCAATAAATCATGTGTTAATACAAGTTGTTCGCCCAAATCAAAATCTAAAACAGTACTATTTGCTTTAACAGCCCAACCACAAATTGTAAGTGTAGGACAAGTAATATTTCCTCTGTTTGCAAGAGTAATTTTATTTGTACCACTACCTTCTGTGTAAGTGTTGTTGCTACCTGCTTGGTAAGCCCATACATTTTGAGTTGCAGGAATTGTACCAGAAGCAGTTGCTTCATTTAAGTTATATTTAATTTGATATGTAACTGCTTTCCAGCATACATATAAATCAATATCTCCTGTTAAAGAAATTGTAATTGTGCCATCAGTAAATGTATATCCACCATTAGAAATTGTTGGAGTTGTATTTAAATATCCAATTTCAAAACCAAGATATTTTAAAGTTGTTGCAAGATTTGCTTTTGTAATAGTAACAACACCAGTAGATGTGTTTGCATCAACTTCAACTACTTGATCTTCTATACCATGAACTGTTGCAGAGAAAACTTTCCATACTGCATACAATGAAACTACACCACCATCAACATCTGTAAGGTTAAGAACTTCAGAGCCATCTTCATAAACAACCTCTGTAGAGTTAGGTAAAATTGCCCAACCAATAAATTTATGATGTTGTTTATTAATAGCTAAAGTATCTTTTGTTTTTAAATTATATGTTGTGTCGTAGTTAAATGAAGATGTGCTTACTACATTACCTTCATGATTATATGCAACAGAATATGAAACAGGTCTCCAAATTGCATACAAGTTAATTGTACCTTGATCAATTAAATCAAATACTTCTTCTGTTAAACCAACAGTTCTGCCTTTTCCATCTGCTTGGGTATTCCAAGAAGTTTGAACATAACCAATTAATGAGAATTTTTGAGAAGTATTTAATGCTTGTTTTGTATCATAAGTATGTGTTGTATTTGATACACTTCCTGTAATTTGTGTTGAAGCATTTGAAGGTCTGTTGCTGTTATAAACAACAGTAAATGTATTTGCTTTATAAATTGCATATAATTCAAGAACAGCACCTTGTTCATTTAACAAGTTAAGAACTTTATCGTTTAATTTATAAGTTGT
>JAFQFI010000003.1 GCA_017398655.1 Clostridia bacterium
TTAATATATTTTTTAAAATTAAAAAAACAAATATAGCATTTTTTAACTATCAAAATGAATAAAAAAATTAAAAAAACATTGACCCACACAATAAAAGTATTTATACTAACTTGTATTAAAAAGTGAGGAAAAAATGGATAAAAATTTAAAATATACTTTTGATAAAAACAACGAAATGATTATTGATGGTTGCAACGCTTTAAATTTGGCAAAAAAATATGGTACTCCTGTTTATATATTAAGCGAAACAATTTTACGCAATCGTTGCCAACTTTTTAGTGATATTTTAAAAGAATTATATCCAAACTCAATTGTAAGTTATGCTTCAAAAGCTTTTTGTTGCAAAGCAATTTATAATTTAATTAAAGAATATGGTTTTTCTTGTGATGTTGTTTCTGGTGGAGAAATTTATACTGCCGTTAAAGCAAAATTTGATAACAACAAAATATTTTTTCATGGAAATAATAAAACATTAAGCGAAATTAAACTTGCATTAAAAAACAAGATTTACAACTTTATTGTTGATAATTACGACGAACTTGAAACACTTGAAGATTTAGTAAAAAAAGATAAAAAACTTGAAAACAAATTAAATATTATTGTTAGAATTAACCCGGGCGTTGAAGCACACACTCATGAATATGTTCAAACAAGTAAAACAGATAGTAAATTTGGCATTAATCTTGAAAGTGGCGAGGCAGAAAAATTTATTGTAAGGGTTTGTCAAAATAATAAACTAAATTTTATGGGAATTCATTACCATATTGGTAGCCAAATATTTGACACAAAACCTTATGGCTTGGCTGCAAAAATTGTTATGGAATTTATTGCAATGCTTAAGAAAAAACACAACATTGATGTTAAAATTTTTAATGCTGGTGGTGGCTTTGGCGTTTGGTATACAAATAAAGATCCAAACTTAAAAGATGAAGATTATAAAAAGTTTATAAAAGCAACCGTAAATGAGATTAAAAATGGCGTTTCTAAGAATAATTTAATAGAACCTACATTAGTTATCGAACCGGGCAGAACTTTGGTCTGTGAGGCCGGATTTACGCTTTATACAGTTGGAAACATAAAAGAAATTAAAGGCGTAAGAAAGTATGTATCAATTGATGGTGGTATGTATGAAAATCCAAGATTTGCTTTATATCAATCAGCTTATACTGCCGTTAAGTGCAAATCAACTGAAACTAAACAAGAAAAAGTTACAATTGTTGGCAAGTGTTGCGAAAGTGGTGACTGCATAATAAAAGATACAAAAATGGAAAAACTAAATAAGGGTGATGTTATTGCAGTTTTATCAACTGGTGCATATCATTACTCTATGGCAAGCAATTATAACAGAAACCCTGTTCCACCAGTTATAATGGTAAACAACGGAAAATCTCGTGTTATTGTAAAAGGACAAACCTACGAAGATTTAATTAAATATGATATATAATTATAAATAAAAATTCTTATTAATAAAAAAGAGATAGAAAAAATCTATCTCTTTTTATTTTAAGTAGTTGGTTGTTCTATTTCTTTTTCAACAATAAAAGAAATAGCATTTGAGGTATAATTTGTTTTACAATCAATAATAAATCTATATACCCTATTTGTTGTTGCATAATCTTCTGCCTGAGCAACAAAATCTGCAAAACTAAAGCCAGTTGAAGTTATTTCATAGCCAGTAGGAATATTTTCACCACCATCATTTTTAACAATTGTTATTTTATTAACATTTGAACTTAAATTACTTACAAAACTATCTTCTGTTATTTTTAACATTAAACCACCATTGGTTGTAGAAGTTGTTGCAATGTTATTATTTGAACCAAAAACTTCTTGCCAATTGTTAATATCATATAAATATTTACTTATAACAACTTGTTGAGATAAACTTGTAAGATAACTTCTTTCAGCATTAATTGATGCTGTATTATCAACCAATTCTGTATTATTGTCATCAAAAACTCTGCCCGGTGTAAAATATTTTGCTTTAACTGCTGTATTGCTACCAAATTTTACACTTTCTACATAATCACTTATTAAATAATAAGGTCTATTGTTGCTACCTTCTTCATTTGGACCATTGGAATATCTTGCAAACATAATTGTTACATACATATTATAATTTTCGCCATCATTATTGGCATTTTTAATAGAATCTGTAATCTTGTTGTCATTATAATCTGTAAAGTAAACAAACAAGTGTATACCAGATCTACGCTGTAATGTATAACCTAAAGTTCTGTTGGTTTGAACATTTACTTTTACATTAGAAACATTTCCACCACCACTTTGATTTTTAACAACAAGCAATTTTTGTGAAAATCTATCATCTAAACCTTTTATGTTGTTATATTGTAAATCCCAGTTAGACCAATCACTATTTATAGCACTATCATCTGTATTGTTATTAAATGATATATATAAAGTTGGTATTTTATTAATTTTAAAGTTTTTATAAGTTAATGTTATAGCAGTTCCGGTATAGTTTTCTCCAAAAGTATATGAATACACTACTCTATAGTAAGTATCCTTAGGATCTATAGGCAAGTGATAAACATAAGTTGGATTTTGAGCGTTAGGGTTTCCTTCCACTTCCTTAAGTTCTACAAAGGCACCTGTTTCGTCTTGATATTGATATGTGTATAAAACTGTAAAAATTACATGTCCTAAATTATCTTTAACTTTTAACTCTACAGTATTTCCTTGTTCTTTTGTTTTAAATACAGTATAAACATATCTTCCACTTGTATATTGCAAGTAATATGGTTTTTTATCAGAATCTGTTTGTTCTGTAAGTGTTTCTGAAGGATTTAACTCTAATGTCTCTGGGTTTAAAGAAGCAGTGTTAAAGTTTAAGTAGTTATACACAACATAACCTGTGTATGTAAATGTAGAACTTTGAGGAGCAACAATTTCTGTTTGACTTACTGCCATTTTTTCTATAGTTAAAATTGCTGTTGCTTTATAATCGGCTGTAATTCCATCACTAAAAGTAACTTCCAACCTTAAAGTTTTTTGACCTTCTTCTAATAAATCAAGAATCCAACCATCGCTATCTGGTGTAATTTGAGCATTATCTGTATCTGTAGTATTTTCATTAAATATAGATACCTCATACCCTTCTTGCAAACCAATAGAGAACATATTTGAATATATTAACGCATATAACTCTTCTGCAGTATATGATGGGTTATAAATAATTGTTGTATTTTGAAATCTTACAGAACCCATATAAGCTTTTTTAATAATTTTATATTTAAATTCGCCTTCACCATAATAATTGCTCTTATCTCCACCATATTTTGCTTTTAAAGTATAAAAATCATCTTCATCTGGCAAAACATCCCAAGGAATATAATCAAGAGCAGTTTCATTAAATGGTTCATAAAACTCAAGAGTAATTAATGGGTTTTCATCACCGTATGTGTAATAAAAACTATTTATTGTGTTACCATCTTTATCTTTTTCAAGAATTCTTATATCATTTAAAAACTCTACAATAGAAATGTTTTCGCCTTTATAAACATAGGTTTTTGTTGTTGGAAAAACAAACTCTGCTGCAAGTTTAGTTACTTCAAATGTAAATGCATTGCTGTAATAATAATTATCATTTACAACAGTAATAGTAACAGAATAATTACCAACATTTAACATATTATTTGAAGGCCATTCTACTGGTTCTTCCATGCTATATTCAACTTGATCTTTAAAGTTTGGAGACATCTCATATTCAAAAGGTAAAGTTTCTGGGTTAGCCAAATCAAATTGAGTTGTGTAATAAAAAGATTCCTTCCAATTGTCAATTGATACATCTGAAGATTTTTCAATTTCATACATCTTAACATAAGTTGCACTTGTACCAATTACAACAGGTTGAGCTTCGTTTTCTGCAAAAATATAATTTGTTTTTGCTTCGCAGTTAGCAATACAAACATACACACCTGCCTTGAGTGGCGTACCAACATTATCTTGTTCTAACAAAGCACAGTACACATCATTAATAACTAAATAATCGACACCATCATAAGTTAATTTTATAAGAGAACTTATATAACTTAAACCAGAACCAGAAAATGATTGTGATTTTATACCATCTACTATAGAAGGGTATCCAACACCTGTTTGAGAATCTACTTTATAATCATAGTACTCAAAAGAAGCTTTTGTAGAATCAGAATAAACAGATTTTAATTTTACAAAATTGTAAGTTGTTGCATATCTTTTTTCTACTTCGTTTACAATACTTAATGTAATTGTTACAGGTCGTGACAAACCATCATATAAAACACTGTTTGGTAAAATTTGCATATCTGCACCAGAACCAATGTTAAATTGTTGACCTTTAATAATTAAATTTTGAGGTATTACTTGTAAAGGTATAGAAATTGTTAATGGGTTGTAGTTGTTATCTACAGTTCCATTTTTTTCTGCCTGAATAGTAACTTCAATAGGATAAGATTTGTTTGCATCTAATAAAGCAAGAGAATAATTTGATGTAGAATAATAAAAGTTTCTTCCACCAACTTCTAATAACGAAATAGAATCTGTACCTACACCATAAAAAATATCAACTTCTGAATCAGCATCATTTGTATATGTTGTTTTAATATTTGATATTGTGTTAGTTCCGTATGTTAATGGAGACATAAATGAAAGTTTATCAGATAAGTAAGATATATTTGCTCTTTCTATATTTAAGTATCCAAAATTAGAAATATTTAAAACACAATTTTTATTTATAGAGCCATCAATAGCAGTAAACTCTATTGTTTCTGCGTTATTACAATCTTGTGGACAAGTAGATGTATGTGAGTGTTTTAAAACTATTTTTGAGTTAGGACCACTTAAATCTACTGAAGCAACATAACTTCCCACATCTTTAGGATTTGCTGATGTATTGCCTATAACATAACTAAAAGAATAACTACTTGCATCCTCGTCAACAACAAAACCTTCTGTTTGACAAATTAATGCAAAATCGTTTTCTCTATAATCACCATTATAAGTTACTTTAACTGTTGATGATGATTTGCCAACAGCATCTACTATAGCAAGGTCTATAATTTTAACATCAATATAATAAACAATTTTTCTTCCAAGAGAAAATGCATAGCAATGTGTAACATCATTTCCTGAGCCCATTTCAAATTTAATATCATATTCTTTTACATCTAAATAGGCATCTTCTGTTGTGTTTAAATTAACAGTTAAAACAGTAGTTGTTCCACTTAACAAATTGCTTGGTTTATAAAAAGCATTAGAAAGAACTAACCCTGTTGTAGTTAAACCATCTTTATTTTCAATTTGTTGAGAAATAATATCAATTACACATATTCTTTTATTAATTTTATAAGTAGATGTTTCTATAAATGTCATAAAATAGTTGTCATTACATGCAAGAGTTCCTCTACCTATTAAATAACTTGAAACATTTCCTCCTTCATCTATACAAACTGGGTAATATCCATTAATTTTTGTAGCATCTTTTACTTCAAGTACACCTGTAAATGTTGGAGCAACTAATACAGATTCGTCATAACTACCTATAATTGTTGTGTAATAACCAATAGTTGTTGGATAATCATCACCATAAGTTGTTTCATAAGAAATTGGCTCTACTTTTACTTCTCTTTTTGTAATTGAAAAATATATAGGAGTTGAAGATAAAATTAAAGTATAATTATTACCTAAAGTTAAATCTCCAAGGGTTATTTCATAGTCACCTACATTTTCTCCTTTGACCCTTGATAAATTACCCGAGAAGTTTTCAATATCTGATTCTGCTACGCCCAAATAATCATAAGTAAACTCTTCTGGATCTGCATCACCATAAACTTTATTTTGGTTAGATCCATCTTCATTTAGTTTTGGGGTAATAAGAGCTGTTGCTTTTGTTATTGTAAAATAATAAATAGTTGATGCATCAAGAGAAATATCGTAGTATTCCATACCTGTTTTATATGCCAATCTTTTTGACAAATAAATTTGATATTTGCCTACATCTTTTATTACAGAAACTTTTTTGTTTTCATTTCCTTCTTCATCAACTCTTGTATATTGAGAATTTTCATTTAACAAACTTAAAACTTCTGTGTAATTTACTAAAATTTGTTCTATTTCTTTTCCATCTAAGTCACCAGTAACACGATAATCTGCCATAAATCCAGTTGGCAAACTGCTCTCCCCTTCTTTGGCGTCATATTCTTTAGAGACAAGAGATGTTGTCATATTAGGAATAATTGTAATATTAAGTTTTCTTAAATTTAAGGTTGAAGAAACAATAGAAACTTCAAAATTATCTGGGTTTGCACTTCCATCAAAATATAAACTATATTTTGGATTTCCTTCTTCATCTGTTCCCTTAATTTCATAAGACATAAAGTAACCATCTGCAGGAGTTGTTTTTTGTGTTAATCCAATAGCAAATTTTAATTGTCCACCCGTTTTTAATAAAATAAAACCATTTTCTTCAAAAGATTCACTTAAGGTATTTTTTGTAATATCGCCTCGTTCGTTATTTAAAATTTCTTCGCCATTAATAATTATACTTTCTGGCTTTGCTATATAATTTGGAACAGTACCATCTTGCAAATAATTGTAATAACTTAAACTGTGTATTGGTTCACCTGATGCGTCGATGCCTGTTGGAGTGCTATAATTTCCTTTTTCGTTTTTAAGTTTTATAACAATTGTACTTTTTATAACTTCAAATCTTATTTTATTTTCATTTGCATCTGGGCTACTATTATCTTCTTTTGCAAGTTCGCCAAGTGAAATTTTATAGTTTTTATTTATATCATTGTTTACTTTATAAAAATATTTATTTACACCTGCAAGAAAATTTCCCTCTCCTAAGTTTACTTCTTCATTTTTATAATTTACTTGCAAGAAATTTGGTATATTATCTCTATTTATAAATGTACCAGATACAACAGTATAAGCCAATGATGCTGGGTCTGCATCTCCAAAGATTTTTGTTTGACCCTCTGCTGGTAGAACAGTTACTTCTCTTGGCGTAACAGTTAATTTACCATTTAATTTTACAGCAATATATAAATTAGAACTTGTTGTTGTAGCACTATTGTAACAAAGGTCATATGATTTATAACTATTATCTTCTGTGTTTATTAAAACATTTAAGCAATTAACATCATTTAAAGTTGCTTGTACACCATCTAACATAAATGTTGCGCTACCAAGATAAATGTTAGTTGAATAATTTGTTGTAGTATCGTCAAGTGGAGTTAAATTTGAAATATCGTTACCAACTTCTGTATACTCTTTATAAGAATACAAACTAAAATTATTGCCAATTATATCACTTCCGTATGTGATAGTTTGATTATTAATAGATAATACAACATCTTTTGGAGAAATTGTTAAAGAACCTTTTGTTATATTTGCAACAGAAACTTCATAATTGCTTTGATAATTATCAGAAATTTCAAAATAAGCATTTATCTCGTAAGATTTTGCATTTGCACCCTTTGTTGCTGTTGTAACTTGAATATATTCTCCTATTTTTTCGCTACTATCTTTACCCAATCCATATAAAGAAGAACCTATTTGGTCATTTGACAAAATGCCTTCTGGAATATTTGAAGTTGAATAAAGTTCTGTTGGAAAATCATCTCCATAAGTAATTTGATAACTATTGCAAACAATATTTATTACTGCTTTGTTTACAACTAAAATTGTAGAACAAGATTGAGCATTGCTTCCTTCTGTTTTAGTACAAGTAATTTGATATGTACCTACATCTATAATATCGTCTACCGTTGTTCTTGTATCTGCATTGAAATAACTATATGTATAATCTTGTGTTGAACCATTATCTTGTATAACCTTATAGTTGCTTGCTAAACTTTGTCCTGTATAATTAGTTTCGTATCTATCTTCACTAAAAGACATACTTTCACTTGCAGGAACAACTTTTATTCTTAAATAACCTTTAACAACAGAACCATCATTATTCTTATAACTTGCTGTTATTGTAGCTGTACCCGTTCCTCTTGTTTTAAAAGTAGAATTATATACTGTTACAACATCTGTTGCACTACTTTCCCAAGTTAAATCACTTACAGAAATAGTGTTTGGCTCTATTTTAACATCTATGTTTATGTTGTTATTTGTCATCTTTACATTGTAATACCCTGCTACAATTTGGTAATTAGACAATGATAAAGAAATGCTTTTTATACCTTCTTCGCCACAAGCAAAACTAAAAAGCACTGTTAATAAAAATATAGGAACTAACAAAAAGATTTTTAAAACTTTTTTCATATAACTTTTTGTCTCCTTTTATCTATTGTATTTTTAAAAATAGAACTGCAAAGCTTAATAATTAATTTATAATATAGTATATAATATATTATTTTTCTTTCAA
>JAFQFI010000029.1 GCA_017398655.1 Clostridia bacterium
AAAAACCAATAAAAAAAACGAGGTTTGATAACCTCGTTTTTTTTTACTTAAAATTAAATTCCTAAATATCCAACAATTGTATCTCTTACAGCTGGGAAGAATGAGAATATAATGATTGCTGCACAAACAACAAGCATAACAAGTTTAAGTAATTCTGATTTATCCCAAACAGCTTCAAGACCAACTACTGTCATAAGAGCCATAGGTGCATACATTTTAACATAATCCATAATTGTAAGAATTGTACCTGAATCTGGCAAGAATGGATAGTAAGCATGTACAATTTGTGCTGCGTATACTAAAATCATAACAACAGCAAGGACTTTACCAATAAAGTCAAGAAAATCTGTCATAGGGCTTCTTTCGTTATCGCTCATAAAAAAACTCCTCTTTTTATTATTAACTTTATAATATATTATAGTACATAAAAAGTCAAACAAACCTTAAAAAAAGTTAAAAATAGTAATAAATTTGTTAAAATAGACAAATTTTATATTATAGTTTTACATAAAGTTTTTATAAAAATTAATATTTATTTTGAAAAAATGTTTTTTGATTATATACTATTTTTATTAAAGAAGATGTGGAGGGAATAATTATGAGTGACTGTATTTTTTGTAAAATAGTAGAAGGAACTGCTCCTTGTTATAAAATTTATGAAGATGAATATGCTCTTGCTTTTTTAGATATTTCTAAAGATTGTTATGGACATACTTTAGTTGTTCCTAAAAAACATTTTAAAAATGTTTTAGATTGTGACGAACTTTACTTATCTAAAACTATAGAGGCAGTTAAAAAGGTTGCAAATCATTATGTAAATAATTGTGGTTTTAAAGGTGTAAATATTTTAAACGCAAGTGGAGAAGAAGCCCAACAATCTGTTTTTCATTTACATTTTCATATTCTTCCAAGAAAAGATAAAAACGAATATGATGGCTTTCCAAAATTAAATGGAACAGATGTTGATTTTGATACACAATATAACCATCTTAAAATGTAAAAATTTTTATTATATAATTATTAACAAAAATATATAAAATTAGTTTAAATTTTACAAAAATAGTTAGTATAAAAAAGGGTTTTAATTTGTTTTAAAACTCTTTTTTTTATAAAGTTAAAATATAATTTTACCAATAGAAAAAACAATTAAGTACTTTTTGATAAATTAATTTATTTTATGTTTAATTTTAAAATTTGTATTAAAAGGTACTAAAAAAATGAAAGAAACAACAATAACTAAAATTGAAGAATATAAACCTGTTGCTTTTAAATTTTTTAAATATTTTGGTTATATAATTTTATTTTATATTTTTGCAAATGCAAAAGTATTTGGTCAAATCAAACCTTGTTTTTATGGACTGTTTTTAACTTTAATGTTTTTAGGTGAAAGTCCATTTTATTTGTCGCTTTCTTTTTTAATAGGTTATTTTTTAAGCAATTTGTCTTTAAATAGCATTTTGTTTGGTTTATTTATATGTTTTTTATCAAATTTAATTGTTTTTTTTCATAATAAAAAAGAAAAACCATTGTCATCTTTTTTTGCTTTTATTTATTGTGTTGCTTTGGGTATACCTTATTTATATTTTAACTTTTCTAACTTATCGCAATTTTATTTTTGTTTTTTAGATGTTGTTTTAAACTCTGTTTTTTTACTTTGTGCGTTTAACTTTTTTAAAATTTTAAAAACAAGAAATTTTAATTTAAATTTAAATGTAGACGAAATTGTTTGTGGTGGTTTTGTTTTAATATTTTTGTTTTGTGGATTGCAAAATTTAGGTTTTTTATATTTTGATATTGTTAAATTTACGGGTGTTTTTTTAGTATTAGTAAGTACATATTTATTAAAAAATTCTTTTTCTGTTTTACTTGCAGTAGTTTCTGGGCTTGGTGCAGGGCTTACAAATGGTAACTTAAATTATTTAACCTTATTTTCTATTGTTGCTGTTGTTGCAAATATTTTTAAGGGGTATAGCAGAATTTATTCAACCATAGGCGTTTTGTTATCTGATTTGGTTTTTGGCGCATTTTTTATTTTAAATCAATTTTCCGTTTTAAATTTTTTACCAACGATAGTTGCAGGAACTATATTTTTTTTAATTCCTAAAAAATTTTTAGAAAATTTAAAAAAGCAAATTTATTTAAAAAATGAAAGTAATTCCTTAAAAAATATTTTAAATCAAAACAAATTACAACTTAGCAAGCGTCTTTTATATACTTCAGAGGTTTTTTATCAAATGGATAAGAGTTTTAGAAAACTTGTTAAGGGCAGTTTAGATGCTAAATCTGCAAAACTAATGATTTGCAACGAAATTATAAAGTACAGTTGTGAAAATTGTCCACAAAAAACAAAATGTTTAAAAGGGTTTAACTCTGAGCATAAAAAAATTTTTGAACAGCTTATAAACACAGGTTTTGAAAAGGGAAAAATTACATTGGTTGATTTGCCAGCTTATTTAACAAGTAGGTGTACAAAATTAAATCAGGTAGTTTCGCATATAAATGCTTTGTTAAACGAGTATAAAAGTTATTCAAAAATGTGTGGAAATTTAGATGCAAGCAAAGTGTTAATAGCCGACCAACTTGGTGGAATTTCATACATATTAAATAATCTTTCGCAAGAAACAAAGCAAGTAGTTCAAATGGATTTAAAACTGGAAAAACAAATTAAAGAAAACTTAATTTACAATGATATTGTTCCAAGCGAGGTTGTTTGTTTTGAAAAAGACGAAAAAACAAATATTGTTTCTATGCTTGTTCGTACAATAGATTTTGACAATGAAAAAATTACAAGGGTTTTAAATAAAAGTTGTTCTTGTAAAATGGTATTGGAAGATATATTGCCAAATATGGATAACAACTTAACTTATCTTAGTTACAAAACAGCTCCTGTATATGATATTGCAGTGGGCATTGCTCAAAGTTCTAAGGGAGGGGAAGATGTTTGTGGCGATACTCATTCTGCATCTAAGTTAACAGGAGATAAATTTATGTTTGCTTTGTGTGATGGTATGGGGCATGGTGAAAAAGCAAACAAAGCAAGTGAACTATCTATAGGATTGATAGAAAATTTTTATAAGGCAGGGTATGATAATCAAACAATTTTAACAAGCGTAAACAATCTTTTAAATTTGGGTAGAGAAGATGTTTTTTCTGCGCTTGATATAAGTGTTGTTGATCTTAAAAATGGACAAGTAGATTTTATAAAACAAGGGGCAACAATTGGTTTTGTAAAAAAAGGAGAAAGTTTAAGTAAAATAGAAAGTAACTCTTTGCCTTTGGGTATTTTACAAGAAGTAAAACCAAAGGTGACAAAAACAGTTTTATCAACAGATGATATGGTTATTATGTTAAGCGACGGGGTTGTAGATGCTTTTAAAGAAGATGATTTAGAAGTTTATTTAAAATCTTTAAAAGAAAACAATCCTCAAGTTTTGGCAGACAAAATTTTAAATAAGGCAAAAAGGCAACAAAAAAACTATCCAGAAGATGATATGACTGTTATGGTGGGTAAAATTTTTTATAACTATGCATAAAAAGTTTTAACATTAATGGTTGTTTAAATAAACAAATAAACAATATAAAAATATATTATAATTTAAATAAGTAATTTTAGTTAAAATTGTGTATTGAATTTCTTTTTTATTTAGGGTATAATACTACTCGTATGGAAAATGAAGTTTTAAATTTAATTAAGCAAAAAAAGATGATTAAACCGGGCGAGACAATTGGTGTTGCTGTTAGTGGTGGGGTAGATTCTATGAGTTTACTTCACTTTTTGCATGAAAATAAAGAAATTTTAGATTGTCAAGTTGTTGCAATTACGGTAGACCATATGCTAAGGGGAGAAGAATCTTTAGATGATGCATTATTTGTAAGAAATTGGTGTAGAGAAAATGGTATTTATTGTCATAAATTTTCTGTTGATGCCGGCAAACTTGCAAAAGAAAAAAATATGGGTATAGAAAATGCTGCAAGAGAAGCAAGATACAGTGTTTTTGAAAATCTACTTAAAGAAAATGTTGTAGATAAAATTGCACTTGCTCATCATCTTTCTGACCAAGCAGAAACAATTTTGTTACATATTTTAAGAGGTGCTGGTTTAAATGGTGCTTGTGGTATGGAATACATTAGAGATGATGTTTATATAAGACCTTTTTTAGGTGTTGATAAAGATGATATTGTAAGATACGCTTCAAGAAATTATATTGAATATGTTGATGACGCTACAAATTTTGAAAGTAAATATAATAGAAACTTTTTAAGAAATGTAGTTTTGCCACAACTAAAACAAAGATGGGAAGGGGTAGAACAAAATTTAGTAAATTTTAGTTTGTCTTGCAAAGAAGACAATGATTTTATTTTAAGTCATGTTAATTGTGGTGGAGTTATTGAAGACAAGAATTTGGTAAAAATTCCTTTACTTTATTTTCATTATAAAGCAAGCGTAATAAACAGAATTATATTTGATTGCTTAGAAAAACTTAATGTTACAAAGGATATAGAAAGAAAGCATATTGAACTTATTAAAGATTTGGCTTTAGGAGAAAATGGCAAAAAGTTAAATTTACCAAACGATATAATTGTTCAAAAAGAATATGATTATATAACAATATTTAAAAACGAAAAAATTGTTATTGTTCAAGAATATCCTTTTGAGGTTGGTAAAACAAATTTTGCAGGGCTCTATGAGATTAATGTAAAAAGAACAAAGAAGTTTGAAAGAAAAGAAAATACTCTTATGATGGACGCAAACTTAATACCAAAAGAAGCTGTTTGGAGAACAAGAAAAAATGGTGATAGTTTTACAAAGTTTGGTAGTGGCAAAAAGGCATTAAAAAATTTCTTCATAGATAAAAAAGTTCCAAATAGAATAAGAGATTTTATACCTGTTCTTGCTGTTGGCAACGAAATTCTTTGTGTGCTTGGTTATGAAATAAGTGAAAATGTTAAAATTACCGAAGAAACAAAAATGGCATATGTTGTAACAAAAAAAGATTTAAATAAATAAAAATTTATTAAAAACAAAAGAAAAAAAAAGAGAGAAAACTTAAAAACAAACTTCTCTCTTTTTATTTTTAAAATTTATAATTTAGTCAAGTTTTTGTAACAAAAAGTTATCAACAATTCAACAACTTTTATAAATATTCATTTTTTTAAATATTTATAAAAATTATGAATTTTTAATCATTTTTATGAATAAATAAGCATTTATACACAAAAGTTATCCACTTATCCACAATTTTAAATAGCAAAAATCAAGAAATACAACTGATATTTCTTGATAAAAATACAAAATATTCTATATTATAACAATCGAAATTTTTTATGCAAAAATATAAATTCGACAAAAAACTTTGTTATTATGCAGGAGTTTAAATATAAAGTCAACTAAAAAATAAAACTTTTTTTAATTTTTTTATAAAAATTTTTTTACTTTGTTTATATTAAGTTTTTAAAAAGATTTACTTTTTATTTTTTACAAAAAATTGAGTATATCTTTTTTTATATACAGCATACTACATATATGATTTCAATAAAACAAAAAGCACAACAAATTGTAAAAAAGATACAAGAAGAATTTCAAGGTAATAGTGATATTATTGTAAGACAGATTAAGAAAAACAAACAAGAAATATTTTTAGTTTTTATTGATGAAATTGTTAATCAAGAAGAAATTAATTTGAATATTATTACTCCGTTGCATAATTATAAATCAAAAAAAACTTTAACTTTGGAAGATATAAAAAATAGAGCTGTATCACTATGCAACATACAAATTTTGCAAGAAAAAGAAATTAAAGAAAAATTATTAAAAGGTTTTGCTTTACTTTTTGTAGATAATGATAATAGGGCACTTGGTTTTAATGTATTAAGTTTTCAAGGCAGGTCTATAGAAGAACCACCATCTTCTACTGTTATAAGTGGACCGAGAGAAGGTTTTAACGAAAGTATAAAAACAAATGTTGCTTTAATTAGAAGAAGAATTGTAACAGAAAAATTAAAAATAGAAGATTTAACGGTGGGCGTTAGAACTCAAACAGCAATAAAACTTTTGTATATTACAGATTTAGTAGATAAAAAAGTTGTAGAGGAAGTAAGAAGTAAAATAAAAAATATAAACATAGATGGTGTGTTAGATAGTTATTACATAGGTACTTTGCTTGAAAACAAGCCAAACTCTATTTTTAGACAAGTTGGAACATGTGAAAAACCAGATATTGCAAGTGCAAAAATGCTTGAAGGTAGAGTTTTAATTTTGGTAGATGGCTCTCCAATAGCGTTAACAGTTCCTTTTATTTTGTATGAAGATTTTCAAAGTGCAAACGATTATTATTCTGAGCCACATAGGGCAACAACATTAAGAGTTTTAAGAATTATATCTCTTGTGTTGTCTGTATATTTACCGGGGCTTTATATGTCTTTGCAGTTGTATCACTATAAAGTATTGCCTCTAAAATTTTTAGTGACAATTGTAAATACTACTCAAAATTTACCACTTAACCCTTTTTTAGAAATTTTCTTTATTATTATTCTTTTTGATATTTTATTTGAGGCAAGTATAAGAATGCCAAAATATTTGGGTATTGCTGTTTCAATTGTGGGGGCGTTAATTTTAGGAGATACTGCAGTAAAAGCTGGGCTTGTAAGTCCACCCGGAGTTATGATTGTTGCTATGTCGGCAATTACAATTTATATAATTCCTAATCAAAGTTCACAAATATCAACTTTAAGGTTTATATTCGCTTTTTTAGGTGGGGTTTTGGGTTCTCACGGAATTATTCTTGGAAGTATGTTTGTTATTGGTTATTTGGCAAATTTTGATAGTTTTAATACTCCTTACTTAGCTCCATATGCACCTTATGTATTAAAAGATCAAAAAGATGGTGTATTTAAAGATAATGTTTTATCTATGACAACAAGGCCAGAAAGTTTTTCTGTTTTAGATAAAGTAAGGCAAAAAAATATAAACGAAAATTCTTTAAATAAAAAATTAAATAAAAACAAAAAATAATAAAAAACTAAAGATGTTAAATAAAAATTACCAACGAAAACAATTTACAATTTTTAAATTTTTTAAAGGAAAAACAATATATGAAAAAGTTGGTAACTGTAAGGCAACTTATATTAATTTTAATAGTTTGTATGCTTACTTTAAAAGTTTTGTATTTACCTTCACTTATAGCAAAAGATATTGGCAGAGATGCTTATGTTTTTGTGTTTTCTTTTTTAATGTTTGATTTTATTGTTTTGCTTTTGTTGCTATATTTATTTAATAAAAATCCAGAATTATCTTTTTATGAAATTTTAAAAAACATTTTTGGAACTGTTTTATCAAAAATTATTATGTTTATTTTTTTTGTTTTTTTCTTTGGCAAATGTTGGGCAGTATTTCAATCTAACTATAACTATTTAAACGAAAATTTATATACATCTCTTAACTGGTTGGTGTTTAGTGTACCTATTTTATTTGTTGTTTTATATATGAGCAAATTTGGTGTAAATTCTGCTGCGAGGTTGGCAGAAATTTTTGTACCAATAATTATTGCTGGTTTTTTATTTTCTTTATTTGTTGGGATAACAAAAGCTGATTTTTCGCAATTGTTGCCTTTTATGGAAAAAAGCTTTTTTAATCAATTTCCTAAATTTTTTAAATATTCTTTTTGGTTTGGTGATTATATTATTTTTATTGTTTTTTTTGGAAACATAAAGCAAGAAAAAAAACAAAATTTAAAAATAACATTATCTATTTTAACAACAATTTTTTTAACTACCTTTTTTATTGCAGTTGTGTTTGCTACTTTTAAAAATAATACCGTGTGCCATTCAAATGCAATTTCTGATATTGTTCAAGTGTTGTCAACGGGTTCTGATATAGGAAACTTTGATTGGATATTAATTTTAATTTGGGATATTGCTTTGTTTTTATTTTTTATGTTTAATAGTTTGGGTGCTTTTTATTGCTTTAGACAAACTTTTTTTAAAAAATGGCAGTTGCTTTCTATTTCCATAATTTTGTTTGGTGTTTTTTTGCTTAATGTTTTTAACAATTTTGATATTCATAATGGCATTATTTTTATGCAGGGTTTTGCAAGTTATTTTATAATTTTTGCTCAATATATATTACCCGTTTTAATTGTAATATTTTCGTTTATAAAAAAGAGGAGAAAAAATGCTAAGGTATATTTGGAAAAATAAAATTTTACTTATTTTACTAATACTTGGCTTGTGGTTAGTTCCTCATGTTATAGGGCTTTCAGAGCAAAGCCAGACAGAAAGTATTGTTACTGCTATTGGTATTGATAAGGATAATGAAGAATTTGAAGTTTCTTTGCAATATATTGTACCAAGTGCATCTGGGGGTACAGAAGAATTAAAAGTTAATACTCAAAAAGGCAAAACTGTGGGTGAGGCAATAGAAAAAATTAAGTTGCAATTAGGTAAACTTTCGGGCTTTGCTCACTGTAGGTTTTTGGTTTTTTCTGATGCTGCTTGTGAAGAGAATTTTACTCAACTTTTAGATTTTTTATTAAGAAGAAAAACAAACACAAACAACATTGTTTTGGTAAATACTCCAGACAGTTCAAAAGATTTGCTTTCAATTTCAACAAAATTAGATAGCGATTTATATTCTTTTTTAGATAATAATTCAAGTGAAAACGAGTTTGGTGATTTTCATAATTTAAAAACAATAGGCGATTATTACAATGCTTATTTTAGCCCAGTAAAGTGCTTGCTTGTAAATAGGGTTAATTTAAAACAAACTAAAAATGGGTTAAAAAATTCTAACACAGATAATGGTGGAAGTGAAAACAAACAAAGTTCTTCTCAAGAAGGTGGAAAAGAAAAAAAAGAATTTGAAAATAAAGGCGAGCAAATTATTTTAAAAGATAATAAAAAATTGATTAGTTTATCTTCAGAAGAAAGTGACAATTTATTATGGTTTAATCCAGAAATAAAGAGAGACCAATTTATTATTGAAAATTATTCTGAGAATAATTTAAAAAATGTATCTATTTTATTTAATGTTTTAAATAAAAAACTAAACAAAAAAGCATATTTTAAAAACGGTAAACCTTGTTTTGATATTGATATTAGATTGTATATAAGAACGGGCGAAATAGCAGGAGAAAATGTAATTCAACAAGATTATGAAGTATTGCAAAGAAAACTTTCAGATAAATTAAAAAAGGCAATGACAGAAGTGGTTTTAAATAGTTTAAAAAATGCAGAAAAACATTTTAAAGAAAACAATTATGATGTTGTTGAGTGTTTTAACACCTTTTATAAATATAAAAATAAAGAGTTAAATAATTTTTTACAAAACTTTCCACAGGCAAAAGAAAATTTTATAAGAGAAGTTGAGTTTAATTATAATATAAAATTTATTCAAGGGCATTAATTAAAAAAAATTTAATAAAAAAGGTTTTAAATGTAGTCAAATTAAACAAAAATTTGCAAACCATTATATTAATTATTATATATAGTAAAAATCGAGGAATAAAAAACCTTGATTTTTTTTTCAAAGTTTGCTATAGTATCAAAGAATTTGTTTTTGGCTTGGCCAAAATGAAATTCCTTCTTGCTGTTTTGTAGTAAAAAACAGCCGAATAAGTCCAAAAGGAGGCAAATAAAATATGGCAAATTATGAAGTATTGTATATTCTTTCTCCAAGCATCAGTGATGAAGAAAGAGATGCAACCATCGCAAAATTCAAAGCTTATGTTGAAACAAACGGTGGTCAAGTTGCTGGTATTGACAAGTGGGGTTTAAAAACTCTTGCTTACCCAATTAAGTTTAAGAAAGAAGGACATTATGTTCTTATGACTTACTCAGCACCAGCTGAAGCAAGTATTGCTATGGGCAAACTTATGCTTATTACAGATAATATTTTAAGACATATTATTGTAAAGAAAAACTAATAAAAAATTGAGTCAAAAATTTTAAGGTTTTGACTAAAAGGTTAAAAGAAAGAAAATTTTTTTATTAAAAAATTTTTCTTGGAGGAGAAAATTATGAATAAAGTTATTTTAATTGGTAATTTAACAAAAGACCCAGAATTATCAACTACAAATAGTGGTATTAATTATTGCAGATTTACACTTGCTGTTCCAAAAAGATTTGCAAACGCAGGTGATAGAGATGCAGAATTTATAAATATTGTTGTATGGCGTGTTCAAGCAGATAACTGCCATAAATATTTAAAGAAAGGCAGCAAAGCTTGTGTTGTTGGTTCTCTTCAAACAAGAAGCTATGATGCTCAAGATGGTTCAAAGAGATATGTTACAGAAGTTGTTGCTGAAGAAGTTGAATTTTTAAGCACAAGAAATAGTGCTGATGGTTCTTTTGCAAATGCTACAAGCAATGATAGCGATAGTGATGCAACAGAACTTCAACCAATTGAAGACGATTCTCTTCCATTTTAATAACTAAAATAAACAGTTTAGATAAAAGGAGATTTTTGTAAATGTCTGAATTAAATAAAGAAGTTTCAGAAGAAAAATTTACTAAAAGACCAAAAAGAGTTGCAAAGAAAAAAGTTTGCGTTTTCTGTGCTGATAAATCAAAAGTTATTGACTATAAAGATGTTAATACATTAAAAAGATATGTAACTGAAAAAGGCAAAATTGTTTCACGCCGTCAAACAGGTACTTGTGCTATGCACCAAAGAGCACTTACAACTGCTATTAAAAGAGCAAGAAACATGGCAATTCTTACTTTTAGAGGAGAATAATTTTTTTAAAAAAAATAAAACTAAGTTTGTGTAAGCAAGCTTAGTTTTTTTATTTTTTACTTTTAATTAAAATGTAAAAGGCAAACGCAAATAAAGATAATTTATTTTAATATTGTAAATATTAAAAATAAAAAAGTATAAAAAATGTTTTAAATTTTATATCAATTTGGTATAATAAGTGTAATTTTATTTTTGAGGTAGAATTTATGGCAAAAAAGAAAGAAGAAAAACAAATGTTTGGTGATATTGTTGAAAATCATGAACTTATTAAAAGAACCTTAATGGTTGCAGCATTTCCCGGACTTGTAAAAGAAACAGTGAAAAATGGTAAAAAAGTTTATGAAGGTTTTTTACCGGGTTTTGAATTTGCACAAGTAGATGATATTGCAGATGAAAATGAAATTGTTGAAACTTTGCAAGATATGTTAGATGACGAAGTTGAAGAACTTGTTGTTTTTGGTAAGAGTTTGCCATATGTTGACGAAGATGATGTTTTAATGGAAAAATATCCAGAACATAAAATTGTTTATTTAGACATTAATGTTTATGCAACAGCAGAAGAACTTGAATATTATGATTCTTGTTCTCACGATTGCGCACATTGTGCTCATAGCGAAGAATGTTTAGGCGATGAAGAGTATGATGATTGCGATTGTGAAGATTGCTGTGATGATGATTGCGATTGTGAAGATGACGATTGTTGTGGAGAAGACCATCATGACCATCACCACCACGACCATTGTGATTGTGGTTGCGAAGATGATGAAGATGATTGTTGTGATGATGACTGCTGTTGTGGTCACGATAATAAACACGAAGAATGCAATTGTAATAATGAGCACGATCACCATGACTGCAAATGCAAAGGTAAAGACAAAAATAAAGAACATAAATGTAATTGTGAAAAAGAAGGCAAACCTAAGGGTAGCTGTAAAAATAAAAAATAATAAATAAAAAATTGTTTTACAAAAAAAGGAGAAAGTTTTATGGCAAAGCATAAAATAGTTATTATTACAGGACCGGGTGGAGTTGGTAAAACAACAATTTCACAATTCCTATGTCAAAATTTAAGTGAAGAGTTTAAAGAAACTGTATCGTGTACAACAAGACCTAAAAGAGAACACGAAGAAGATGGAAAAGATTACTACTTTATTACAAAAGAAGATTTTGAAAAGAAAGTTGCAAACAACGAGTTTTTAGAATACAACACTTTTCCAAACGGATATATGTACGGAACTCTTTACTCTGAAGTGTTGTCAATTTTAGAAAAATGCAATTGTATTATTGTTATGGACCCAGTTACTGCTTCAACTTTAAAAGAAAGAGAATTTTTTCAAAAAAATGAAACACACTCTTTCTTCTTAAATGCTGACGAAAGCATTGTTAGGCGTAGGTTGATAAAGAGGGGTGCAAGTAAAGCAGAAATTAAACAAAGGTTAGATATTGCAAAAGACGAAAGAACTTATGCTAAATATTGTGACCACAGAGTTTTTGTTAAAAACCCATATTATGCCTCAGGCAGAGTTTATAAAATTTTAACAGGTAAAGTTTTTGAAATTTAATTTTTAAAAGGTTTTACATATGGAAGAACAAAAGAAAATTCTTTTGGTAGATTTTGATGACACAATTTGCCAATCGGTATTTTTAAAAAAGGTTAACGAATTTTTAGGTACAAATTATAAGATTGAAGAATTTAAAGAATATTTAATTGATAATATTATACCCGAAGAAAGAAGGAAAGAATTTTTCGCTTCGTTTTTTGAATCTGACCCTTATGAAAAATTACCATTAATTGATGGCGCAAAAGAATCTTTAAAAAAACTAAGTAAAAAATATGATATTTATATTTGTTCTTCTTGTGTTATGTTAAACAGTCCAAAAAATTCTGCAAAATTATTTTCTTCTAAGTATGAATACTTAATTAAAAACTTACCGTTTTTAGACCCTAAAAAGTTTATTTTTACTTCTGCAAAACATCTTGTAAAAGCAGATGTTATTATAGATGATTATTTTAGCAATTTAAAAGGCGATATAAAACAAAAGTTTTTATTTGATAGTTATCATAACAAAGAAAAAACAGAAGAAGAACTTAAAGAAAGAGGCGTTGTTAGAGTAAAAGATTGGCAGGAAATTTGTGATATATTATTAAAATAATTAAATTAAAAAAAATTAAAAGAGATAGAAAACTATCTTTCTATCTCTTTTTTATTTGTTTTTTAAATAAAAAAAAGTATATATTGAAAGTGAAAAACCAATATGTTATAATTATAATAGGAGATTGACTTAAAGTACTTACTACAATGGAATTTTTAGATAAATATTTTGCTACTACGATATACCCAGATTTTATTAGAAGCAACTATCAACAAATAGTTGCTGATTTTGTTACACCGGGCAGATATGATTTAGGGAGTATTGACGGTGCAAGCACAAAAGTTTATGTTACAAAAGATAAAGGTCAAGGAAGTACAAAATATTTAGTAGAAAACTGTTATCATAGAGAAAACTATATTGGTAATGCAACAAACATATGCTTTGAAAAAGATGGTAACTTTTTTAGTGTTTCAGAGCGTAGTTTTGTAAGTTTTGACAGTATGACAGACGAGTTGTTTGGACCTATAAAAACATTTAGTGGATTTACTGTTGATAACAATGGCAATGCTTTTGCTTTAGATGAAGGTTCTTCTCAAATTGCATACGAGAGTTGTTGCAATGCAATAGATATGATTTCAAGCAAAACTTTGGTAAAAACTATTGAACCAGTGATAGTAAAATAATAAATAAAAAATCTATTAAAATGCTAATAGATTTTTTTTATTTTAAAAAAGTTGCAAGTGTAACAAAAACAAGTTAAAATTGTTTTATATTATGAAAATTTCAGGTTGCGTAGAAGATATTATTTTTAAAAATAGCGATAATGGTTATACTGTCTTAAACATTGATTATGAAGGCAGTTTATTAACCTGTGTTGGAAAATGTTTAAGTGTTAATGTAGGCGAAGATGTACAACTTGAAGGTCAATTTGTTAAAAGTAATAGATTTGGAGAGCAATTTGCTTTTAGCAGTATTGAAGTTTTGCAACCAAAAAGTTTGGAAAGCATAAAAAAATATCTTGCAAGTGGTTTAATTAAAGGCATAGGTCCAGTTACTGCTGAAGCAATAGTTAATAAGTTTAAAGAAGATACTTTAAATATTTTAGAGTATGTTCCAAATAGGTTAAGTGAAGTAAGGGGAATAAGCTCTAAAAAAGCCCTTGAAATTGGTCAATTCTATACAGACATAAGAAAGATGCAAGATGCCGTTATTTTCTTGCAGGGGTACGATATTTCAACCAATATGGCTGTTAAGATATTTAATTTTTATAAAGATAAAACAATTGATATAGTTTCAGATAATCCTTATTTATTGGTAGAAGATATTGATGGTATTGGTTTTTTATCAGCCGATAAAATTGCTACCAAAATGGGCATTGATTTTTATTCTAATTTTAGGGTTAGGGCAGGTATTGTTCATATATTAAAAGAAAGTAGTGAAAAAAGTGGAAATACTTATCTTCCTAAAAATTTGTTATGTGAGCAAACTATAAAAATTTTAAATTTAGATAACGAAAAATTCTTGCCTATTTTTGAACAAGAATTAGAGCGTCTTGAAATTGAAAGCAGTATAAAAACTTTTGTATACAAAGATGTAGAGTGTATTTGTCTTAAAAGGTTTTATATTATGGAAAGCAGTATAGCAAGTAAATTAAACTTGTTAAATGTTTCTAAAACCGAAATAGGTATTGATATAAATTTGGAAATTTCTGAATATGAACGCCTCAATAAAATTACTTTGCACCCAGACCAAAAAGAAGCAATAAGCAGGGCTGTAAATGGTCAAGTTAGTATTATTACTGGTGGTCCGGGTACTGGTAAAACAACAATTGTTAAATGTATTTTACAAGCACTTAAAAAATATTCAAGCAAGATATTTTTACTTGCACCAACAGGCAGGGCTTCAAAGCGTTTAAGTGAAGCGTGTTCTCATAAAGCAAGTACAATTCATAGAGCATTAGAAGTAAGTTTTAAAGAAGGGGATAATTCCTTTTTTAACTACAACGAAAAAAATAAACTTGTTGCAGATGTTGTAATTGTAGACGAAATGTCTATGGTTGATGTTTCTTTGTTTTATAGTTTGTTAAAGGCACTTCCTAATACTTGCAAACTTATTTTGGTGGGTGATAAAGACCAATTGCCAAGCGTAGGTGCTGGAAATGTTCTTCACGATTTAATTGCTAGCAAAGTGGTAGATTGTGTAAAACTATCACAAATTTACAGACAAGATGACAAAAGTTTAATTGTAAGTAATGCCCATTTAATAAACGAAGGTAAGATGCCAGATTTGTCAAACAAAAGCAGAGATTTCTTTTATGAAGGCAGAGTAGAAACAAGCGATATGTTTGATTGTGTTGTAGAACTTGCTACAAGCAGATTGCCAAAGTTTTTACAATGTGAGCCAAGTGAAATTCAAGTTTTATGTGCTATGAAATCGGGTCTTTGTGGGGTAGAAAATTTAAATAAAAAACTTCAAGAA
Organism: Clostridia bacterium; assembly: GCA_017398655.1. Taxonomy (GTDB): domain Bacteria; phylum Bacillota; class Clostridia; order Christensenellales; family UBA1242; genus UBA7862. Next base: position 15,305 of record JAFQFI010000029.1, read on the forward strand.
TTAATAAATCCAAGTAGCTTAAAGAAAATTGAACTTAACTTTGAAACTCGCTTTTTTAGAGAAGGCGATAAAGTTATGCAAACGGTAAATAACTATGATTTAGAGTGGTCTAAAGAAAGTGGCGATATGTTTGAAATTGGTAAAGGTGTTTTTAATGGCGATATGGGCAAAATTGAAAGCATTGATTATCAAACAGGAGAGACCAAAGTTTTATTTGATGATGATAGAACTTGTGTTTACTCTAAACAAGAAGCATTAGAACTTCAAATATGTTATGCTACAACAATTCATAAAAGTCAGGGTAGTGAGTTTGATGCTGTAATTATTCCTGTTGTTGCTGGGTCTAATCAAATTATAACCAGAAATCTTTTATATACTGCTGTCACAAGGGCTAAAAAACTTGTTGTTTTGGTAGGGCCTAAAAAGAATATTGCAAGAATGATTTATAATAATTACACAGCAAAAAGATATAGTATGTTGGAAGAACTTTTGCGTTTGCAAAAAGCAAAAACTGACGAGTTGTATAATTAATTTTTTTATAAAAAAATAGAAAAAAAATAATATTAAAATAAAATTTTTATATTTAAAATTTAAACAAATTAAAAGTAAAAAAAGTGTTGTATTTAAAATTGATATTTTTCTTTGTTTTAAAGGAATGTATAAAAATTTTAGCATAAAAGTTTTTAAGAAAAATGAAAGATAAAATTAAGACGATTTTTACAAGAATAAAAGAAAATTTAATAGAAGAAATTTATCCAAGTAATATTACTTGTTTTAATTGTGATGCAGAGTTGGTAAAACCTAATAAATATCACTTATGTAATGTATGCTTAGATAAAATAAATATTATAAAAAATTGTTGTAAGAAATGTGGCGAAGAGTTAAATGATTTTACTAACTATTGTTTAAATTGCAAAGATGCAAAAAGAAATTTTGATAAAGTTTATAGTGTTGCAACATTTGATGGTGTAGCAAAAAATATAATTTACAAATTTAAATATGGCAAAAGTGAATATATGGCAGATTGTATTATTCCATTTTTACTTGAAAAATTAAGTGAAGTAAATTTAAAAGAAATAGATTTGATTATGGCTGTTCCGTTAAGCCAAGAGAGATTAAAAGAAAGGGGTTTTAACCAAGCAAAAATTTTAAGCGATAAATTGTCAAAAGAATTGGGCATTAAAAGTGTTAATTTGTTGCGAAGAATTAAAAATACTTCAACACAAACAGCTCTAACAAAATTAGAAAGAAAACAAAATTTACTTAACGCTTTTATTGTAGAAGATAAGCAAAGAATAAAGAACAAAAATATTTTAGTTATTGATGATATTATTACAACAGGTGCTACTTTTGACGAAGTTGCAAAAGTTTTAAAGACAAAAGGTGCTAACAAAGTTTTTGGTTTAACATTTTGCCATACAAAAAATAATAAAGTTTAAAAAAAATTTAAAAAAGCAGATAATAAAAAAAAACTAAATAAATAAGCATAATATAGGCAGGAAAAGATGGTTTTTTATAAAAAATAAAAATCTTTTTTTGCCTATTTTTATTGCAAATTGTCAAAGTTAAAAAAAAACTTTTATTTTTATTATAAATGTAGTAAAATATTATGCTAATAGGAGAAGATTTTAATTATGGGATTATTTTCTGCAATTTTTGGTTCAGATAACGCAAGAAGTATTAAAAAATTAGAGAAAATTGCTCAAAAAATTGAAAGTTTAGATGAAGTATATTCTAAAAAGACAGATTTAGAGCTTATGAAAACAACAAAACTTTTGAAAGAGCGAATTTCAAAAGGTGAAACTTTAAATGATATTTTACCAGATGCTTATGCTGTTGTAAGAGAGGCAAGTAAAAGAGTTTTGGGTATGAAGCACTTTCATGTTCAATTGCTTGGTGGAATTGCTTTGCACCAAGGCAGAATTGCCGAAATGCGTACTGGTGAAGGTAAAACTTTGGTAGCAACTCTTCCTGCTTATTTAAATGCTTTAACAGGTCATGGCGTTCATGTTGTAACAGTAAATGAATACTTGGCAAAAAGAGATGCTGAGTGGATGGGCAAAGTTCATAAATTTTTAGGGCTTACTGTTGGTGTTGCTGTTTCTAATATGGACGAAAAAGAAAAGAAAGAAGCATATAATTGCGACATCACTTATTGTACTAATAACGAACTTGGCTTTGACTACTTAAGAGATAATATGGTTCAAGATATTTCTCAAAAAGTTCAAAGAGGACATAACTTTGCTATTGTGGACGAGGTTGATAGTATTTTAATTGATGAGGCAAGAACTCCTCTTATTATTTCTGGTAAGGGTTTTAAATCAAGCGAAACTTACTATACTGCTCAACGCTTTGCAAGAAATTTAACTGAAGATGATTATGAAATTGACGAAAAGTTAAAACAAATAAGATTAACTGACGATGGTATTACAAAAGCAGAAAGGTTCTTTAAAGTTGATAATTTATCTGATATTAACAACATTGAACTTAACCATCACATTAACAATGCTTTAAAAGCAAATTTCATTATGAAAAGAGATAACAACTATATTGTTAAAGATGATGAAATTATTATTGTTGACGAGTTTACTGGTCGTTTAATGCCGGGTAGAAGATATAACGAAGGTTTGCACCAAGCTATTGAGGCAAAAGAAGGTGTAAAGATTAAAGACGAAAATAAAACATTGGCAACAATTACCTTCCAAAATTATTTTAGATTATACAACAAACTTAGTGGTATGACTGGTACTGCAAAAACAGAAGAAGCAGAGTTTAATGGAATATACAACTTAGATGTTGTAACAATTCCTACAAACTTGCCTATTCAAAGAAAAGATGAGCCAGATGTTATTTATATGACAGAAAATGCTAAATTTAAGGCAGTTGTAAACGAAATTAAAACAGCTCACGAAACAGGCAGACCTATTCTTGTAGGTACAGCAACCGTTGAAAAAAGTGAAATGTTAAGTGATTTGCTTAAAAAAGAAAAAATTAAACACACAGTATTAAATGCTAAAAATCACGAACAAGAATCTGAAATTGTTGCTCAAGCTGGTAGAGTAGATTCTGTAACTATTGCAACAAATATGGCTGGTCGTGGTACCGATATTTTGCTTGGTGGTAACGCTGAATATTTAACTAAAAAAGAGTTAAAAGATAAAGGATATAATCCACAAGAAATTGATCTTGTTTCAGGGTATACAACAACATTAAGTGAAGAAATGAAACAGCTTAAAGAGTTGTATAATAACACTTTAAAAGAATATAAAAAAGTAACTGATGAAGAAAAAGAAAAAGTTAAACAACTTGGTGGGCTTTATATTATTGGTACAGAGCGTCACGAAAGCAGGCGTATTGACAATCAGTTGCGTGGTAGAGCAGGTCGTCAAGGCGACCCGGGTACAAGTGTTTTTTATGTAAGTATGGAAGACGAGCTTGTAAGGCGTTTTGGTGGCGATAAAATGAAGAGTTTGGCTCAAATGTTTAAAATTGATGAAGACACACCTTTTAAAGTTAAAATTTTGTCAAAACAAATTGAAAACTCTCAAAAGAAAATTGAAGCACAAAACTATGCTTCAAGAAAGTTTGTTTTAGAGTACGACGATGTTATGAGCAAACAAAGAGAATTAATTTATGCCGAAAGAAACAAAGTTTTACAAGGTATAGATATTCACCAAGAAGTTTTAGATATGTTTCCAGATGTTGTTAAAAAAGTTGTTTATAACTGTTTAGATGACGATAAGCCATATTTTGATTGGGATTTAGAAGAACTTAATAAAGAACTTGAAGTAAGGTTGTTTGAAAAGGGTAGTAATGTTGTTACAGAAGATTTTGTTGAAGAATGTGATGTACAAGATGTTTACTCCAAAGTTTTGCAAAAAGTTATTGAAAGATATGAAAATTTAATTAAAGAAGCAAAAGAACTTGGTTTTGATTTTGCAAAATTTGAAAGATATTTCTTATTAAGAGTTGTTGATGTTTTATGGATGGGTCATATTGACACTATGGAAATTTTGAAGAAAGAAATTGGTCTTCAAGCATATGGTGGTAGAAATCCGTTAATTGAATATAAGAAAGCTGGCTTTGATTTGTTTGATGAAATGATTGAAAAAATTAGAGAAGACACATGTACTTTCTTACTTAATGTAAAAATTAAACAACCTCCACAACTTAAAAAAGTTGAACGCCCACAAACAAATACAAACGAAAAATTTGTGCAAGCAAAATCTAACAAGATTGTTGGCAGAAATGACCCATGTCCTTGTGGCAGTGGTTTAAAATATAAAAAGTGTTGTGGTAAATAAAAAACTTAGCGTCATCAATAAATGGTGGCGCTAAATTAGTAGTAAAAGGAAAAATTTTAATAATGGTTTTAGATGAGCAAATATTGCTTTTTAATGAACTTAAAAATAAAAGCAAATATTTAAAGGAGTGTCTTTGACTCTGCTAAATTACAAGAAGAATTAAAATTAAAAAAAGCCGAGCAAGAAGATTCTGATTTTTGGAATAATTTAAGTTTGGTAAAGCAAAATGGTAAAGATATAAAAGAATTAGAACAAAAATTAAATGTTATAAAAAGTTTAATTGATTTTGAAGATGATATTTCGTTGATGCTTGAATTGCTTGAACTTGAAGAAGATTTAGACACATTTTCTTCTCTTCAACAAAAATTAGAAGAATTTTCTTTGTTTTTAGAAGAAAAAACAATATCTACACTACTTAATGACGAATATGACGGTTGCAACGCCATTTTAACTCTTCACGCTGGTGCAGGTGGAACAGAAGCTCAAGATTGGGCAAGTATGTTGTTTAGAATGTACAGTATGTATTGTGAAAAGAATAATTTTAAATTAAAAATAATTGATAGTTTAGATGGTGATGAAGCAGGTTTAAAAAGTATTACTTTTTTAGTTGAGGGCGAAAAAGCATATGGTTATTTAAAGGCAGAAAGGGGTGTTCATAGATTGGTTAGAATTTCTCCTTTTGATTCTAACAAACGCAGACATACAAGTTTTGCAAGTTTAGAAGTAATGCCAGAAATTGACGATAACATTGAAGTTGAAATAAATATGGAAGACATTAGAGTTGATACTTATCGAAGTAGTGGTGCAGGTGGTCAACATGTTAACAAAACAGATTCTGCAATTCGTCTTACTCACTATCCAACAGGAATTGTTGTTACTTGTCAAAATGAAAGAAGTCAAATTCAAAACAGAGAAATGGCTTTTAAAGTTTTAAAAAGTAAACTTATCGCTTTAAAAGTGGAAGAAAGAGAAAAGAACTTAAAAGAGATTAAAGGTGATATTAAAAAAATAGAGTGGGGTAGTCAAATTAGGTCTTATGTATTTTGCCCATATACAATGGTTAAAGATCATAGAACAAATTTTGAAACTTCTGATGTTGAAGGGGTTATGAACGGTAACCTAAAGCCATTTATTTTGGATTATTTAAAAAAGAGTATGTAAATTTTTTATAACATACTAAATAAAAAAATTTATAAATAAAAATTTTACTAAAATTTAATGTAATTTATTAAAAAAAAGAAGAAAAAATTATGTATAAAGAAGAAATGTTAAAGGTTTGTGATGAAATACAAAAAAAGAGTGATGTTTTAATACTTGGTATTGAATCAAGTTGTGATGAAACATCTATTGCTGTTGTAAAAAACGGTAGAGAAGTTTTATCAAATACAGTTTCATCTCAAATTGATATTCATACTCGTTTTGGTGGTGTTGTTCCAGAAGTTGCTTCAAGAAATCATATAGAAGCTATACAAAGCGTACTTAATACTTCACTTACTGAAGCAGGAGTAAAGTTAGAAGATATAGATGCTATTGCTGTTACATACGGTGCCGGTTTAATTGGGGCTTTAATGGTGGGTGTGAGTTTTGCAAAATCTTTGGCATATGCCTTAAATAAGCCACTAATTGCAGTTAACCACATTAAAGGTCATATGAGTGCAAATTATATAGAACATAAAGATTTGCAACCACCTTTTATTGGTCTTATTGTTAGTGGTGGACATACTGCTATTGTAGAGGTACAAAATTATGTAAATCAAAAATTAATTGGTTCTACTTTGGATGATGCCATTGGTGAGGCATATGATAAAGTTGCTCGTGTAATAGGTCTTGGTTATCCGGGTGGGCCTAAAGTTGATAAATGTGCAAAATTAGGCAAAAATAATATTAAATTTGTAAAAGATGCTTTAAAAAATAGTTTTGATTGCAGTTTTAGTGGCTTAAAAACGGCTGTAATCAACTATGTTAATTCTCTTAACCAAAAAGGCAAGGAAATTCCTGTTAACGATATTTGTGCCTCTTTTCAAGCTCAATCAGTTGATGGCTTGGTAGAAAGAGCTTTAAAAGCTTGCAAAAAGTTTAATTATAAAAAACTTTGCGTTGCAGGTGGTGTTTCTGCAAATAGTTATTTAAGAGAGCGTTTAATGACAAGAGGCAAACAAGAGGGTATTGAAATTTTTGTACCATCATTAAAACTTTGTACAGATAATGCTGCTATGATTGCAAGTTTGGGTTATTTTAATTTAATGAACAATGTTGGTATTAGTGATATAGATCTTGATGCCGTTTCTAATATAGAAATATAATAAAAAACTTTGTAAAAAATAAAAAGAAAGACACTTGTTTAAAAGTGTCTTTTTTTTGTTTTGTTTATTTTAAATTTTTTAGTGTTTTTTACTAAAATTTTTTAATTTGTCTTACTGTTTTTAAAAACAAAGAATGGGCTTCTGGGTAGGTTAAGTTTTGGGGTTCATTATCAAAAAAAGCAATTTCTTTTATTTCGCTTTCTGGAAGTTTGCCCATTTCTTTAACTTCTACAAAACATAACATAGCATAGGTTGATATGGAATAAAGTGAGATAGGTTCGTATGTTGCTTTGGTTGTGCCGGTTTCTTCGTACATTTCTCTTTTTGCAGCAGTTAACCAATCTTCACCCGGTTCTATATGTCCACCGGGAAGTTCCCAAGTGTTTCTATCTTCGTGTTTACAATATATTAATTTGTCTTTATATTTTGCAACGCAAACAACTCTTGTTAATGTAGAATATTCTACACTGTTTAGTTTGTGTAATTTTACTTCTGCCATAATTTTCTCCTATATTAAAATTTTATCATTTTATGCTTTTAATAGTCAAAAAATAATGACAATTATTTTATGGTGTTAAATTTGTTTTTAATAGTTAAGAATAATATTTTTTTATAAAAATATATTTATTATAAGCGTTTTGGGGCTAAAATAGGGGTTAAGATGATTGTTTCGTTTAAATTAAAGCATTTATTGGGTATTTTGTTAGTATCTGTTTTGGTGGTTGTTTTGGGTCTTACAATTTATAAAGAAATAAAACCAACTACACAATTTTTAAAGCCAATGCAAGAAATTTGTGTTGTAATTGATGCCGGACATGGTGGTATTGATGGTGGTAGTGTTGGTAAAATAACTGGGGTATATGAAAGTGAACTTAATTTAAAGTTTGCTAAAAATTTAAAAGAAAGATTGGAGGAAATGAATATATCTTGTTACTTAACAAGACAAGACGATAATGGTTTATATGATAGTAGTGCTAAAAATTTAAAAAGAAGTGATATGAAAAAAAGAAAGGAAATAATTGAAGGTATTTCTCCTAAATTGGTTGTGTCGTTGCATATGAACAGCTTTCCTCTTTCTTCTTCAAGAGGTGTTCAAACTTTTTATAAAAAAGGTAATGAGCAAGGGTGTAATCTTGCAAACAGTATACAAAAACAACTTTCTTCATCTTTAATTGCAAAACAAAACACTGGTAAAGTTGGCGATTTTTACATTGTAAATTGTACAGAAATTCCCTCTGTTTTAATTGAATGTGGCTTTTTAAGCAATGCAGAAGATGAAAAACTTTTAATATCTCAAGATTATCAAAATAAATTTTGCTACTTAGTTATGTGTGGAATTGTAGATTATTTAAATAATTAATGTTTGGTTAAATTATTTTTATTTTGTTTTATCTTTTAATGTTTTTTATTAATTTATTAAAGAAATAAAACTTGGGCATAAATAACAAAAAAAGACGATATTTATTGTAAAAACCTTTATATTATGGTAAAATACTGCAATAATAGAAAAAGGGAGTTATTTTATAATGCCTAAAATGAGTAAAAGAATGCAAGAATTAAAATTTAGAAAAGAACTTAACCAAGAAGAAATTTCTATGCGTGAAAAAGTTGTTGATTATTTTGCTAATGTTGTTGATAAAGCACAAGTTGCTGTAGATAAAGCACAAAAATGGGTTAATGGTACTGCGTTGGCATTTACTATTAATGCTTTTGGTTTTGTTGGTCATCAAGAATGGCTTGAACAAACTGGTCAGTATCTTGGTATGTTTGAAACAGATGTAAGCAAATTCTTTACTGTTGGTATGGTTTTATCTGGAATTGCTGCTGGTATATCTATTTGGAATTTAAATAAGAAAGAAGCAAAACTTGATAGAGCTATGGATAAAGAAGATATGGCTATTGATAGTTTAAATACTGCAATTGAAGAAGGCGATAATATTCAAGAAGATATTGTAAGAACTGAAAAGTTTGAAGCTATTACTCGTTGGGGTAATGAATTGGCAGAACAAGCAAGACAAGAAAAAATGCTTGGTACTTCTGCTGGTGATAATGCCCAAACAGATACTTCTACTCAAATAGCAAAAATTGTAAAACCACAATCAGTTGTAGAAGATAATGGTGTTTCTTTTGACCCTACAAATTAATAAAAAAAAGTAGACAAATTAAAACAAATTTGTCATTATAAGTTATTAATTTTTTTAAATAAATTGTTGCTTTTTTATATTAATTTTTTGAGGTGAAAAATGAAAGAAAAAATATATACCACCTATACTTCTGATAACGGAATAACTTTATATGAAATTGATAGAAAAACTATAAAGAATAAGGATTATTTGTTGCTTTTGCAAAAGGAAGAGCCAAACTTGGTTTTAGTTGGTTTTATTGAAGATGGCGAGTTGCAAATAATAAAAAATAAAGTTATAAGTGCCCAAGTTTTTAAATCTTTTATGGCAAATAAAGAA
>JAFQFI010000030.1 GCA_017398655.1 Clostridia bacterium
AAAAAATCTATGGATAATTTTACCCATAGATTTTTTTTGTTTTTTACAATTTATAATATTATTAAATTTTTTATATTTTATAGAATAACTTTTTAAAAAATAAATTTAAAAAGAAATAAAAACTATATTTTTAATTTGATAAAAATTACATAAATAACTACAATAATAATATTATATTATTTATTACACAAGGCGAGAAAAATGAGTATAGAAAAAGTAAAAAATTATTTAAAACAATTTAATTTAGAAAATAAAGTTATAGAGTTAACAGAAAGCAGTGCAACTGTAGAACTTGCTGCAAAAGCGTTGGGTTGTAAAGGTCAGCAAATTGCAAAAACAATGTCTTTTGATGTTGAGGGCAACACAATTTTAGTTTTGCTTGCAGGAGACAGTAAAGTAGACAATGCAAAATATAAATCTACCTTTGGTGTTAAAGCAAAAATGCTTGGTTTTGATGAAGTGGAAAGTAGAGTAGGTCACAAAGTTGGTGGTGTTTGTCCTTTTGCAATAAACGAAAATATTAAAGTTTATTTAGATGTTTCTCTTAAACGCTTTAATTTTGTTTACCCTGCAGCAGGAAATGCAAATAGTGCTGTTAAACTTACTTTGACAGAGTTGGAACTTGCTTCAAAATATATTTCTTGGGTTGATGTTGGTAAAATAATTGAATAATTTTTTTGGTTAGAAATTTTTCTTAAAATAAAAAAGAAAGTGTTTATATTTTTCTAAACTCTTTCTTTTTTTTATGCAAGAATTATGGTTTCATAAAAGTCATACATTTTGGTTGTGGTGAGAGGGCTGCATTCACGGTAATTCCATTAGATAAGCATTTTCCGTTTTCGTTAAAAATACAGTTTGCCTCACACTTTAAGCACATATCTTTGATGTGTTTATAGTCAGCAACCTTTGGTGGGTTTTCACTAAATATAAGTTTGCTAAAATCTTTTATACCTTTATCTTTTTCTGATTGAAATTTTAAACATTCAAGTTTTTTGCTAATGGTTACTTGTTTTGCAAGGCAGGTTAAATCTTTATTATATTTGCAGTTGGTTTTTCGGCATCTTAAATCCATTAAAAATATCTCCTTTAAATTATAAAAAGTATTGCCAATAAAAAAAATATTAATCATTTTTTGTATTTGTTATTGCAAAAAAAACACAATAAAAGATAATTGACCTAAGAAAATCATTATGCTAAACTATTTTTAGGAGATATAAAAAAATGAAAATATTATTATTGCAAGATGTTAAAGGCACAGGAAGAAAAGGTGATATTGTTGAAGTTAATGACGGATACGCAAAAAACTTTTTAATAAAAAAGAATTTAGCAAAACAAGCAGATAGCGTTGTTTTAAGAGAAAAGGCAAGCCAAGTTGCAAGTCAAGAAAGAACTAAACAATTAGAGCGTGAAGCTGCTGTTAAAAAAGCAGAAAATTTAAAAGGCAAAACTTTTGTTATTAAAGCAAAAGTAGGCGATAATGGTAAATTGTTTGGTGCAATTACAGCAAAAGAAATTGCAGAAGCAGTTACAAATGCTGGCATTGAAGTTGATAAAAAACAAATTATAATGGACACAAATATTAAAAATCTTGGAAATTATCCAATTGAAGCAAAATTATATTCTGGCGTAATTGCAAGATTTAATGTTGTTGTAGAATAATAAAGTTATTGAATAATACAAAAGCAATAAAAAAAAAGAAGTTGAATTTTATCAACTTCTTTTTTTATTTTTTAATTATTCTTCAGGAGTGACAGGTGCCTTAGGACCTGTAAAGCAAGCTGACATTTTTTCTAATACTTCGGGAGGATAGATAATTTCTGTTTCAGCAGAAGAAGTATCTACTGGTATTTCAGGCAGATCTGTTTTTTCACGTAGTAATGAAGGATTTACAGAATCGTTTTCTTCTGATAAATTTTTAGGATTGATTTTTTCTAACAAATTCATAAGTTCTTCTGCGGACATAGGTTTAATGTTTTTAGGTTGGTGATAATGGGGACCATGCATTGTATCAAAAACTCCTGAAAGATAAACTGGAGTATATGATTTTTCAGTTCCTGTGTTTGCTGCGATATTTGCATCTTCATTTGCAGGTGTGTTTGATGCTTTGGCAGTTCCTTTATTTAATATTGCATTAATAAGATTATTTTTTTCTTCTTTTGTTTCAGGTCTTTTATTTGCCATTTTTTTACCCTCTCTTTATCATTTTCTTATTATAATTTTAACATATAGGTCTTTAGTTGTCAATATTGCAGTGTTGCAAACAAAAAAAGAAGTTGAATTTTATCAACTTCTTTTTTATTTTAAATTGCTTTTTAAATTTTTAAACTTAATTTATTTGCTTCAATCTCGATTTCTACTTAATATAACGGTTAAGAAAAATCTTAAAAAGTTTAATATTGAAACAAGTAATGCTGCTACATAAGTAAATGCTGCTGCATTTAAAACTTTTTTTGTGCCAGATAATTCTTCTTCTGTCATAGTGCCAGTTGTTTGCAAAATTTTAACAGCTCTTCTTGAAGCATCAAATTCTACAGGAAGGGTAGCTAAGTTAACTAAAACAGAAAGACCAAAAACAATTATGCCACTCCACAAAAAAATATCACCTACAACAGTGTTTGCTTCTGCGCCAAAATTAAAAATTAAACCAATAATAACAAGTGGCCATAATAATTGTGAAGTAAAGTTTGTAATTGGAATTAAAATTCTTCTTATTTGGTAAGGTGCGTAATGTTCCTTTTTTTGTAAAGCGTGTCCAAATTCGTGACAAGCAACACCTAAGGCAGAAACTGAAGAAGAGTTGTATACATTATTTGATAATTTAATTTCATCTGTTTTTGGGTTGAAGTGGTCTGATAAATGTCCACCACCACAAGAGACAGTTGTATTGTGCATATCAGCAGCGTTAAGCAATCTTTTAATAAATTCTCCAGCAGTAATGTTGGAAGATATAAAATATTGACTATATTTATTGTATGTTGAACTTACTTTTATTTGAGCATAACTTGCAAGAATAAGTCCGGGAAGTAAGATTATTCCCATCAAATAATATTGAAAATACATTTTAAATTCTCCTATTAATAAAAGACAATAAAAGTATATACCAATTTTTTTATTTTATCAAATTTTTATAACTATAATTATTTTATTGTTAATTTAATTTATAAATAAAATTAAGTTTCTGAAATATTTTCTATTTTATTTTCTTTTAATTTTAAAGAATAAATTTTGGCGTGTTTATATGGCAAGTTGTATATTAAGGCAATTTCTTCTGGGTTAAATTTTTGTGATAAAGTTTGACAAACACTATCAAAGTTTCCAAAAAATTTTTCAAGGTGAGCATTGGTTAATTTTTGTGATAATTCTTTTGTTAAATAATTTTTTGCAAGTTTAAAATTTTTTATTTTTATTGCCTCAAAAAAGGCGTATGGAATTATTTCTTTGTGTTTTGAAATTAATGGGGCAGAATTGTTATAAGCAAGGGTTATATTTTCTTCAAAGCCGTTTTCAAAGTTGTAGGTAGTAATAACACCGTGACCTGCAAAGTCATTTAAATTTTTATAAGTTGTAATTTTGTTTTGTTCTTCTTCTAATATGTCTACTACTTGGTTAACAATTGGATAGTAAGTATCATTTTCATATTTAACGCAAAATACAGTATATTTATTATTACTTTTTGAATATCCAAAAATAAAATTATTTTTTTGTTTAGTGTTAAGAGTGTTTACTTCGTTTTTTAAATTTAATTTTATGCTTTCTTCATTTTTATTGTTTGAAATTGTTAATAACCCTTTCTCTTGTTTTAACCAAGTAATGGTATGAGTAGTATTTTCTGTTTTTACTTGTTTTGTTTGTATATCAAAATTTTCTGGGCAAGCAAATAAAAAGGGCTGAACTGTTATTAAATAATTATTATCTGGAAAACTTATAATATCCAATTGTTTTTTATTGGTTGTTAGCAAATTGTTTTCGTTTTTTAAAACTGCAACAAAAGGTAATGAGTTTTTATTTTCTTCGTCTACTGGATAAAAAGATAAATTTAAGGGCTCTTCCATATTAACCAAAAAAGTGTGCAATCTATTTTTATTTAGTTCTTGCGATAAATCCTGTACTTTCAATAAACAATTAAAAGTTGGTTTTATATGTAAATAATATTCCATTTTAAAATTTCCTTTTATTATCTTTATGATTTTTAAAAGTGATTTTATGTATATATGTAAAATATTTGGTTAATAATTTGTGCATAGAACTATAAAAATAAGGGAGTAAAAATGAAGGAAGAGAAAAAACAAAAATTGAAAACTATGTTTTTATATATTCAAGATGAAATTGCAAAAAACAAAACAACATTAATAAAAGCAATTGAAAGCGTTGCTGATAAATTAAAAATAAAAAAAGATAGTGCAAAAAATTATTATTATAAAAGTTTAAAATATTTAAGAGATAACAAAAATTTTGCAAAAGAAATAGGTATTAATTTAAATAACTTTGAAAAAAAAGATTTTGAAAAATTTAATTTAAAAGCCAAAGAAGATTTATATTTTACAGTAAACGAAAATTTAAAAAAGGGCATAAGTGTAAGGCAAACTTGTATGCAGTTATCTAACAACAATGCAAAACTTATGTTGCGTCTTCAAAACAAATATAGAAATATGGTAAAGCAAAAAAATAAGGAAGTAGAAAAAGTGGAAAACCTAAAAGAGAATAATAAAGTGATAAGCATAATAAAAGCCAAACAAGAGTTAAATAAAAATATAACAGATAGTGAAATAAATGCCTTGTTTATGGGCCTTATAAAAATTGTAAAAAAGGCAGCAATTGAAAATGCTAATGCAGAGTTAAAAATGGAGTGTTTAGAAGCAACTCAAAATTTTAGGCAAACGATAGTTGACCTAAACCAAAAGGAAATGGAACTTAAAAGAGTTTATGAATTAAATAAAGAGTTAAATTTAAAAATTAAAAATCAACAAGAACAAATTTGTTTGCTTCTTGAAAAACTTTCAAAGCGAAAAATAACAGAACTTGAGAAGAAAAGTAAAAACAAATACTTAAAACTTAAGGGCTTTAATAAAAATGCCAAAAATGATAATATTCTTTGAAATTTTAATAAATGTTTGATATGATATACTTGTATTATGTCAAACATTTTTTATGGAAAAACAAACCTCGATTGTGTTAGAGGTTTAATAGAAAAGTTAAAGAAAAATTATCAGGAAGACCCACAAGCAGAACACTTGTTTATTGTTCCTGATAGAATTTCTGTTTTAACCGAAGTTAAAATTTTTGAAAGTTTAGGTATTGAAAGTACTTGTAATATTAGGGTACTAACTTTATCACGCCTTGCAAGTATGGTTATGGAAGATATGACTGTTATACCAAAAACAAGCAGTTGTATGATTTTTCAAAAATTAATTAAAGATAATAGGCAACAACTTAAATGTTTTAATAAGCGTGTTGATAGTGATTTGGCTTCTTGTGTTTTTGAAACAATTAGTCAGTTTAAAAGTTGCAGAATTCCTGTTGAAAGTGTTTTTGTATCAAGCCAAAATAAAATACTTGAAGATAAACTTAGTGATATTGCTTTATTATATGATAAATACCAAAAATATTTAAAACAAAAAAATTTATATGATAGTTTAGATAGGTTAGATTTTGTTGAGTTAAAAATTAAAGAAAACAATTTTATAAAATCAAGTTATATTTACATTGGTTGTTTTGATAGTTTTACTTTTCAAGGTTTTCAAATAATAAGCAGTATTATGAAAACTTGCAAGGAGTTTAACATTGGTCTTGTTAAAACGGATAGTTTATTAAACTCTCATATTTATGACGAAGAATTTGAAGAAAATATATTAAAATTATTTCAATTTAATAACATAGAACCACAAGTTGTTTTTTGCAAAGAACAAGCAGAAAATCAATTTAAATTTTTGCAAGATAATTTATTTGGTTTTAATTATTATCCATTAAAGTTAAAAGACACTAATATAGAACTTTTTGAAGGTAAAGATTTTGAAGAAGAAGTTCTTTTTTGTGCAAGCAAAATAAAAGAACTTATTATATCTAAAAAATATAATTTTAATAATTTTGTTATATCTGTTTGTGGTTTAAAACAAAAAGAAAATGTTATTGATAGAATTTTTAGTCAATATAATTTTAACTATTATATTGATAGTTCTGTTGAATTTAAAAACAGTTTAATTGTAAGGTTTTTAAATGCTATTTATGATGTTATAACAGAAAACTTTTCAAGGGTTAGTGTTTTATCTTTTTTAAAAAATCCTTTACTTTGTTTAAACCAAGAACAACTTGAAGATTTTGAAGATTATTTAATTAAATATAATATAAATGATATTTATTCTCTTAAAAACAGCAACATTGAAAGTTGCAAGTTTTATGAAAACTTTAATTTAATAAGAAACAAACTATTTGAAACTTTGCAAGAACTTTTGCAAACTATTGAACAAGCCAAAATTTATAATGATTATATTGGTGCTTTTGAAACCTTTTTAGCAAAACAAAACATTCAAGAAAAATTATTTAACTTAGCAACAATTTATACTCAACAAGGCAATATAAAACAAGCAAAACTTTTTGAACAATATTACAGTAATTTAAGTGAAGTTTTAGATTTGTTAAAATCTGTTTTAGGTGAAGAAGAGTGTGATTTTAAATTATTTTATTCTACATTACTTAGTGGTATAAATGCTGTTAAAATTTCAACAACACCACTTTCAACCAATGCAATGTTTGTAGGGGATACAAGCACAAGTTTTTACGACAAATCAAAAGTTTATTTTGTATTAGGGGCAGATGAAAAAAGTTTTCCATTTACTTTAAATGATTGTGGTTTAATTTCTGATAAAGAGATTAAAGAGTTAAGTGAAAATTACAAGTTAGAACCAAGCATTGCAAGTATAAATTTAAAAGAAAGATTTAAGTCGTACGAACTTTTACTTATGCCAAGTGAAAAGTTATATTTAAGTTATAACTATGAAGGTGGCAACCAAAAAAGCAAAATATTAAATGATATTTCTAAAATGTTTGTTTTAGAAAATAATAGTGGTGGATTTAATGTTTTACCTTTTAAAAATTATGAAGATATAGATTTTTATACCATAAACAACAATTATAAAACTGCTAAAAATAATTTAATAAATAACCTTAGGGCTGTTTATGATGGTCAAGCAAACAAAGATAAAAACTTAGATGGTTTATTTTTGGCTGTTGATAAACAAGAAAAAGTTAACTTAAGTTTATTTGATTTTAAAAATAATATTATATTAAATAAAAATCATTTTTTTACAAAAAATTCTGTTAGCGTTTCGCAAATAGAAAGTTTTATGACTTGTCCATTTTTACATTTTGTAAGATATGGTTTAAAGTTAAAAGAAAAAGACGAAGGCGAATTAAATGCTTTAAATATTGGTACAATTTTACACGATGTAGCAAAAATTTTCTTTGATAGAAACTCTTTGCCTATGTTAGAAGTAAACATTGAAGCAGAAGCAAAAAAATGTTTTGATGAAGTGTTGCAAAATCAAGTTTTTGAAAGTGTAAAAAACAACAACCAAAACAAAGTTTTAATTAAAAACCTTGCAAACGAAGCTGTTAGATTTTGTAAAGTTTTAAATTATCAAGCAAAATATTCAAGTTTTAAAAACTTAGCAACAGAAATTAGATTTGATAATAAAAATATAATTAAAAGTTTTAAAATAAAAGTTAACAATCATTTGATTTCTCTTGTTGGTCAAGTTGATAGAATTGATAAGTTTGAAGATTATTTTAGAATTATTGACTATAAAACAGGAAAGTGTGACACATCTCTTAAAGAACTATTTTTTGGTAAAAAGGTTCAGTTGGAAGCTTATTTAAAAGTTGTAGAAACTTCATTAAAACTCAAACCTGCTGGTTGTTATTATATGCCAGTTAAAAGTGGTTTTGCAGATGATAAAACTTCACTTCAGGCAAAATATCAATTAAAAGGCAAAACAGTTAATATAGATTCTGTTATAAATGCAAGCGATAATAGGTTGGAAATAGATAATCTTAAAAGCGATATTGTAGAAGTTAAGTTTACTAAAAATGATAGCGAAAACAGAAAACTTAGTGCCTATGCAAAAGTTGTAAATAAATCTGATATTGAAAACTTTTCTAACTATGCAATTGCTCTTATATCAAAAGCTTGTGAAGATATTTTAAAGCTTGATATTACTCCAAAACCTTTGGTACTTGGTAGTGATGACCCTTGTAAAAATTGCAAACATTTTGCATTGTGTAGATTTGATGAAAACTTTAAAAACTATAAGCGTTTACCACAAACAAAAATTACAGAAGAAAACTTTTTTAACAAGGAGGAAGACAAGTAATGGCTGATATAAAATATACCCCTCAACAAGAAAAAGTTTTAAATGATAAAAGTAAAAACTTATTAGTTTCTGCTTCTGCAGGTAGTGGTAAAACTGCAACGATAATTCAAAAAATATTTAATTTAATTACTAAAGAAAATATTGACTTGCAACAACTTTTAGTAATTACTTTTACTGAAAGTGCAAGTATGGAAATGAAGTTGAGATTGAAAGAGCAACTTTTTAAATCTTGTGACAATAACCAAAATTTATCTGAACAAATTGATAAATTGCCTACAAGTGATATAAGTACTATTCATGGCTTTTGTTCTAAGATGTTAAGAAAATACTTTTTTAAACTTGACCTTAATCCTAATTTTTTAGTTCTTAACGAAATTGACTCTAAATACTTAAAGGCAACAGCGTTAGATAAGGTAATAAATAAATATTCACAAAAGCAAGACAATGATTTTGTTCGCCTCACTTCTGTTTTTGGTGGTGGAAGAAATTTCTTAAACTTTAAAAGTAATATTTTAAGTTTTTATGAGTTTTTATGTGCTGTAGAAAACAGACAAGAGTTTAAAGAAAAGACAAGTCAACTTTGTTATTCTTTAGACCTAAACAAAAATGAAGCATGTAAACTTATAAACGATTATATTGCTTCTTGTTTTTATTACATAAATTGTAGTTTAGATACTTATTTAACAAAAAGCCAAATTGAAAAAGCTGATTATTTTGAAGATTTTATTTTAAAAGTTAAAACAGCAATAAGTGGTATTAACTATAATCAATTATTTTTGAAAAATAGAAAAGAATTGCTTTCTATTGAATTGCCAAGAATAACTACTAAAAAATTAGATGAAGCAAATACTTACTTTAAAGATGAATTTAAACCATTTTATAGTGAGGTTCAAAAACTTATAACCGAAAACAAAAAACTTGTATTAGATAAAACAGAAGAGGAGTTAAAAGAAGATTTATTTAATGCTTCTGAAATTTTGGTTAAGTTTAAAGAAGTTGAGGAAAGGTTTGAAAAGGAATATATTTTATTAAAGCAAAAAAGAAATGCTTTAGATTTTGCAGACCTTGAAGATAAGTTTTTAGATTTGCTTAATATTGAAGAAGTAAGACAAGGAATTTCTCAAACATATAAATACATTTTTGTTGACGAATACCAAGATATAAACAGTGTTCAAGAGTTGATATTATCAAAATTACTATCAAACAATAAAATGGTTATGGTAGGGGATATTAAACAAAGTATTTATGGGTTTAGAAATAGTTCTCCAAATATTTTTGTAAACAAAAGTATTGCTTACGAACAATTAAAAGATGACGGAACTCTTGTTAACTTAAATGAAAACTTTAGAAGTAATCCTGAAGTATTAAACTTTGTTAACAGCATATTTAATAAGTGTATGTTTGCAAGTTTTGGTGGGGTAGAATACGAAAAAACTGGTCAACTTAAAGGTATGACTGCATACGAAAAAGTATCTGGTATTCCTACAATAAAACTTGATATTGTTTCTACTAAAGATTTAACGGAAGTTGAAGATGAAGAAGTTGAAGAACATAACAGTGTTTATAGTGTATTAGATGATAAAAATGTTTATGCAAAAAAATTAACCACTGCCAGAAAAGAAGCCATGATAGTTGCTAAACATATTTTAAATTTAATTGGTAAAAGTTATTATGACGCCAAAGCAAAAGAAGTTAAAAAGATTTCTTTTGGCGATATTGCAATACTTAGTAGGGGTAATGAATTTTTAAAAGAAGTATCAAAAGTTTTACTTGAATATAAAATACCTATTGAAACCAATATGGTAGAAAGTTTATATAAAAATAAAGATGTTGTTTTATTGCTATCTTTACTTAAATTAATAAATAACTATCATGATGATAATAGTTTAAGTGTAGTTTTAACAAGTATATTTGCTTGTGTAACTTTTGATGAACTTATAAAAATAAGAAGTGAATATCCTGAAGAGTTTTTATATGAAAGTGTTAAACTATATTTTTTTGATGAAACAAAAAAAGAAGAACCTTTATATAAAAAGTTGGAAAGTTTTTTTGATTTAATAAAAACTTTAAAAGAAATGTTAAGTTATTCTTCTATTTACGACTTATTATGTTTTGTTCAAAATAAGTTTGATTTTTTAAATTATTTTAAATCACTTCCTGATGGCGCAAATAGATATCAAACTATAAAAAATTATATGCATAGTTTTATATCAGCTGAATATAATTTTGACCTAAATAGATATTTAGAGTTTGTTGATAACTATGCTGAAGAAGCAAAATTTTCTACAGCTATGAATAGTAGTGTAGATAGTGTAAAACTTGGCACAATTCACTCAAGCAAAGGACTTGAGTATCCAATTGTTTTCTTGGTGGGTAGTGGTAGAAGTTTTTCTAATATTTCTCAAAGAGAAGAAATTTTAAAAGATAAAGATTTTGGTCTTGGCATTGCTTCATACAATTTAGCATCATTTGAAAAAAGTGAAAATTTAGCAAGAAATGCAATTAGTTTAAATATTAAAAAACAAGAAAAAGCAGAAGAGTTGCGTCTTTTGTATGTAGCACTTACAAGAGCAAAAAATCATTTGTTTATTGTAGGGCATACAAACCTTTTAACATTGCCAAAAATATCTTCAAGTAAAGATGCAGAAAGTGTTAACAATTTTATGCCGTGGATTTTATCTGGGCTTACATTACTTGGCTTTAATTCCTTAAAACAAAACGCAAAAGGTTTTTGTGATAAGCATAATGATTTTGAAATTGATATTTCAGTTTTTAATGATAACGATTTTATTTTAAATAAAGAAGAAGTTATAACTTTTAATCAAAAGGGAAATAATATAAAACAAGTTGAAAAGTTAAATAATTTATTTAATTTTAAAATGGAAGAAAGTACAAATATTGCACTAAAAAATACAGTTTCAAGTATGTTGCAAGAAAACTCTGATGAAGGTGTTAGTTTTAATTTTGAGCCAGTAAAATTGGAAATATTTGAAAATAAAAAACAAGATATAGATTCAGCAAAACTTGGTACTATTTATCATAATGTAATGCAAAAAATTGATTTTGATACAAAGCAAGTAGAAAGCATTGAGCAAATTGAAAGTTATTTAAATTTGCTTAAAGTTGATGAAAAATACAAAGAAGTTATTTCTGCAAAAAAAATAAAAACATGTGTTGAAAAGTTAAAAAGTTTTAATGTTGTTTGGGCTAAAAAAGAATTACCATTTTTAAGTTATTTGCCATATAATTTTATTTTTAAAAATAGTAAAATAACAGATAAAATATTAATTCAGGGTGTAGCCGATTTATTAATTAATATTGATAATAAAATTTATTTAATTGATTATAAAACAACAAAAGCAAAAAAAGCCGACCAGTTGGTCGAAAAATATAAGCTTCAATTAGATTTATACGCAATATGCTTAGAAAAAGCGTTAAATATAAAACTAAGTGGTACTTATATTTATTCTTTTTGGTTTGATGATTTTATTAAAATAAATTAAAAATAAAAAAATAATTATTTAATTAAATATTAATTTATTAAAAAATAAATGAAAATAATAAAAAATTAATTAATTTTAAAAATAAATTTGTTCTTTTTGTTTTTAATTATAAATTCTTTGTGTTATACTACCATATATTAAAAGATTATAAGGAGTGAAGTATATGTTCCAATTAGGTGCTACAGCAGAAAGCATTATTGAAAGTGTTAGAGATTTCTTTGACCTTGTTTTTCTTGAATTTTCTGCATTGTGGTTTTGGCCTGTTGTTGTATTAGGGTTAATGCTACTTGCAGTTATTGTAATGTCTTTCTTAGTAGGTTTTTCTTATGAAAACAGAATTTTAAAGAGTGTTAACAAAATTAACTCTTACTTTTTAACCAAACCATTTATTACTGAAGAAAATTTGGTTGAGTTTAATTTAAAGATGAAAAAAGTTCCAAAGGTTTTAAGAAACAATTGGCAAATTTATATGCTTAACCGTGAAGATACTCCTACAACATATATAAATGTAAACACCTGTATTGATAAACCTTTAAGAACAAGTTCTATTGAAAAGAATATTGGCAACTTTACAATCTTTACAATTTTCTTAACACTTTTATCATTTATTGTTGGTTTGAAGTATGCACAATTTGTAATGATTAAAAATACTCCGGGTGATACACTTTTCTTTGCAGCACTTGTTCCACTTGCTATTGTTTTAATTTATACAATTTTTATTCTGATTATTAAAGCAGCAAAAAATGATATTTATTCAATGCTTTATGACAACTTCCCATTGTATGAAAGAAACTTAACAAAAGCAGTTTCTACTTTACCTGCTTATGTTGATTATGAAATTTTATTTACTAAAAAAGAAATTAAAGAAGGTATTCCAATTCTTCAACAATATTTGGAAAAGAGAGCACTTGTTGAACAACAAGAACTTGAAAAAGCAAGAGCAAACTCTGTTGCTTGCGAAGAATATGATTTTGCTGAACTTGGTATTGATGGCTCATTAGTTTTAGAAAGAGCTATGAAGGAAAGTGAAACATTTATTAGAACTCGTAACAGATTGCAAGAAGAATGTGGATCTATTGAAACAGAAAAAGAAAACTATAAAAAGAACTTTGAACAAGCTTCAAAAGATTATCAAAGAAAACTTCAAGCAAGTAGAGAAAACTTGGAAAGTTTAAAAGCTCAACAAGAATCTTCTACAAACCGTATTGAAAGTAACTATATTAGAAAACAACAAGCTGACGAAATTAAAAAGCAACAACAACTTGAAAAAGACAACGAAGAAGCAACTGCTAAATTTAATGAAGAACAAATTTCTTTACAACAAGAAATTGATAAGCGTCAACAAGAAATTGAAGAGAAAAAAGCTTTTGTTCAACAAGCTATGTTACTTGAGTTTAAACACTATGCAAATACTTTGTATAAAGCTTTAACTCAAAAAGCAACAGAACTTGGTAATCAAAAACTTATTGCTCTTGCTCAAGAAAATACCGACCTTAAAGCACTTCTTACAGATATGCAAGGTATTGGTATGACAGATCAACAACTTGACCCTAACGCAAGTTTAATTCAACAAACAGATGTAACAACAGAAAACTTGTATGAAATGACAGCTTCTGACCAAAATCAAATGCAAGAAAACAGAGAAATGTCTGAAGTAATGAGTCAAGAAGAAGACCAAAAACAAGAAGAAATGAAAGCTCAACAAGAAGCACAAGCAAATGCTGAAGGTCAACCAGAAGTTGCACCTCAAGTTGATGCAAATGCTTATAGCGATATTCCACAACCAACAGACCCAATTGCAACAGAAGAAGCACCTGCAGTTGATGCAAATGCTGATGTTAATGCAGATGGAAATACTGATGGAACTGTTGATGCAAACGGTGGTGTTGCTGATGGTACTATTGGTGGAGATGGTGGACAACAAATGGATGTTCAACCAGAAGTTACACAACCTCAACCAGAAGAAGATTTAGATGCAATTCAAAAACAAATTGAAGAAGAAAATAATAAACTTCAACAACAAAAACAAGAGTTTGAAAATGATTTGAATAACACAATCTCACAAATGGATGCTCAAGCTGAACCAGTTGTAGAACAACCTGTTGCACAAGAAGTTCCTGCTGAACCAACTCCGGTTGTAGAAACTCCAGCTCCTCAACCAGAACCTGCTCCTGTTCAAGAAGAAAAACCTGTTGCTCAACCAGAGCCAGAACCTGCAGAAGAATCTGAAGAAAGAACTTCAAGCAGAAGTAGATCAGCAAGCAGAGGTAGGGCTGCCGGCAGAGGTAGAACTGCAGGAAGAGATACATCAAAAGGTGGAAGTGCTAAAAAGGCAACATCAGAAATTGATGCGTTAAATGCAGAAATGCAAAAGTTAATTGATTCTACAAAAAATTAATTTTTAAACAAAAAAACATTAAGGTGAATCCTTAATGTTTTTTTATGTTTATTAGATTAAAATTTAAACCTACTTATTATAAATAAATTACCAATACATTATACAAACCTATGCTTTTATTTTGCTAAACACAGTTAGTTCTACCAACTTGCTGTGTTTTTTTGCACTTTCTAAATTCTTTGCACTTATAATATTGTCTTTTTTAATAATAATTTCGTTATTAATACCATAAATTGTTTTTAGTGCTTTTCTGCCAATTAAAAAACTGCCATTGCCAATTAGTTTTTGTGGGGTGGGTTGTTTATAAATTTTGAAAGGTTGAGATGGCTTTTCTTGTTTTTTAATTTCTTCTTTTTCTATTTGTGGTGGGTTAAGTGTAGGTTGTATATTTTCTGTTTGTTCTTTTGGCATTATTGTTATTAAATTGTTATTAGTTTTATTTTGTTTAATTTTTGGTTTAAAGTTTGAAATGCTTAATTTTTTATTTTGTGTATTTATAATTATATTTTCTCCAACATTTAAAAGTTTGCTTATATTATAGTTTGCTTTTGTACTTGTTAATAATGTTTGTACTTCAAATTTTTCATTAAGTTCTATATCTATTAATTTGCCTTTATATTCGCCATCTAAGGTATAAACATTTTGATTTATAGGGTTGTTTTCTGTTTTATTATTTTCGTTTATGCAAAGGCATAATGCTTCGTTGTTTTTTATAACTACAGAACTTTCGCCCAATTTATAAATTTTATCTACTTTAATAGTATATTCTTCTTCATCATTATCAAACATTTTTAAAGTTTGAATTTTTTTGTAATCAGAACTAAAGTAAACATCTTTAATTGTTCCTTCAATTTTTCCTGAATATAGGTTAAGTACGGGTTTTGCAATTATTTCGCTTAGTAAACTCATTAAGTCCCTCTCTTTTTTTATAAATAATGGTATATCACATTTTATTTATATGTTGTAATTTTTGTAATTATTATTTATTTAGTAGCGTTTTTATTTTTGTTATGTTAAAATTGTTGCATAAAATTATGAGCTTATTTACTAAATTTAAAATGATGTTTAATAAAACTATTAACCTTTTGCCACACCAAAGAAATGATGTGGTTTCTTTTGTTAGGTTAAGAAAGGGTATGGTAAAAATTGGCTCTGAAGCAGTTGTAGAAGAGGATTATAACTTAGTTTTTGTTTATTACAATAAGGTATGTGATATTTTACAGCCGGGTACTTATAAAATAAATGAAGATACTATTCCAAAGTTATTTAAATTTTCAAAATCTTATTTAACTAAAAAAGGTTTTTTTATTCCTAAAACAATTACAAGTGATGTTTATTTTGTTCGTTTAAAAGAATTTAACCATAATATGTTTAAAACGGCTGAAAGGATAACAGCGTATAATGGTGACGAAAAAGTTAAAATTAGATTAGAAGGCACCTTTACTTTTAGAGTTTGTGATGTTGATAAATTTATGAATGCCTTATGCAATGACTATGCAATTATTAGAAATAAAAAAATTATGAAAGAACTTTGTTCAACTGTTGGTTTTGAAAGTTCTAAAGCTTTAAATGGTAAGAAATTTACAATTGATGATTTTATTTATAATAAAGAAAAAATTTGTCAGGCAATAGAAGAAGGTGTTAACAAGCACACTCAAACATTTGGTGTAGAAGTATGTAGGTTTTTTGTGGGTAATATTGTAGCACCTAAAAAACATTTAAATGTTTCTCAAATAGAATCAATTGATAAAAAAGAATTTACAAAACAAACAGAAAATGTTGATGTTGCAAAACTTGTTGAAGATAGGTTGAATAATTTACAAAAAGATTTAAGTGTTGTTTATGTAAATGAAAAAGGGGAAAACTCTTTTGAAAATTCAAATCATATAAATTCCTTAGAAAGAGTTGATGTTCCATCTTCCGAAAATATTTCTAAAATTGATATTAACTCTTTGGGTAATCAAGGTGCTGTTACTGATGATAGCACAAACCCTTATGCAATAAAGAAAAATCAAAAATTTGGTGATGAGCCAGTTGAGCCACAAACCCAAACTTATTTTGAAGAACCAACAGTTTCAACTACACCAGATTATAGCCAGCCAGAG
Source organism: Clostridia bacterium (assembly GCA_017398655.1). Taxonomy (GTDB): domain Bacteria; phylum Bacillota; class Clostridia; order Christensenellales; family UBA1242; genus UBA7862. The sequence goes on from JAFQFI010000030.1 coordinate 16,373, forward strand.
CCAAATATTTTGTCTTCTGAGCCAAATGAAACAGGGGTTGAACAAAAACCTGTAAAACATAAAAAAGCTTCTAAAAACGAAGATTTAAGCATTGATGATGAGTTGGTTGATACTCTTATTGATAAGATTAATAGTAGAAAGAAACAAAAGAAAAATAATCGTATTGTAGAAATTTTAACAAGTGCAGGTATTGCAGAACCAACAACTTCATCTACTCAAAGTTCTAACAAAACAACTTGTTCTCATTGTGGGGCAGAAATGCAAGGTGATGCAAAGTTCTGTCCTAAGTGTGGTAAGTCAGTTGACGAACTTAAGGTTTGTGCTTGTTGTGGTGCTAAAAATTTTGCAACTGCTGAGAGTTGCTGTGTATGTAAAAGTAAACTTGATTAATAATTAAATATTTTAACTTTTGTATAATAAATAGAATTAAAAAATAAAAAGGAACAAAAACTAATAATATAGGAGAAATTATAAAATGGCAAAAATTACAGAAAATACAACAATTGGAGAGATTTTAAAAAACTATTCTAATGCAAAAGATGTTTTAACAGGTTTTGGTATGCATTGTTTTGCTTGTCCTATGAGCCAAATGGAAACTATTGCAGAAGCAGGTATGGTGCATGGTCTTGATATTGAATTTATGCTTAATAAATTGAACGAAGATTTGGTTGCTAATAAAGAAGAAAAAACTTGTAGTAAAAAATCTTGTGGTTGTAAAGCAAAAAAAGATTAATAAAATTAAACAACTAAAAACAAACAAATATTAAAAGTATAAAATTAAACTTTAAACAAAAACTAATTAGGTAATAGGAGGTTTAAAGTGAAAAATAAAACTAAGTTAGAAACAAATGTATGTTGTAATGTTTGTGATTGTTGTTATAATGTTAATGGTTGTATGTGCAATAGAGATAATATACAAATAACAGGCGAGATGAATAATGAAAAATCTCATTTCTGTAAAAGTTTTAAGTGTAAAGATTAATAATTAAAAATAATAACACAGGTAAAGTAAAACCTGTGTTTTTTTTTATTATATATATATTATTATATTTATATATATTGTTCTTTATTATATAAAGGTTATGGCATAGGTGTAATGTCTATGTGTAGTGTAGTATTGCTAAATTTACTTATTTAAAAGTTTGTTTATACTGTATCTTATAAATAAAGATTATTATTTATTTAAAAGTAGTTGTTTTGTATATCTATAATATCTGTTTTTGTTATATATAAAAAACATTAAAAATAGTACCTTTTTTAAAGGTTAAAAGGGTACTCCTTTTGTGCAGTTTGCACAAAGATTTGAAAATCATTTTTTTGGTCATTTTTTTAAAAAAAAGGGGTTGACGAGTGGACAATTGTGTAGTAATATTGTATCACCGTGAAAAAATGGGTTGAAGCGCAAAGTTACTATTTTTAGCAGCAAAAATAGAGAATTTGTGTGGACAAGTTTGAATTAAATTCAAGCGAACTGACGAAAAATCTTTAAATAAGATTTTTTTTAAAGAGTATTTGGTACGACACACACGGTAAAGTGTATCAAATAGTCAGTATGGGATAAGGAGAGAAAATGGCAACACAAAAAATTAGAATTAAGTTAAAATCTTATGACCACAACTTGATTGATCTTGCTACAACAAGAATAATGGATGCAGCATCAAAATCAGGTTCACAAGTTGCTGGTCCAATACCACTTCCAACAGAGAAGGAAGTAGTAACAATCATCAGAGCACCTCATAAATATAAAGATAGTCGTGAGCAATTTGAGATGCGTACACACAAAAGAATTATTGATATTTACACACCATCAAGCAAGGCAGTAGATTCACTTATGAAACTTGACCTTCCAGCAGGTGTTGATATCAACATTAAATTATAAGGTTGAGAGGTGAGCATATTATGGAAAAAGCAATTTTAGGAAAAAAATTGGGTATGACACAAGTTTTCGACCTTGATGGCAAAGTTACCCCAGTAACAGTTATCTTAGCAGGACCTTGCACAGTAGTTCAAAAGAAAACAGTTGATAAAGATGGCTACGATGCAGTTGTTGTAGGTTTTGGCGAAGCAAAAGAAAAATCAAAAAACAAACCAGAACTTGGTTTATTCAAAAAAGCAAATGTTGAAGTTAAAAAATATTTAAAAGAATTTAAACTTGACAATTTTGCAGAACTTGAAGTTGGTAACGAAATTAAATGTTCTGTTTTCAACGAAGGTGATTTAGTTGATGTAACAGGAACAACTAAAGGTCATGGTTTTAGTGGTAACATCAAAAGATGGAATGCACACAGATTAAAAATGACTCACGGTACAGGTCCTGTACACAGAGAAGTTGGTTCTTTAAGTGCTAACTCAACTCCAAGCAGAGTTTTCAAAAATCACAAAATGCCGGGACAATATGGTAACGAACAAGTTACAAAACAAAATTTAAAAGTCGTTAAAGTTGATGAGGAAAGAAACCTTATATTAGTTAAAGGTAGTATCCCAGGAAGCAAAGACAGCCTCGTATCAATTAGCAGTGCTAAAAAAGCTAAATAAGGAGTACAATAATGCCTAAAGTTAAAGTTTATAACACAAAAGCAGAAGTTGTTGGCCAAACTACATTAAGTGATGAAGTTTTTGGTTGCGAATACAACGAAGCTCTTATTCATCAAGTAGTTGTTGCTTATAACAACAATCAAAGACAAGGTACAAAATCAGCTCTTCTTCGTAGCGAAGTTAGAGGTCATGCTAAAAAACCTTGGAGACAAAAAGGCACTGGTAGAGCAAGACAAGGTTCAACTAAGAGTGCACAATGGAAGGGTGGCGGTATAATTTTTGCACCAAAGCCAAGAGATTTTTCTCAAAAAGTAAACAAAACTATGAAAGTTGCAGCATTTAAGAGTGCAATCAGTGCTAAACTTGCTGACAGCGAAGTTGTTGTTTTAGATGCAGTTACACTTGTAGAACCAAAAACAAAATTAGTTCAAGAAATTTTAAACAACTTTAAAGTTGATGGAAAAAATGTAATGTTTGTTTTAAAAGAAAAAGATGATACAGTTCTTCGTGCTTCAAACAACATTCCAAACCTTAAAGTTACTTACGCTGATGTATTGGGAACTTACGATATTGTTGCAAATTCTAAACTTTACATCACAAAAGATGCTATCAAAAAGTTAGAGGAGGCCTATAAATAATGAGTGCATACGATATTATTAAGAAACCACTTCTTTCAGAAAAAAGCTACGCAACAATTTCTGACAAGAAATACACATTTGTTGTTGATATCAACGCAAATAAAATTCAAATTAAACAAGCTGTTGAAGAAATCTTCAAAGTAAAAGTTAAACAAGTTAATACCTTAATTGTTAAAGGTAAAGAAAAAAGACAAAATACAAAAAATGGTAGAAGCGTTGGTCGCACAAGCGATTATAAAAAAGCTATTGTTTGGTTAACAAATGAAAGCAAACCAATCGAATTCTTTGAAAGTTTGAACTAAGGTAGGAGAAGAGAAAGATGGCAATAAAAAGACATAATCCAACCACACCAGCTCAAAGATTTTTAACAACTCAAGATTTTTCAGAACTTACTAAAAAGAAACCTGAAAAATCACTTCTTGCTGTTAAAAACAAGAAGGGTGGCAGAAATGCTCAAGGTAAAATCACAGTTAGACACATTGGTGGTGGTAACAGACAAAAATATAGAATGATTGAATTTAAAAGAAATCATGATAATGTTCCAGCAAGGGTTGAAGCTATTGAATATGACCCAAACAGAACAGCAAACATCGCATTACTTTATTATGCAGATGGTTCAAAATCATACATCCTCGCTCCTGTAGGCCTTAATGTTGGCGACAAAGTTATGAGTGGTGTAGAAGTTGAAGTAAAAGTCGGCAATTGTATGCCTTTAAGAAACATACCTGTTGGTAGCGTTGTTCATAACATTGAACTTCGTCCTAACCAAGGTGCTAAAATTGCAAGAGCTGCTGGTATTGCTGCAAGACTTATGGCTAAAGAAGGTAAGTATGCAACATTAAAAATGCCAAGTGGTGAAATGAGACTTGTTCCTATTGATTGCAGAGCAACAATTGGTCAAGTAGGCAATTTAGACCATGAAATTATGTCTATTGGTAAGGCAGGAAGAAAAAGACATATGGGTGTAAGACCATCAGTTCGTGGTGTTGTTATGAACCCTTGTGATCACCCACATGGTGGTGGTGAAGGTAAATCTCCTGTTGGTATGGCAAGTCCTGTCACACCTTGGGGTAAACCTGCTCTTGGACTTAAAACAAGAAATAAGAAAAAGAACACTAATAAATTTATTATTAGTAGGTCTTAATTTTACAAGGAGTTATTGAAAGATGAGTAGATCATTAAAGAAAAAACCTTTCGTTGAACAAAAATTGTTCAATCGTGTTAAAGAGTTAAACGAATCTAATACTAAAAAACCTATTAAAACATGGTCCAGAGCTTCTGTAATTTATCCTGATTTTGTTGGACACACAATCGCTGTCCACAATGGCAAAAAACATATTCCAGTTTATTGCACAGCTGAAATGGTTGGTTATAAACTTGGTGAATTTGCCCCTACAAGAACTTTTAGAGGTCATGGCGCTGACAAGGCTAAGGGTAAGTAAGGAGAAGTAGAAAAATGGCAAAAAGAATGAAAGAAAAAACTGAAAGAATTAACAAAACAAGAGATACAAGACCTTATGCTACTGCAAAATTCTTAAGAATTAGCAATACAAAACTTGATATCATTATGGACCTTGTAAGAGGTAAAAGTTATGCAGACGCTGTTGCTATTTTAGCTAATACTCCTAATAAAGCAGCAGAACTTGTTTGCAAAGTTGTTGAATCAGCTGGTGCAAATGCTGAAAACAATAAAGGTCTTAACAAACAAGACCTATATGTAGCAGAAATTTATTCTGGTCAAGGTGCTACATACAAAAGACAAAACATCAGAGGTAGAGGCAGAGTTGACCAAATTTTAAAAAGAACAAGCCATATAAAAGTTATATTGGACGTGGCTAAGTAAGGTAAAGGAGCAAATATGGGACAAAAAGTTAGTCCAAACGGACTTAGAATTGGAATCAATAAAGGTTGGAATTCTTTGTGGTATGTTGGCAAAGCCGATTTTGCTAAAAACCTTAAAGAAGACAATACAATTAGAACCTTTATTAAAAATAAATATTATGCATGTGCTATTTCAAAAGTTGTTATTGAAAGAACTGCAAAAAGAGTAATTGTAAATGTTTTCACAGCTCGCCCAGGTGTTCTTATTGGTCAAAAGGGTGCTGGTGTTGAAACATTAAAGAAAGAAGTTATGAAGCTTACAAAAGCAGAATCAATTTCTATCAACATTAAAGAAATTAAAAATCCTGATACAGATGCAACTTTAATTGCAGAAAGCATTGCTGGACAACTTGAAAAGCGTGTACACTTCAGACGCGCTATGAAAACAGCTATGCAAAAAGCTATGAAAGCTGGCGTTAAAGGTATCAAAACAATGGTTGGTGGCCGTTTAGATGGTGCTGACATTGCAAGAAGTGAAAAATATCATCAAGGTAGTTTACCATTGCAAACTTTAAGAGCAGATATCGATTATGGTTTTGCTCAAGCAAAAACTACTTTTGGTATTTTAGGAATCAAAGTTTGGGTATATAACGGTGAAATATATTCAAAAAAGGCTCCTGTTGCTAAAGAGGAGGTAAAGAATAATGTTAATGCCTAAAAAAGTAAAAAGAAGAAAAGTTCATCGTGGTAGAATGAAAGGTATTGCTACCAGAGGAAACAAACTTGCTTATGGTGATTATGGTTTGGCTACTACTGAACCATGCTGGATTACTTCAAACCAAATTGAAGCAGCTCGTATCGCTATGACAAGATATATCAAAAGAGGTGGTAAGGTTTGGATTGATATTTTCCCAGACAAACCAATCACTAAAAAACCTGCTGAAACTCGTATGGGTAGTGGTAAAGGTAATCCTGAATTTTGGGTTGCAGTTGTTAAACCAGGCAGAATACTTTTCGAAATGAAAGGTGTTGCTGAAGAAGTTGCTCGTGAAGCACTTAGACTTGCTGGACATAAACTTCCTTGCACAACAAAATTTGTAAAGAGAGAAGTATCTTCTACCCCTGCTGCTGAGGAAAATGTTGTAGAAGGTGGTGCAGTTTAATGAAAATTAAAGAAATTAGAAACTTAACTAATGACGAGTTAAATGCAAAATTAGTTGCAATTAAATCTGAATTATTCAATTTAAGATTTCAACATGCAACAGGCAATCTTGCAAATCCAATGCTTTTAAACTCTTTGAAAAAAGACATTGCAAAAATTAAAACTGTTCTTACTGAAAGAGAGTTAAATATCAACACTAACTCTGATAAAAAGGCTAAGGCATAGGAGTATAGAAGATGGAAGAAAAAAGAAATAATAGAAAAACAAAAATTGGTGTTGTTGTAAGTGATAAAATGGAAAAAACTTGTGTAGTTTCCGTTGTTTCAAATGTTAAACACCCACTTTATAAAAAAGTCGTAAAAGTTACTAAAAAGTTTAAAGTACACGATGAAAATAATGAATGCAAAGTTGGCGATACTGTAGAAATTATGGAAACTCGTCCAATTAGCAAAACAACTCATTTTAGACTTCTTAGAATCGTAGAGAAAGCTAAGTAATAGGAGGAAAGATAGTTATGATTCAACCACAAACAAGATTAAAGGTTGCTGACAACACAGGTGCAAAAATAATTATGTGTATTAGAGTACTTGGTGGATCTTTTAGAAGAAGTGGCAATATTGGTGATGTAATTATTGCTTCTGTTAAAAAAGCTACTCCTGGTGGAGTTGTTAAAAAAGGCGATGTTGTTAAAGCTGTTATTGTTAGAACAAGTAAAGGTGTTCAAAGACAAGATGGTTCAAGCATTAGATTTGACGACAATGCTGCTGTTATTATTGACAATCAAAAACAACCAAAAGGTACTCGTATCTTTGGACCAGTTGCAAGGGAACTTAGAGAAAATGGCTATATGAAGATTGTTTCCTTAGCACCTGAGGTATTGTAAGGAGATAAGAAAATATGGCTAAATTAAACATTAAAAAAGGTGATACAGTTTTAGTTCTCACTGGTAAAGATAGTAATAAAACAGCAGAAGTTTTGGAATGCTTCCCAGCAGAAAACAAAGTTACTGTTAAAGGTATCAATGTTTTAGTTAAACACAACAAACCAAGATCTGCTCAAGATAAAGGTGGAATTGTTAAAGTTGAAGGAAAACTTCCTGTAAGTAATGTTATGGTTGTTTGCCCAACTTGCAACAAAGCTACAAGAGTTGCAATCAAAGTTGACGAAAAAGGCAACAAAGTAAGAGTTTGCAAAAAATGTGGTGCTACTTTAGATGCTGCTAAAAAAGCAACAGCTAAAAAAGCAACAACAAAAACTGCTGAAGTAAAAGCAGAAGAAAAACCAGCTGCAAAGAAAGCAACAAAAGCTCCAGCAGCTAAAGCAACTGCAAAAACAGCAGAAAAGAAAGAAACAAAAAATACAGTAAAAGCAGAAAAAGCTCCAGCAGCTAAAAAACCAGCTGCAAAGAAAGCAACTGCTAAAAAAGAAGAAAAGTAGGAGGTATAGAGAATGGCAACTAATAAAGATACAGCTAGACTTCGTGAATTCTATAAGAAAACCGTTGCTCCAGCATTGCAAAAAGAATATTCTTACAAGAATGTTATGGAAATTCCAAAAATTGACAAAGTTGTTGTTTGTATGGGTCTTGGTGCAGTTAAAGATAACTCAAAAAGTTTCAATTTAGCACTTGATGAACTTACAGCTATTACTGGTCAAAAAGCCGTTCCTACACTTGCTAAGAAATCAATTTCTAACTTCAAAGTTAGAGAAAACCAAAAAATCGGTGCAAAAGTTACTCTTAGAGGAAATACAATGTATGAATTCTTAGACAGACTTATTGCTATTGCTCTTCCAAGAGTTAGAGATTTTAAGGGTGTAAATCCTAAAGCATTTGATGGTAGAGGAAACTACGCCTTGGGTATTAAAGAACAATTAATTTTCCCAGAAATTTCCTATGAAAAAGTCGAACAAGTTAGAGGCATGGATGTTATCATTGTTACAACAGCCAAAACTGATAAAGAAGCTTATTCATTACTTTCATTAATGGGTATGCCTTTTGCTAAAAGATAATTATAAAGAGGTTTAAATAGTTATGGCAAAAAAATCAATGATTAATAAACAACAAAAAAAGCAAAAATTTACAACTCGTGAATATACAAGGTGTTCAATTTGTGGTCGTCCACATGCTGTATTAAAAAAATATGGTATTTGCAGAATTTGTTTTAGAAACCTTGCTTATAAAGGTGAAATTCCTGGCGTTAAAAAGTCAAGTTGGTAAAAAGGAGAAAGAGAGAAAATGATAGTTACTGATCCAATCGCAGATATGCTTACAAGAGTTCGTAATGCATTGACAATTAAAAAATCAGAAGTTGTTATCCCTGCTTCTAAAACTAAAAATGCTATTGCTGAAATTCTTTTTAACGAAGGATTTATCGAAAAATATGAACTTATTGACGACGGCAATTACAAATCAATTAAAGTTACTTTGAAATATGGTCCTAACGGCGAAAAAGTTATTCAAGGTTTAAAGAGAATTTCAAAACCTGGTTTAAGAGTTTACGCTGAAAGCCACGATATTCCAAGAGTTTTAAATGGTTTAGGCATTGCTATTGTTTCAACAAATAAAGGTATTATGACGGATAAAGAGGCTAGAAACCAAAATGTTGGTGGCGAAGTCTTGGCATTCGTTTGGTAAGGAGGTAGTGTAGAATATGTCAAGAATAGGAAGATTACCAGTTGAAATACCAAACGGTGTTACCGTTACTGTAGATGAAAATAACAATGTTTTGGTTAACGGAAAACTTGGTTCACTTAACCAAAAAGTTGATAAAGTTATAAAGGTTGAAGTTAAAGACAATCAAGTTGTTTTAACAAGACCAAATGACACTCCAGATGTTAAAGCAAAACACGGTTTATACAGAGTTTTAATCAACAATATGGTTAAAGGTGTTAATGAAGGTTTTGCAAAAACTATCATCATTAATGGTGTTGGTTACAAAGCTACAAAACAAGGCAACAAAGTTGTGTTAAATATTGGTTTTTCACACCCAGTTGAACTTGTTGAAGAAAATGGAATTACTTTAGAATGCCCAGATATGACAACTTTAGTTGTTAAAGGCATTTCAAAAGAACAAGTTGGTCAATATGCTGCAAAAGTTAGAGGTATTAAACCTGTAGAACCTTATCATGCATACGGATTAAGATATAGCGACGAAGTCGTTGTAAGAAAAGTCGGAAAAGTTTCTGGTAAGAAATAATCAGAGAATGTTTGGAGATAAATATGATTAACAAATTAAACAAAAACGCTCAAAGAAAAAGACGTCATTTGAGAGTAAGAAAAAAAGTTTTTGGCACAAAAGAATGTCCAAGATTGAACATTTATAGAAGTACAGCTAACATTTATGCTCAAGTTATAAATGATGAAAATGGTACAACTCTTTGTACAGCTTCAACTCTTTCAAAAGAACTTGCTGAAACTTTAAAAAATAAAACTAAATCAGAACAAGCTTTTGCTGTTGGTGAATTAGTTGGCAAATTGGCTGTTAAAAAAGGCATCAAAAATGTTGTTTTTGACAGAGGCGGATATCTTTACACAGGTAGAGTATTGCAAGTTGCTGAAGGCGCAAGAAAGGCAGGTTTAGAGTTCTAATGGAGGAAAATATGGAAAACGAAGTTTTAGAAAATGTTGAAGTTGCTGCAGAAAACACTGAAGTTGTTGCAGAAAACAATACAGAAGTTAAAGCAGAAGAAAAGAAAGTTGTTAAAACTGAAAAATCAACTTTAAAAACTTATAACACAGAAAAACCAGCAAACAAGAAATTTGACAGAAAGAAAGCTGAAAAACCTACAACTCGTAGAGAAGAAAGCGAATTTGACAAAAAACTTGTTGAAGTTAGACGTGTTGCTAAAGTTGTTAAAGGTGGTAGAACTCTTAGATTTAGTGCTTTAGTTGTTGTTGGAAATAAAAATGGTCTTGTTGGTGTAGGTAATGGTAAAGCTAACGAAGTTCCAGAAGCTATTGAAAAAGCAACTGCTGCTGCTAAAAAGAATTTAATTTCTGTTCCTATTGTTGGAACTACAATTCCTCACAACATTATTGGTAAGTTTAGCTCATCTACTGTTCAAATGTTCCCAGCTCCTCAAGGTACTGGTGTTATTGCTGGCGGTAGTGCAAGAGCTGTTGTTGAACTTGCTGGTATCAAAGATATTGTTACCAAATCTCATGGTTCAAACAATAAAATTAACGGAGTTAAAGCAACAATCGAAGGTTTAAAAATGTTAAGAACTAAAGAAGAAGTTGCTGCTCTTCGTGGAAAATCTGTTGAAGAACTATAAGCGGGTAGGAGATAACTAATATGGAAAAGAAAGATACAAAAAAAGCTAAGAATGCTGGAAAACTTAAAGTAACTTATGTTAAAAGCGTTATCGGTTTTGACAAAAGTCAAGTTAAAGTAATTGAAGCTCTTGGTTTCAAAAAACTTAATACCACTAAAATTTTCCCAAATAATGATTGCATTAAGGGAAGTATTTTTAAGGTAAAACACTTACTTAAAGTGGAAGAAATTTAATTTTAATCAACTTTAATTTTAACAATTTTATTTTAAACCAAAAGTTTAATTTAAAATTGTTGAAATGTGGATTAAATAATTCATTAAAAATTTTAGTGAAAGGAGTGTATTTTTAAATGAACATTCAATCATTGAAACCTGCTGAAAATTCTAGATTTTCACAAAAAAGACTTGGCCGTGGCATTGGTAGTGGTATTGGTAAAACCAGTGGTAAAGGTCATAAAGGTCAAAATGCTAGAAGCGGTGGCGGTGTTCGTGTTGGTTTTGAAGGCGGTCAAATGCCACTTGTTAGAAAATTGCCAAGAAGAGGATTTAACAATTCTTACTTCAAAAAACAATATTCTATCGTAAATGTTTCAGATCTTAACAAATTTGATGAAAACTCAGTTGTAGATGCAAATACATTAATCGAAAAAGGTATTCTTTCTAAAGTAGAAGAATACGGCGTTAAGATTTTAGGAAATGGTAAGCTTGAAAAAGCTTTGACTGTTAAAGCAAACAAATTTTCTGAAAGTGCTATTAAGAAAATTAAAAAAGCTAATGGTACCATTGAGGAGGTATAATGTTTAAGACCCTTAAAGAAGCATTTAAAATTAAAGAAGTTAGAAGAAGCATATTAATTACTTTACTTTTGTTGCTTATTTATAGAATTGGTTGCTGGTTACCAACTCCCGGAATTGCACTTAGCAATTTTACAAGTTCAGTTACTGAAGGTGGAGATTTCCTATCTATTATCAGTGCTGTTAGTGGTAACGCTTTAACAAATGGTGCTTTATTAGCACTTGGTGTTGTTCCTTACATCAACGCTACAATTATTATGCAATTATTAACTGTTGCTATACCTGCTTTAGAAAGACTTTCTAAACAAGGTGAAGATGGTAAAAAGAAAATTGCTAAATACACAAAAATCTGCGCTTTAGTATTGGCTATTGCTCAAGCAGTAGGTATTGTTGTAGGTTTTGGATCATCAAGTTTAGATACTTCAATTTTCTTTGGTAATGTTTGGCTTACAGGAGCTATAGTTGTTGCAATTTTAGTTGCTGGTTCTATGTTTACTGTTTGGCTTGGCGATAAAATTACATCTTTAAAAGTTGGTAATGGCTTATCATTACTTATCTTTGTTGGTCTTTTATCAACAGCTGGTAAAGCAATATTTGATAATATAGCAGGTATTTCAAGTACAAATCTTGAAAATATTTGGAACTTATTAATTTTCTTTGCTGCTCTTATTGTTATATTTGGATTTATTGTTTGGATTGACAATGCAGAAAGAAGAATTCCTGTTCAATATGCAAAACAAATTAAGGGCAGGAAAATGTATGGAGGTCAAAACTCCAATATTCCTATGAAGATTAACTCTTCAGGCGTTATGCCAATTATTTTTGCTACTGCTTTAATTAGTTTTCCACAACTTATTATGAGCATCTTCTGGTATAGCACAGAAGAAGGTAGTGCTTATATGTGGTATTCAACTTATTTGGGTTCTGGTAGTTGGATTTATAGTTTGCTTGTTGCAGTACTTATTTTATTCTTCTCATATTTCTATTCTCAAATAAGCTTCAATCCTGAAGATGTTTCCCGTCAAATTCAGCAAAATGGTGGTTTTATTCCGGGATATCGTGCTGGTAAACCAACAGCTGAATATTTGAAAAAAGTTTCTAATCGTATTACTTTGTGGGGTGCAATTTTCTTAGCATTAATTGCTTTGATTCCAACTTACATCTTTACATTGTTAAATACAGGTTCTCTTGTTAATGCTTTTAGTGCTACAGGACTTTTAATTGTTGTTTCTACTGCACTTGAAGTTGAAAAACAACTTGAATCTCAACTTTTAATGAGAAATTATAAGGGCTTTTTAAAATAATATAAAAAGTAAAAAATAGGAGAAAGAAAATTATGAAAATTGTTTTATTAGGACCTCCAGGAAGTGGCAAAGGTACACAAGCACACATTATTTGCGAAAAATACAATTTACCTCATATTTCAACAGGTGATATATTCAGAGCAAATATTGCAAATCAAACAGAACTTGGTAAAAAAGCTAAAGCTTATATGGACCAAGGTTCATTAGTTCCTGACGAACTAACAATTTCTATTGTTGTAGACAGATTACAACAACCAGATTGCAAAAAAGGTTTTGTTTTTGACGGTTTCCCAAGAAATTTAGCTCAAGCTAAAGAACTTGATAAAATGGTTGAACTTGATAAAGCAATTATGATTCATCTTGATGATGAAGAAATTATCAACAGATTATCAAAAAGAAGAATGTGTAAGGTTTGTGGCAATCCTACTCATTTGGATTGGTTGGTTGGTGATAAATGCGAAAAATGTGGTGGAGATGTTTATCAAAGAGATGACGATGCTCCAGAAACAATTAAAGCAAGATTAGAAAAACAAAAGTTGCCACAAGATGTAATTGACTTTTACAAAGCTAAAGGCATTTACGAACAAATTACTTCAACTGATACTAAAGAAGAAACTTTTAAATTGGTTGATGCAATTTTAAAAACTTTATAAAAAAAGGCGATTTATGATTAAAATAAAAACTGACAAAGAAATTGAATTGTTAAGAAAAGCCGGTGAAATTACAAGAAACGCTCTACTTGAGGTTGAAAAGTATGTTAAGCCGGGTGTAACAACAAAACAATTAAACAAAATTGCTCATGATTTTATTTTAAAAAATAATGCAACTCCTTCATTTTTGCACTACGGTGGTTTTCCTGCTTCCATATGTGCTTCAGTAAATGATGTAGTTGTTCATGGTTTTCCAGACGACAAGCCCTTGCAAGAAGGCGACATCGTTAGCATCGATGTAGGGGCTTGTTACAAAGGATACCACGGAGATAGTGCAAGAACTTTTCCTGTAGGAAAAATTTCTGAACTTAAACAAAAACTTATTGATGTTACAAAACAAAGCTTTTTTGAAGGCATCAAAAATATCAAAGCAGGCAACTGCGTTGGAGACATTTCATCAAGCGTTCAAAGATATGTTGAAAAACACGGCTTTGGCGTAGTAAGAGATATGGTTGGTCATGGTGTGGGTAAGGACTTACACGAAGACCCAAGTGTTCCAAATTATGGCTTTGCAGGTCTTGGTCCAAAACTTAAAGCTAATATGGTTATTGCCATAGAACCTATGGTTAATGCTGGTAGTTATGAAGTTGTAATAAATGGCTGGTCTTGCAAAACAAGAGATGGTTCACCATCTGCTCATTATGAAAACACTGTTCTTATTACTGAAAACGGCGTTGAAATTTTAACTTAAAGGAGCGTTGATGTGATTAAAGTTGGTGAATTGGTTTCTTCTTCGCAAGGACACGACGAAGGTAGAAAATACTTAGTTGTTAATATTGAAGGTGATTTTGCTTATTGTGTTGATGGTAAGTACAGACCATTAAACAATCCTAAGAAAAAAAGAATTAAACATTTGTCTTCTTGCTTTAAAAACTTTGAAAAGTTTGAAGATAAATTAACTACTAACAAGTTATATGATTTTGAAATCAGTACTTTCATAAAAAACGAAAGCATTATGCACAAAGATTAAAGTTTTTATTGAAAAAAAGGAGAATTTATGCCAAAATCAGATTGTTTAGAAACTGAAGGCGTTGTGACCGAAGTTTTACCAAATGCTACATTTAAAGTAAAGCTTCAAAATGGGGTTATCATTACTTGCTATATTTCTGGTAAGCTTAGAATGAATTTTATTAAAATTCTTGCTGGCGACCAAGTTAAGGTAGAAATGAGTCCTTATGACTTAACCAAGGGCAGAATTACTTGGAGAAGTAAATCAAATTAAAATATTAAAAATGGGAGTTTAGAAAAATGAAAGTTAGACCATCTGTTAAACCTATTTGCGATAAATGCAAGGTTATTAAGAGAGAAGGAAAAGTTATGGTTATTTGCTCAAAAAGCAAAAAACATAAACAAACACAAGGCTAATTTTTAAGTAAAGTAGTCTTGCATTTTTATTGATTTAATTTTGACAATAACATTAAATGTGGGCGGCTGTTTACTTTTAAAAAAAGTAAATCTACATTTATGTGTATATACATTATCTGTTTTTAAAAAAATCAATATTATTAAAAACATAATTAAAAAAGAACAAAATTTTAGTTTTATGGAGGATTAAATATGGCTCGTATTGCTGGTGTTGATTTACCAAACGAGAAAAGGCTTGAAATTGGTCTTACATACATTAAAGGTATTGGAAGAAAAACAAGTCAAAAAATTTTAAATGACACAAAAATCAGTCCAGATATTCGTGTTAAAGATTTAACAGAAGCTGATGTTGCTACATTAAGAAATTACATTGAAAAGAACCTTACTGTTGAAGGTGATTTAACAAGAGAAGTTTCTTTAAACATCAAAGCTTTATCAGAAATTGGTTGTTTTAGAGGTGTTAGACATCGTAAAGGTTTACCTGTAAGAGGTCAAAGCACAAAACAAAACGCAAGAACAAGAAAAGGTCCAAAGAAGACCGTAGCTAGAAAGAAAGGTTAATAAGGAGTTAATATAAATGGCAGTTGACGCTAAAAAGAATGTTAGAAGAAAAAAACAAACTAAAAATATTGACAAAGGTGCTGTTCATATTCAAGCATCTTTCAATAACACTGTAGTTACATTTACAGATTTAGCCGGTAATACTATTTCTTGGTCTAGTGCCGGTTCATTAGGATTTAAGGGTGCAAGAAAAAGCACTCCATTTGCTGCTCAACAAGCTGTAGAAACAGCTGCTAAAGTTGCAAAAGAACAAGGTTTAAAATCAGTCGAAGTTTATGTAAAAGGACCTGGCAATGGCAGGGAATCTGCAATTAGAGCTCTTTCTGCTGCAGAGTTTAATGTTACAAAAATTAGTGACGTTTCTCCAATCCCTCACAATGGTTGTCGTCCTCCTAAGAGAAGAAGGATTTAAGAGGAGAGGTAGAGAGATATGGCAAAATATACAAGTGCAGATTGCAGACTTTGCAGAAGAGAAGGTTGCAAACTCTTTTTAAAGGGTGATAGATGTATTTCCCCTAAATGTGCAATGGAAAAAAGACCTGTTGTTCCTGGACAACACGGTTTAGGTAGAAAAAAAGTTACTGACTACGGTCAACAATTAAGAGAAAAACAAAAAGTTAAAAGAGCATATGGTCTTCTTGAAAAACAATTTAGACAATCATATGAAAAAGCAACTCGCATGAAAGGCGTTGTTGGTGAAAATATGTTAAGTTTACTTGAAAGAAGATTAGACAATGTTGTTTACAGAATGGGTATTGGTGACAGCAGAAGCGAAAGCAGACAAATTGTTAACCATGGACACATTTGTGTAAATGGTCATGTAGTAAATATTCCTTCTTATACAGTTAAAGTAGGCGACGAAATTTCTGTTAAAGAAAGCAGAAGAGATATTGAAAAATTTAAACAACTTAAAGGTATTAAAATTGTTATGCCTAAATGGTTAGAATTTAATTCTGATACATTAACTGGTAAAATTAATGCATTACCTAAGAGAGATGATATTGACTTGAACATTCAAGAACATATGATTATCGAGTTGTATTCAAGATAAGGAGGAAAATTTCTATGATGCAAATTGAAAAACCAAGAGTTATTGCTGAAGAAAAAGAAAATGGCAGTGTTGCAAAATTTGTTGTTGAACCTTTAGAAAAAGGTTTTGGTATTACACTTGGCAACTGCTTAAGAAGAACTCTTCTTGGCTCTTTACCGGGAGCTGCTGCTGTAGCAATTAAAATCGATGGTATTCAACACGAATTTTCAAGCGTACCTGGTATGACTGAAGATGTAACAGATGTTATTTTAAATTTAAAAAACTTGGCTGTTAAAACAAGTGTTTTAGATGAAGATTTTACAACTACTTTGTACTTAAAGAAAAAAGGTGCTGGTGTTGTTTATGCAAGTGACATCGAACTTAATGACCAAGTAGAAATTTTAAACCCTGACCTTAAAATTTGTACTCTTGATGATGATGCAAATCTTAATATGGAAATCATTATTGGTCGTGGTAGAGGTTATGTTCCTGCTCAAAAGAACAAAAAAGAAGAATATCCTATTGGTTGCATTGCTATTGACTCTATTTTTACACCTGTTAAAGCTGTAAACTATAGTGTTGAAAGCACTCGTGTTGGTCAATCAATTGACTATGATAAACTTACACTTGATGTACAAACAAACGGTACAATGAGTGCTAAAGAAATTATTAGTCTTGCTGCTAAAATTGTTAAAGATCATATCCAATTATTTGTTGATCTTATCGACATTATGGATGGCGTTGACATTTTAGTTTCACACGAAGAAGATAAGCCAGTTAAGGTTATGGAAATGTCTATTGAAGATATGGATTTGTCAGTTAGAAGTTATAACTGCTTAAAGAGAGCTAATATCAACACAATAGAAGATTTAACAAGAAAATCTAAAGATGATATGTTAAAGGTAAGAAACCTTGGCTTAAAATCTTTAGAAGAAGTTATTAATAAACTTGAAAGTATGGGCTTATCACTTAGAAATGATGAAGAATAATCTTTATCAATTATAATTTTACTTAAATTTTAAAGGAGAAAATTATGGCTACTATTGCTAAATTAAATAGACCAACTAAAGAAAGAGTAATTTTAATTCGTAACCAAGCAAGTTCTCTTTTGTGGGACGGAAAACTTACTACTACTATTGCAAGAGCAAAAACTCTTCAAAGTTATGTAGAAAAGATTTTAACTCTTGCTATCAATACTTATCAAGACACTGTTAAAGTTGTTAAAAATGATGTTGACAGCAAAGGCGTAAAGGTTAAGAGAGAAGTTCTCAATGATGGTCCTAGCAAACTTAATGCTAGAAGGAAAATTATGTCAAAACTTTTTGATAGACAAGAAGTAAGACAACCTAAAGAAACAAAAGCAAATTTTGTTGAAAGAACAAAAGATATTTATCACCCACTTATCGAAAAAATCTTTAATGTTTATGCACCTAAATATGCAGAAAGAATTAAAGAAAAAGGTCAAGCTGGTGGTTATACAAGAGTATTAAAAACTGAAGTTAGACGCGGTGACAATGCTCAAATGTGCCTTGTTGAATTAATTTAATTTTTTAATTAATTTCTTCAATAAAACTAAAATAATTTATATATTAAAAAAAGATGTGTTAGCCAATACATCTTTTTTTTATTTTTTATTTGTTTGTTAATTTATTTTAAATATTATTTATTTTATTAATTTATAACATTTTTTTATTATTTATTTTGATAATTATTTTCTATAAAGTATAATCAGTAAGAAATGAGAAAATTTTGTTGTATTTTGTCGATTATATTGTGTGCTACATGTGTTTTATTTGCTTGTAATAGTGAAGAATACTATTTTTATTTATTAGACAAAAATTACAGTATATTTGTAGAAGAAAGTATATGTATAAAGGACTTAAAAATTAATACTAATATTGATGAAATAGAAAATTATAATTTTAGTTTTAATAGCCAAAAAGTAAAAATAGAAGATAATAATATTATTGCATTGGAAGAGGGCAGTATAGAAATAAAAGTAAATATTAAAGCAAATAACAAAATTTATAGCGATTATTTTATATTGGAAGTGCTTATAAAAGAAGAGCCAAAAATAACTGCCAATTATTTAATTAATAATATTAATGAAAACATAAATTGTTTAGTTCTTGCTTTTAACAATTTTGAAGATAGAAGAAGTATTTTAAATTCAGGTATTTTTAACAATGAAGGTTTTATTTCTGTTAATATAATTGCATTAAAAGTTGATGTTTTTTATTATAAAAACTCAAAATTTGAAGATGTTTTAAGTGAGTTTTTACTATCAAACAATTTTAAAAATATATCAAATTTAAATAACAAAAATTAAAGTAAAGGGGATAATTAAATTTTCTTTACTTTTATTTTTTTTAATAAAAAAATTTTTAAAAAAACACTTTTTTACTTTTATTTTATATGTCTTTTTGTTTTTAACTCTCTATCAATTTTGTTTGACTTTTGACTTGTTCAAAAGATATAATTAAAGAGTATAAATGCATTTAAAATGGCTTAAACTCTTTTTTATTTTTTAATGCCTATTTTATTAATATAAGTTATTTTTATATGTACATATGCTCATACTACAATAGGAGTAATTATGAAGCGAGTATTTAAAATTATTGCACTAACTTTATTATGTGTTATTGGTGTGTTCGGCCTTGGTATAGGTGGAATGTATCTTTTTGGTGGCTTTAATGAAAAAATTGTTTATGCAGATAACTTATCGTTTAGTGAAGCAGAAAAAATTTCTGCAGAAACAATATATATGCAAATTAATACAACAACAGAA